>NZ_JBHWGA010000032.1:0-105234 GCF_042733315.1 Streptomyces sp. NPDC059718
GCGACATCCCGCTCCTCCATCCCGCCAACGACCATAGCCATCAACAAGACAAACGACACTGTCACGCCCGAATCACGACTTTCCCAACGGAGTCCGGAAGGGCGGGGCTTGATGAGGTAGAGAGAGTCTTACCGCACCGAGATCAGACCATGATGTCCTGTCTCGGTTGATGGTTGACAGTGTGGCTTCACCTGATGCTTGACACCGCTTGCCTCGGCTTGTCTGTACGCGTCTGATTCGCGCGTGCGGGGAGGGCCGGGGCCGTGCTGGTGGAGTTGAGCGTGGTCGAGCAGCGGTATCACGCGGTCATGGAGGTGGCCGCGGGCGCCCCGGTGGTCGAGGTCGCGGCGCGTTACGGGGTCTCGCGGCAGTCGGTGCATGCGTGGGTGCGCAAGTACGAGCAGGCCGGTCTTTCGGGGCTGGCGGACCGTTCGCACCGCCCGGCGTCGTGTCCGCACCGGATCCCGTCCGCGGTGGAAGCTTTGGTGTGTGACCTGCGGCGGGCGCATCCGGGCTGGGGTCAGCGGCGGCTGGTGCACGAACTGGAACGCAAAGGGATCACACCGGTGCCGTCGCGGGCGACGGTCTATCGGGTGCTGGTCCGCAATGGCCTGGTCGAGCCGGGGGTCAGGAAGCGCCGCAGGTCGGATTACCGCAGGTGGGAACGCTCGGCGGCGATGGAGTTGTGGCAGCTGGACATCGTCGGCGGCGTCCTGCTGGCCGGCGGGGCGGAGTGCAAGGTGGTCACCGGCATCGATGACCACTCGCGGTTCGTGGTGATCGCGAAAGTCGTGCCGCGGGCGACCGGACGTGCGGTCTGCCTGGCCTTCGGGGAGGCCCTGCAGCGGTTCGGGGTCCCGGAGGAGGTGCTGACCGACAATGGCAAGCAGTTCACCGCCCGGTTCGGCTCGGGCAAGCCCGGCGAGGTGCTGTTCGACCGGATCTGCCGGGAGAACGGGATCAAGCACCGGCTGACCAAACCGAAGTCGCCGACAACCACGGGGAAGATCGAGCGGTTCCACCAGACCCTGCGGCGTGAACTCCTGGACGACTGCGACCGGTTCACCGACCTCGCAGCCGCCCAGGCAGCCATCGATGCATGGCTGGTCGACTACAACACCGCCCGTCCGCACCAGGCGCTGGACATGCAGCCGCCGGCCAGCCGATTCACCAGCACGGAGGTCACGGCGCTACCGGTGAAACTTCCACCCAGTCTGGAGGCGACGCCTGGCGATCCCGCCGCGGTGGTGCCGAAGCAGCGTTCCGAGCCGCGGTCGTGGACGAAGCCAGGCGGCGAGGTCGGGGCGGTCGAGGTCGACCGGGTGGTGCCGCGGTCGGGCAACCTGGGCTTGTGCGGCCAGCAGATCTGGTTCGGCCCGGCCCTGGCCGGCACCGCGGTGACCCTGCGGATCGACGTGAACCGGCTGCACGTCCTGATCGATGGCACCCGGCACAAGACCCTGCCCTCCAAACTGTCCGGCCGGGACCTTCGAACCCTGCTGGCCTGCGGCGATGCCCGGCCAGCCGGCCCGTGGACCCAGGAGCCCGGCCCGGCCACTGCTGCGGCGGTGGAGGTCGACCGCACCGTCAACCCGGTCGGATACGTCGGCCTGGGCGGCGACAAGGTCAACATCGGCTGGGCGTTCGCCGGACGACGGGTAACCCTCCGGCTGGACGGCACCGTCATGCAGGTCCTGGATGAACGACGGGTCCTGCTGGCCGCGCTGCCTTGCCCGCTGCCGGCGACGGCTTGCGGCCGACTGCGCGGAGCCCGGCTCGCCGGCCCGCCACCGACCGTCCCACCGCCGGCACCGCAGACCGCCGAACGGATCGTCTCCAGCAACGGCGGCTTCGTCGTCGCCGGCCAGCGCGTCCAAGTCGGCCGCACCTGGGCCCGCCAGGTCGTCACCGCCCACCTCGACGACACCGTCATCCAGGTCTTCCACGGCAACGACCTGATCACCACCGTCCCCCGCACCACCACCAAGGGAGTGGTCGTCCGCAAATCCGGGGAGTACAACAAACGAAAAACCGTCTAGCCCAAACGTCAAGCATCACGCGACGCCAAACCGTCAAGCCTCAACCGAGACCCGACAGAGATCAGACCATGATGTCCTGTCTCGGTTGATGGTTGCAGGTCTCGCGGAACGACGCGACGTCACGACTGTCGGGCGGCTATGCCCCGAATTTCGTCCATTGTCCTTCGGAGACCACCTCGACGGAGCCGTCGACGACCTTGATGGCCGTCTGTTCGTCGATGGCGTAGGCCGGGACGCCGATGTCGGCGGCCCACCGCTCCGCGTCAGCCAGGGTGTTCGTTGGGAAAGCGTCCAGGTGCGGGAAGATGGAGAAGTCGACGACTCCCAGAGTGCGGTCGTCCGGCGCGGACGGCCACTCGACGAAGTACGCTCCGATCCGGGGCGTCATCACCATGCTTCCGGCACTCACTCCCACCCAGACCGTGTCGGGCAGCGAAGGCATCAGATCGGCCAGCCCGGACTCCCGCATCCAGTGGCACAGGTACGTCGCGTCGCCGCCGTCGACCAGGAGCACGTCGGCCTCCCGGATCCAGGGGACCCATCGTTCCGCGCCGATGCTGGGCAGTGCGGTGAGTTCGAGGACGCCGAGTGACGCCCAGCCGAGGCCGGTCAGGTGTTGCCACGTGGGCTGGGCGGCTACGAGGCCCCGCACCGATGTCGGCCCGCACATCGGGTGACCCCATTGTGCTGTCGGGATGCAGAGGGCGTGGCACTCGGCGATCGGCTTGCCGAGAAGCTTCACGAGCGCCGTGTGGATGCTTGGGTTCGTGACGCCGCCTGACGTAAGCAAGAGCTTCAAGGTGCCTCCAATTTCGCGTGCAGAAGATGGATGTACCTGAAGACCCGAGACCGTGCTGGAACTCATCGCGGTTCGGGCGACCTCTTCAGAGGTCCTTCAGGTCGCCGGGGCTCTCGGCTCATCCTCCGACTGCGATTGACGTTCATTGGACCGCGGTAAGGCGCTTGCCGTCGTGACTACGGACATGCGGGCCGGCACTGCCCAGGGCGTCCGGGAGCCGAACCGCGAAGACCTCGGACATGCGCGCCGAGACCTCCTCGGGCGAGAGCCAGTCGACGGCTGTGGACTCGTCGGAGGTGCGTTCGGTGCCGGGGAGAGCAGCAAGGCGCTGAGTGAGTGCCTCGGTCACCATGATCCGAGCTTCACCCTTCGCACGTGCACCCACCTGATGCCGAACAGCGAGGCGCACCCGGGCCGCGGTCGACCGCGTCCTCCGGGCCGTGAACCGGCGGCGGCCTTGGCCGACGTGGCGAACGCCCTCCCGCGGGAGGGCGCTCGTACGTCGGGGTGCGTCAGATCCCCTCGTCCTAGGCGACCTTGGCGCCGGTCTTCCCCATCGGCTGCTCGCCGACGTGCGTGTTCTCGGCGACGAACACCGCCCGTACGGGGCCGAAGAGCCACAGCGAGACCGCCGCGAGTTCCGCGGCCCCCAGGACGGTGAAGAACATGCCGTCGGAATCGACCGCTGCCGTCCACCAATCGTAGGAAAGTCCACCGATGAGCACCGCGACCGGGTAGGCGCCCTGGGATATCAGGCGGCGGCAGCCGCTGACGACGCCGAGCGCGTCGCCGGGTGACTGGCGCTGCCAGATCGCGGTCATCGGGCCGCCGGTGAGCTGCAGCCCCGCGTTGCGGCCGAAACTCCCCAGGTACCAGAGCCAGTGGGCACCCGGTACGACGAGCAGGATGTGGCCGACCACGGCGCCGGTGGCCTGTGCGACGGGCAGGAGGACGTCGGCGCGATGCGGCCGTTTGCGCAGCGTCATGTACAGGGCGCCGGAGACCAGCCCCACTCCGCCGAACGCGGAGTACGACCCCCAGCCGACACTGCCGGCGTGTCGGGTCACATAGGCCACCAGCCCGGCCGCCGAGAGGCCGTTGAAGAAGTTCAGGGCGCTGTACGACAGCTGCAGCCGGCGCAGGCCGCGATGCGCCCCCTCTCCCCGGGCCGGACTGGCTCGGCGACGTGCGGACGGCGCCCGGCCGGGCCCTTGAGTCCTTTCTGACCGGCTGGTACCCGGTGACCGCCCCGCAGGGGGCGGTCACCGACGTGCCCGGTTCGATCCCGGGGGCACTGGCCGACTTCTACCGTCTGGCCGCGCAGCGCCCTGCCGTCCTCGGCAGGCACAACCGGATCAGGCCGCTCGACAAGCTGCGCACGGACAGCACCGCGGATCGCCTGGTCTTCGGTGTCGAGTGCCAGGGCTGCTGGGACTGGTCGATCCCCTGGGAGCCGGGCGCCACCGACACCGATCCCATCGTGTGGTTCGAGGACAGCCACCCTGTGCCCGAGCCGGAACCGCTGAGCGGATTCCTCCTGCAGTTCTCCCTTGCGGAGGCCGCGCTCGGCGCCGTCCATCAGGCTTGGTGTGACGACCTTCCCCCGCATCTGCTTCCCGTTCTCGAAAGCCGGCTGGTGCGCGTGCCACTGCGGCCGTTCCTGTCGCCCGCCGACGCGCCGACGGACTTCCTGGTCGGCCCTGGTCTCGTCGCCGCGGTCAGCCCCGGCGGGGACGAAGGAAAGCTCGACGTCTGGGCCGGCGCCCGGCACCGCGGCGCACTGCATCCGCTCGGACCGCTCGACATCCCGTGGCGGCGCTTCGACGGGTGACCGATGCGTTCACGCGCCCGCGCGGCGCTCAGCCGGGTGGGAGGGAGAGCCGCAGGACGATCTCGCCGTCGTCGATCTCACCGGTCGGCTCGAAGCCGAACTTGCGGTAGAAGGGCCACGGTTCGCCGTCGCCGGGTTCGTAGCTGGTCAGCAGCTCGGTGGCGCCGTCCGCGCGGACCAGGTCGGCGATCTGGGTGAGCACCTCCCGGCCGATGCCGTGCCCCTGGTGGCGCTTGTCGATGAGGAGGCGCCAGATGAAGTGGCGTCCCTGGTAGGGGCCGGCCTGCGGTTTCCACGACAGCATCACAAAGCCGACCGGCTCGTCGCCGCGGTACACGGCGCGGTACCAGGGGTTGGCGTCCGGCATCTTCGCCGCCTGCTTCAGCGACAGGGACACGGATGCGACGAACTGCTTCTGCTTGTTCCGGACGCGCAGGGCACGGACGGCCTCGCGGTTGTCGTCGGTGATCTCCCGGAGGTGCACGCCTGGGGACGTCATGCCACACCCTTTCCCGCGTCCGGCATTTCCCCGTGCGTACGCGTAGCCGGGGACGCCGGGTCGCACGTCCTGGCAGCGTATGCGGCCCGCAGCGTCCGGAGCGGTACTGGCGCGCCGGGCGCGGGGCCCCCGCACGCGTTGGCGGCTGTTAGAGTCCGGGCCCTGCCGGTTCCCACCACCGTTCGATCGGACCGCGAAGGAAAGCCATGGTCGAATTGGTACGAACCCTGGTCGAGGCACTCGTGCAAGGGCTGCCGGGACTGAGGGCGATCCGCGAGGAGAAGCGGCGCCGCAAACTCGGCGCGGAGCTGTTCATCCTCTACGTGCGGCTCAACGAGGCGATGCTGGAGGCGGAAGGCATCGTCAGGAACCTGGAGGGCTACGCGGAGCGAATGGGCCGGCACCTCGAGCACGGTGACGACGCGTACGCGCTCGGCGCGGGGGACTGGGTCGCCCGGGGTGTGCAGAGGCAGATCGTGAACCTCGCGCGGATCTCCGGCCTGATGGGTGACCACGGTGTGGCGCTGCAGATCATCGACCCCGAGGCCTACAACCGGCTCCAGCCGCTGCTCAGCGGCAAGTTCAACGCCCTGCAGGTGCTCCTCGCCATCATGCGCTCCGGGGCCCTGCCGCTCGCCCCGACGCAGGAGGACCTCGCGAGGGCGATGGACGTCGGTCATCCCGGCAGCAGGGAGGGGCAGCGCCGGATGATGGCCAACCTGCAGGAGTTCGCGCCCCGGTGGCGTGACACCGCGCTCGCCACGTCGTCCCCATGGGGACCGTCGACGTACGAATCCGTCGTCCGGTACCTGCGGGAGCGCGAGCCGCGCGAGCAGCTGTCCGAGATCCGCGCCGCCCTGGAGTCGCTGCGGACGGCCCTCGAAAAGCACTTCACGATCTCCGACGTACTGCTGGAGGTCGGGGACGCGCGCATGGGGTCGCGGAGCGGCAGCTTCGTGGAGTGACCCGCCCGGGCGGCGGACTAGGCGGGGTCGAGCGGTTCCCACGGGGGCGTGCCGCGGTAGGCGCGGCCGACCATCGTGACCCAGCGGTGGACCGCGTCCTCGCTGGGGGCGAAGGGGCCGGGGCGGAAGTGCGGGGAGGCCAGGCCGCGCTGCACCGACTCGCAGGCGGCCCAGTCCTGCCGGTTCGTGCGGTCCCAGAACTCCACGGCGTACGAGGCGTCGGCCACGCCCTCGGGTACGTACCAGGTGCAGGTGACCCGGGTGCGGTCCGGGGCTTCCGGGACGAGCAGATGGCTCATCACGTAGTCGGGGTGCAGGGAGAGCAGCAGGTTCGGGAAGAGGCCGAGGTACAGCACGCGGCGCCGGTCCGTGCCGTCGATGAAGGTCCCCCGGGACCGGCCGGTCAGGGACATCGTCTCCGCGCCGTCCCGCAGGTCCATCGCCCCGCCCACCCATGCGCCGGGGAGGTCGTAGTTGTCGCCGCTGGTCGGCGGGGACACGGCGCACAGCTCGGGGTGGATCAGGGGGCAGTGGTAGCACTCGTGGTAGTTCTCGGCGATCACCTTCCAGTTCGCGCGGACCGTGTACCCGTGCCGCTCGGCGGCCTTCAGCTCCCCGGGGGCGTACGGGTCGACCAGCGGGCCCATCCCGCCGAGGTGCTCGGCGAACGGGGCCGCGTCACCGGTCGCGTTGGCCATGACCCAGCCGTGCCACTCGACGGCGGGCAGTTCGGCCAGCCCGTGGTCCCGGCGCTCGAAGGAGGGCACGTCCTGGAAGCCGGGCGCCCTGCGCAACGCGCCGTCCAGGCCGTACGCCCAGGCGTGGTAGGGGCACGGGACGATCTCCCGGGTGCCCGTGCCGCCCTCGGGCAGGAGTTCGTGGGCGCGGTGCCGGCAGGTGTTGGCGAACGCGCGGACGGCGCCGTCGTCCCCGGGGCGCGTGAGCAGGACCGGGACGTCGCCCACGACCAGGGCGCGCTGCGTGACGGCGGCCCCGTCCGGCCCCGTGAACAGGTCGTCGGCGCGGCCGAGGCAGCACCAGGTGCCGGCGAACAGGTGCCGACGCTCCCAGTCGAGGACGGCGGCCGAGGTGTACGCCTCGCCGGGCAGCATCGTCGAGGTTCCGAACGGCCGCAGCGCGCGGTCCAGTTCACCGGGCGGGACGGGGGCCTCGGGGAAGACGGGACGTGCCATCGCACACCTCCGGACGGGGCTGCCTGGACGGGGGGGCATGGTATCCCGGCCACGGGCGGCCGGGTCAGATCCAGGTGTTCAGCCACATCCGGGCGTGCCAGTCGTCGTACGGGATCGTCCGCCCGGTGTAGATCGGGAAGAAGTAGATGAAGTTCCAGACGATCAGCAGGACGAGGACGCCCCCGGCCACCGCCCCGTAGGTGCGTCGGCGTTCGCCGGCGCCGGGCCGGCCGAGGAGCGCGCCGAGCGCCATGGCGAGGGCCAGGCAGAGGTAGGGGAGGAAGACGACGGCGTAGAAGGAGAAGATGGTGCGGTTCTGGTAGTGGAACCACGGGAGGTAGCCCGCGGCGACCGCGCACAGGACGGCGCCGGCGCGCCAGTCGCGGCGCAGCGCCCAGCGGTAGAGCAGGTAGACGAGGGCGAAGCAGGCCGCCCACCACAGCAGCGGCGTGCCGAGGGCGAGGATCTCCCGCGAGCAGCTGGCGGCGTCGCAGCCGTCCTGCCCCGGCTTGGGGGACTCGTAGAAGAAGGACACCGGACGGCCCAGCACCAGCCAGCTCCACGGGTTGGACTGGTACGGGTGCGGGTCCTCCAGGCCGACGTTGAACTGGTAGACCCCGTACTCGTAGTGCCACAGGCTGCGCAGCGGGGCCGGGATCCACGACCACGTGCCGCCGCGCCCGTCGGCCCAGTCCCGGCCGTAGCCGTCGGCGCTGAGGAACCAGCCGGTCCAGGTCACCAGGTACGTGACCAGGGCGACCGGGACGAGGGACAGGAAGGACCAGCCGAGGTCGCGGCGGAGCACCGCGCGGCGGGGGCGGCGGGCCCCGGCCAGACGGCGGGCGCCGACGTCCCAGAGCACGGTCATCAGCAGGAAGAACGCCAGGTAGTACAGGCCGTTCCACTTGACGGCGGAGGCCAGGCCCAGGAGCGCGCCGGCCGCGAGCCGCCAGGGACGCGGGCCGGTTCCCGCGCGGGCGCCGGTGACGGCGTCGGGCCCGGCGAAGCCGTCGGGGCCCACCGGGAGGGCCGCCGCGAGCCGGGCCCGCGCGCGGTCGCGGTCGATCAGCAGGCAGCCGAACGCCGCCAGCACGAAGAACATGACGACCACGTCGAGGAGGGCGACCCGGCTCATCACGAAGTGCAGCCCGTCCACCGCCATCAGGCCGCCCGCGAGGCAGCCCAGTGCCGTGGAGCGGAACAGCCGGCGGCCGATGCGGCACAGCATCAGCACCGACAGCGTGCCGAGCACGGCCGCCATGAAGCGCCAGCCGAGCGGGTTCAGGCCGAACATCCACTCGCCGAGGGCGATCACCCACTTGCCCATCGGCGGGTGCGCCATGAAGTGGCCGGTCTCGGAGAGCGGGATGACCTGGGGGTCCCCCAGGATCTGCGGGTCGGAGACCTTGCGGTCGGGCCAGGTGCCCTCGTAGCCGAGCCGGAGCAGGGACCAGGCGTCCTTGGCGTAGAACGTCTCGTCGAAGACGATGGCGCGCGGGCTGCCGAGGTCCACGAGGCGCAGCACGCCGGCGAGGACGGCGACCAGGACGGGGCCGAGCCAGCCCATGGCCCGTGCGGCGCGGTGCGCCGGCGCCGGACCCAGGCCCAGGGCCTGCCATGTCCGGGTGCCCGGTTCGGGGAAGGGCGGGACCAGCCGCTCGCGCGTGTCGGTCCGGGGGCGTGGGCTGTGGCCGAACCGGCGCAGTCGCAGCGGCCAGTCGGCGGCGGTCGCCGCCCGGGGGTCGCCGGCGGCGTCTTCGGTGCGGTCCGGCGTAGCGGTGTCCGTCGTCACCCGGCCATCCTAGGGACGTTGTCGGATCGTCATACTGGCCCCCGTGTTCGAGGAGATGCTGGTGCCGGTCTCGCACGACCCGGCGGTGGAGTTGTTCGTCGCCCGGGCCGGCCGTCCGTCCGGCCCGCCGCTGCTGGTGGTGCACGGCGGACCCGACTGGGACCACACGTACCTGCGCCGGCCCCTGGACCGGCTCGCCGGGCACCGCCGGATCGTCCTCCCGGACCTGCGCGGCTGCGGGCGCTCCACGCGCGGGCTCGCCGACGGCCACTACACGCCGGACGCGGCCACCGCCGACCTCGTGCGGCTGCTGGACGCCCTGGGGATCGGGCGGACGGACGTCCTCGGCTTCTCGTACGGAGGGCTGATCGCGCAGCGCCTCGCCCTGGCCGCGCCCGGGCGTGTACGACGCCTGGTGATCGCGTCGAGCAGTGTCCTGCCGGTGCCGCCGGACGCCTTCGACGGCTGGCGGGAGCGCGAGGAGCGGCTGGCGGCGGAGGCCGCGGTGTGGTCCGACCCCTCGCTGTCCGGAGCGGCCCTCACGCGTGCGGCCGCCGTGGCCTCCGCGCGGGCGAACGTGTGGCGGGAGGAGGCCCTGCCGGGTTACCTCGACGTCCTGCGCGGCGTCCGCTTCACCGCGGAATGGCTGCGCCCCTGGCAGGCCGGGACGCTGCCGGGGCCGCGCCGCCCCGGCGACCCCGGGCGGCTCGCGGCGCTCGGCGTGCCCGTGCTGCTGCTGCACGGACGGCAGGACATGACCTTCCCGGTCGGTCTGGTCGCACCCACGCTGCGGCTCCTGCCGTCCGCGCGGGCGGCGGTGATCGAGGAGGCGGGGCACATGACCCACGTCGATCAGCCCGACGCCTGGCTGGAGGCGCTGGAGGACTTCCTCTCGCAGGACTGACCACGGTCGGCGGAGCGGGCCGGCTCGGACGACCGGTGCCCGGTGCGGGGCCGGCGGAAGGATCTTCGCGTCGTCGAAGCGCCGCTCCAGGGGCTCGGGGCCGTGCAGGTACGGGAGGCTGACCAGGATGTGGTCGCAGGCCGAACCGGGGACCCAGGGCCCGCCGACCGGCAGGCTGTGGCCCACGTCGAGCGGATGCGGCCGGGGACCGCGGTGGTGGTGGACGGTCATGGCGATCAGGTCGGCGAAGCGGGGGTCGCGGACCGGGGCGGTCAGGACGAACTCGAGGCGGTGGCAAGTCGCGGTCGAACCATGACCCGCGACCGGCCGTGACGTAGGTCCGGTAGTCGCCGCGGGGGCCCGGGCCCACCTCGAGGACCCGCAGGCCGGGGACCGTGCCGCGCCGTCCGTCGCCCAGGTCGCGGTCGGCAGTGCCCACCGGGTGGCCCGCGAAGAATGTCCGCACGTGCCGGTCGAGCGCCTCCTGCGCCGGGTCCGCCCCGCTCGTCGTCATGGCGGGGATCACGTCAGGTGCCCGGCGCCCGCCCCGCCCCACCCCGCGGGGCGCGAAGGGCCCGCCGTACGCCCTGCCGCACACCCGTGCGCGCCGTGTGGCGCGGGCTCCGGGACGTGCGCACCGGTGCCCGGCCACGGCGGTGGGGCGGAAGTGACACCGCTGACGGGTGGAGCCGCCGTGGTCGCCCTCCGGGGTCCGCCGACGCGCGCCAATGCCGACGCCCCGCGCGTCCGTTGCGGTAACGACGGGTGACGGGAGGCCGAAGCGCACCCGCCGGGCGCCCGCACGTCTAGGCTGGTGCTGCGCGCTCACGCGCCCCCAGACACCGCTGCATTGGAGATCCCGCCATGGCCGCTGACCGCCTCGACCTGCCGCCGGTGAGGCTGCTGCCCGAGGAGGAGCTGGCGCGGCTCGCACTCGCCGTACCGCTCCTCGACCGCGCGGTACGGCTGGCACGCTGGTGCGCGCCGCACGTGACCGTGGACGCGATGGGGGAGCTGACCGCCGAGGACGTCCCGCGCGCGGTCCGCGAGCTGGGCCTGGAGGAGCAGCCGGACGGCCCGGCGGAGACGACCCAGGCCTGGGGCGTGGCCGTGGACGCGGGCCTCGTCGACCTGGACATCGCGGACACCGCGGACGAGGACGAGGAGGGCGCCCCGAGCGTGGCCCTGGACGAGCCCGCGGGGCGCGCCGTGCCCGGCGAGGCGCTGACCCGGCTGGACGCGGGCGAGCCCCGCGAGGTGCTGGAGCTGTGGCTCGCCGCACTGGACACGGCGCTGGCCGAGGCCGCGACCCCCGACCTGGACGGCCTGATGGAGGAACTGGGCCCGGACGGGGAGGTCGACCTGAGCACCCTGGACTGGGACCCGGAGGAGGAGGCCGAGTTCCTCGACGGCGCGCTCGCCAACCTCTACCTCTTCACCGTCATGGAGGACTCCGGCGGCGACGCCAAGGACGCCGTGCCGCTGCCGGTCCTGGCCGCCTCCCTCGTCGTCCCCGAGGACGTGGAGGAGCCGAGCGACGCCCTGCTGGAGGACGTCACCGAGGTGATGATGCGCCTCGACGAGCACTTCCGGCTGCTCACGACCACCGGGCTGCTGGAGTACCAGCCGCTGGACGAGGCGCTGATCGAGGAGGCCGAGTCCGAGGACGCCGGCCCCGCCGAGGGGACGCTGGCCTTCCCGCAGGAGATCGGGCCCGAGGAGGTCTCCCGGTACGGCCTGGTGCGGCTGACCCCGCTCGGCGTCTACGGGGTGCGGTCCCGGATGGTCGAGGCCGGCCTGCACGCCCCGGTCGCCGGCGACCTGGCCGGGGAGCCCGCCGCCGCCCTCCTGGAGGCGCTGTTCCGGTACCCGGACCAGATCGCCCGCCGGGAGGCCGACGCCTGGCTCGGCAACCGCAAGCCGTACGACGCGGCCCGTGAGCTGCTGGAGGCGGCGCGCGGCGAGGACCGCAACGCGCCCGGCCGCCGGCTGGTCGCCCAGCAGACCCTGAGCCTGCTCGGCGACGAGGCAGAGCCGGCCCTGCGCGAGGTCCTGGCCGACCGCCAGCTCGGCGGACTGGCCCGGGTCTGGCTGACCGAACGCGAGGCGGCGGACGTCCCCACGCCCGACGAGGACATGATCTTCTGGCTCACCGTCGACACCATCGCCGCCCAGCTCGACGCCGACGACGACCCCGAGTTGCTGCGCGAGCTGGTCACCGACCTCGTCGCCCGGCACGACGGGTTCTTCACCGCGGCCTGGCGGGTGGACCACCCGGCGACCGCCGACGTCCTGGAGGCCATGGGCCGCATCCACCCCGACAAGCGGCTGGCCAAGGAGGCGCGCAAGGCCGCGTTCAAGGCCCGTTCGGCGGGACCCACGGCGCCCTGAGCCGCCTGCCGCGGCGCGGAACGGGTTGCGGAACGGGGTGCGGAGGCGGCCCGAACGCCTCAGGGAATGGGCGTCGGAATGTCCCGCTCAGTTCAACTCCCGTTCGCCGCGGAGCGGGAGCGTGACTGCGGCAGAGCAGTGACCTCGTGGCCCCAGGAGACAACGATGCCGCTCACCCGTAGAGACTTCGCCAAGCGCACGGCGATCACCGGCGCCGGAGTCGCGCTGGCCGGAACCGTCGACGTCCTCGCGACCGCGCCGGGCGCCCTCGCCGCCGAGGCCCCGGCGACCGCCGCGGAGGCCGGGGCGTCCCGGCACCACGGCCGGCTGGGTTACGGCGATCTGATCAAGGACCCCAAGGGCATCCTGGCCCTGCCCAAGGGCTTCTCGTACCGCGTCATCACCCGGACCGGCGTCACCAAGCTGGAGTCCGGCGAGTCGACCCCCTCCAACCACGACGGCACCGCGACCTTCGAGGGGCTGCGCGGTGCCACGCTGCTCGCCAACAACCACGAGCTGGCCGGCGCCCGCGCCGACTGGCCGCACCCGGTCCCGCTGACCGAGGGCCTGGTCTACGACTCCGGCGCGGCCGGCGGCGTGACCATCGTCGAGGTCGCCCAGCACGGCGGCCACGTCGTGGAGTGGGTCGGCGTGGCCGGCACCGTCACCAACTGCGCGGGCGGCCGCACCCCCTGGGGCACCTGGCTGACCTGCGAGGAGACCGAGGACAAGGCCGGCAAGAACGGCTTCCTGAAGGACCACGGCTACGTCTTCGAGGTCGACCCGTACGACCGCAAGGCCAACCGCGACCCCAAGCCGATCAAGGCCCTGGGCCGCTACGCGCACGAGGCGGTCGTCGTCGACCCCAAGCGCGGCCACCTCTTCCTCACCGAGGACGCCTCCAACCCCAACGGCCTGTTCTTCCGCTGGACCCCGCCGGCCGGCTTCCACCACGGCCGCGGCAAGCTGCGCGCCCTGGGGGCCGACGCGGGTGTGCTGCAGGCCTTCAAGTGCTTCGACTCCGGCGGCAAGTTCGTCGACGACCTGTCCCGCGCCACGAAGATCGGCACGGTCTACGGCGTGGACTGGGTGGACGTCCCGGACCGCGACGCCGCCGCCACCTCCGTCCGCAAGCAGTTCGCGGCCGGCGAGGTCACCCGGGCCCGCAAGCTGGAAGGCATGTGGTGGGGCGACGGCGGCGTGTACGTCGTCTCCTCCTACGCCCGCGAGGAGAGCCCGGGCGCGTCCCACGACGGTGCCGTGTGGTTCTACGACCCCAAGCGCCGCACCCTGACCCTCAAGGTCCTCCTGGGCGTCAACCCCGACCCGTCGGTCGACGGCGCCTTCGACGGCCCGGACAACATCACCGTCTCGCCCTACGGCGGCCTGGTCATCGCCGAGGACGGCGAGGGCCAGCAGCACCTGTTCGGCGCGCTCGGCGACGGCCGCACCTACCCGATCGCCCGCAACGAGCTGAACATCGGCACCGCGCAGGAGCCGGAGTACAGCGAGTTCACCGGTGTGACCTTCTCGCCCGACGGCAGGACGCTGTTCGCCAACATCCAGGTGCCGGGCATCATGCTGGCCATCACCGGACCGTGGCGCCGTCAGAGCCACGGCGGCGCCTGCTGAGCTCCGACCGCACCACCCGCGCCCGGTGGTCCGTGCCCCGCACGGACCACCGGGCGCGCCCGCGTCGCTCAGAGCGCCTGCGCGGCGGGCTTGACCATGCCCTTCACGGTGCGGGAGTCGACGAAGTCGCCCAGCGCCGTCATCTCCCACTCGCCGGAGAACTGGCGGACGAACTTGGCCATCATCACGCCCGTGCGGGGCTCGGCGCCGGTGAGGTCGAAGCGCACCAGTTCCTCGCCCGTCGTGCCGTCCAGCAGGCGGCAGTAGGCCTTGGCCACCTGGTTGAACTTCTGGCCGGAGAAGGAGTTCACCGTGAAGACCAGCCCGGTGACCTCGGGCGGCAGCCCGCCGAGGTGGACGGTGATGACCTCGTCGTCGCCCGCGCCCTCGCCGGTGAGGTTGTCACCGGAGTGCTGGATCGCGCCGCCCAGGATGGTGAGCCGGCCGAAGTAGCAGGACTCGATGTGGTTGCGCTGCGGCCCGTACGCGATGACCGAGGCGTCCAGGTCGATGTCCTTGCCGCGGTAGGCGGGCTCCCAGCCGAGGCCCATGCGGACCGAGGTCATCAGCGGCTTGCCGCCCTTGACCAGGGAGACCGTCTGGTTCTTCTGGAGGTTGACCCGGCCCTTGTCCAGGTTGATCTTGCCGGTGCCGACCGGCGGGGCGGGGGGTGCCGGCGGCGCGGGCGGCGCCGGGGGCGCGGGGGGAGGCGTCATGGCGGCGGCCGGGGGAGCGGGCGGCGGGGGAGCCACGGGCGGCGCCTGCGGCGGTGCCTGCGGCGCGGCGGCCGCGGGCTCGTCGACGGACACGCCGAAGTCGGTCGCGATGCCCGCCAGCCCGTTGGCGTACCCCTGGCCGACCGCGCGGGCCTTCCAGGCGCCGGAGCGGCGGTAGATCTCGACCACCACGAGGGCGGTCTCGGTGCTCAGGGCCGGCGGGGTGAAGGTCGCCAGGACGGCGCCGCTGTCGGCGTCCCGCACCGTCGCCGTCGGCTCGGTGCCGGCGAAGGTCGCCCCGGGCGCGTCGGGGCTCGCCGTCACGACGATCTTCTCGATGCCGGCGGGCACGGCCACGGTGTCCACCGTGATCGCGTCGGGGGAGGTGCCGCCGCCGGACCGGTAGGTCACACCCGGCCCCGCGGGCTGGTTGTAGAACACGAAGTCGTCGTCGGAGCGCACCTTGCCGTCGGCGGCGATCAGGAGGCCCGACACATCAAGCCGCACGGGCGCGGATACCTCCACTGCCACGCGCGCCGCGGAGAGCGGGATGTTCGAGCCGGGTGTCATTGCGGTCATGTTCCGCTTAACGATCGTTCCGGGTTTACGGTTCCATTACCGAACGGGGTTTTCACGTGTCGCGCATCGTGGTCATCAGCGGTGGCGGTACGGGCATCGGTCTGGCCGTCGCGGAGGCCTTCGTCCGCGACGGGGACCGGGTCGTGCTGGTCGGGCGGCGTAAGGACGTCCTGGACGGGGCGGTCGCCCGGCTGGGTTCCGGATCGGCCCTGGCGGTCCCGGCGGACCTGACCGACGAGGCGGAGACGGCCGGGGTCCGCGAGCTCGTGGCCGAGCGCTTCGGGCGGGTGGACGTCCTGGTCAACAACGCGGGCGGGAACGTCGCGCTCGGCGGCGGCGAGCCGTCGCCCACCGAGCTGTGGACGGGCAACTTCCGGTCCAACGTGCTGACCGCCGTGCTGCTCACCGAGGCGCTGCGCGACCTGCCAGCCGACGGCGGCCGGGTGCTGCTGCTCAGCTCCATCGCCGCGGTGCGCGGCGGCGGGTCCGGCTCGTACGGCGCGGCCAAGGCCGCCCTGCACCCGTACGCCTACGACCTGGCGGCCGACCTGGGCGGGCGCGGGATCACGGTCAACGTCATCGCGCCCGGTTTCATCGACGACACCGAGTTCTTCGGCGGGCGCATGACGCGGGAGCGGCGCGCGTTCCTCGTCGGCCAGACCCTCACCGGCCGGGTCGGCGTCCCCGGGGACGTCGCCTCGCTCGCCCACTGGCTCGCCTCTCCGGGTGCCGCCCACATCACCGCGCAGATCCACCAGGTGAACGGCGGCGCGGAACGCGGCCGCCAGGGCCGCTGGGGGCCGCCGCGGGTCAGTGGGGCCAGAGCGGCGGATGCGTGGTGAAGTGGCCGCCGAGGTGGGCGTGGTCCGGGTTGTCCGGGTCGAGTTCGCCCTGCTCGGCGATGAGCTTGGCCGCGAAGGGCTCGGAGTCGTCCTGCGGCTCGTAGCCCAGTGCCCGCGCGGAGGACAGGTCCCACCACAGCCGGGTGTTGGCGGAGCTGCCGTGGACCACGGTGTGCCCTACGCCCTCGGCGGTGAGGGCGGCGTGCAGCAGCCGGGCGCCGTCCTCGGGGCTCATCCAGACCGACAGCATGCGCACCGAGGTCGGCTCCCGGAAGCAGGAGCCGATGCGGATGGAGACGGTCTCCAGGCCGTGCAGGTCCCAGTAGAGCTGGGCGAGGTCCTCGCCGAAGCACTTGGACAGGCCGTAGAAGGTGTCGGGGCGGCGCGGGGTGTCGACCGGGATGAGCGGGTCGTCCCCGACCGGGCGCGGGGTGAAGCCCACGGCGTGGTTGCTGGAGGCGAAGACGATCCGCGGCACGCCCTCCTCCCGGGCGGCCTCGTAGAGGTGGTAGGTGCCCTCGATGTTGGCGCGCAGGATCTTCTCGAAGGGGGCTTCCAGGGAGATGCCCGCGAGGTGGATGATCGCGTCGACCCCGCGTACGGCCTCGCGCAGGGCGGCGCGGTCCGCCAGGTCCGCGGTGATCGCGTCGGGTGCGCCCTCGACGGGCCGCATGTCGAGCAGGCGCAGCCGGTAGCCGTAGGCCGGCAGCAGTTCGCGCATCAGGGTGCCCAGGCCGCCTGCGGCGCCGGTCAGCAGGACGGTGCGGGGAGCGGGCATGCGCGGGTCTCCTCGATCGGACGTCCACGTTCGTGGATGTCATTCATATGCATGGACACGCTAAAGAGAGCTTGTCGAAGCGTCAAGACTCCACCACCTGCGGCTGTCTTCCTTGACCCCTCCTTATGTGCTGCCTTAGCGTAAACGCGTTCATGAATATAGACATCGATCAGATGAGCGCACAGACGCCAGTCTTCAGGGAGAACCCGATGACCGATGCCGCCTCACTCTCCGCGCGCCTCGACGGCCTGCTGTTCTTCCCCGTGACGCCCTTCGGCCCGGACGGCGCCGTTGACCTGGAGGTCTTCCGCGCGCACGTGCGCCGCGGGATCGAGGCCGGAGCCGGGGCGGTCTTCGCGTGCTGCGGCACCGGCGAGTTCCACGCGCTGACGCCCGAGGAGTTCCGCGCCTGCGTCGCCGCGGCCGTCGAGGAGTCCGCGGGCCGGGTCCCCGTCGTCGCCGGCGCCGGCTACGGCACCGCCCTGGCCCTGCAGTTCGCGCGCCTCGCCGAGGAGGCGGGCGCCGACGGACTGCTCGCCATGCCGCCCTACCTCGTCGTCGCCGACCAGGCCGGACTGCTGCGGCACTACGCGGCGCTCGCCGAGGGCACCTCGCTCGACGTCATCGTCTACCAGCGCGACAACGCCGTCCTCACCCCCGCGACCGTCGCCGAACTCGCCCGCATCCCGCGCATCATCGGCCTCAAGGACGGCGTCGGCGACCTCGACCTGATGCAGCGCATCATCAGCGCCGTCCGCAGCGCGGTCCCCGACCGCGACTTCCGCTACTTCAACGGCCTCCCCACCGCCGAACTCACCGGCCTCGCCTACCGAGGCATCGGCGTCACCCTCTACTCCTCCGCGGTCTTCTGCTTCGCGCCCGAGATCGCCCTCGCCTTCCACCGCGCCCTGACCGGCGGCGACGACACCACCGTGAACGCCCTCCTCGACGGCTTCTACCGGCCCCTGGTGGAACTGCGCCAGCAGGGCCGCGGCTACGCCGTCTCCCTGGTCAAGGCCGGCGTCCGGCTGCGCGGGCTCGACGTCGGCGAGGTGCGCCCGCCGCTGTCCGAGCCCGCGCCCGCGCACATCAAGGAACTGGCCGAACTCATCGACCGCGGACTCGCCCTGCTCGGCGAGGACTGACGTACGGTGACCCGCGTCAACCCCCATCCCCAGGAGCCGCGTTGAGAGCCTCCACCTTCGTCTACCCGTGGGACGTCGTCGGCGACCCTGAGGCGGCGGACCGCATCGCCGGCCTCGGCGTGCAGCAGGTCACCCTCGCCTCCGCGTACCACTCCACACGGGCGCTGACCCCACGCCACCCCGGGCACCGCGTCGTCACCGCCCGCCACGCCGCCGTGCTCTACCCGCCGGACGAGCGGCGCTGGGCGGGGCGCGCCCTGCGGCCGTACACCCAGGACTGGGCGGGCGCCGAGGACGCCTACGGCGAGGCCGCCCGGGCCCTGCGGGCGGCCGGACTGGCCGTGCACTCCTGGGTCGTGCTCGCCCACAACTCCCGCCTCGGGGACGAACACCCCCGGGTGGCCGTGCGCAACGCCTACGGCGACCACTACCCGTGGGCGCCGTGCATCGCCCAGCCGGAGGTGCGCGAGTACCTCGTCACGCTGGCGGCGGAGGCCGCGGTGCGGCCGGGGACCGGCACGGCGGGTACGGAACTGGAGTCCTGCGGCTGGTACGGCCTCGCCCACCTGCACGCCCACGACAAGACGGGCGGCGTGCCGCTGCCCGGGGCCGCGCAGTACCTGATGTCCCTGTGCTTCTGCCCCGCGTGCGAGGCGGGGTACACCGGGCTGGGCGCGGACCCGGACGAACTGCGGGCGGCCGTGCGCGACGCCCTGGCGCCGGTGTGGGCGGGGGAGTGGACCCCGGGGCCCGACGAGTGGGCCGACGTCGAGAAGCTGCTCGGGGCGGACCTCGCGGGGCTGACGACGGCGTGGCGGGGCCCCGTCGCGCGGGAGTTGCAGCGGGCGGCGGTGGAGGCGGTACGGGGTGCGGCCGCACGGGCCGCGGCGGCACGGGCCGCGGCGGCACCGGGGTTCCAGGTGCTGCTGCACGCGGATCCGCACGCCCACCGCTGCGGGGCCAACGTGGGCGTCGACCCGGGGTACGTCCTGGGCCACGCGGACGGGCTCGTGCTGCCCGGGGCGGACCTGGTGGCGGCCTGCGTGCCGCACGCGCGGGCGGGCACCGTGCTGGCCGCCAACTTCCCCGTGGTCGCGGGAATGGGGGGCAGCCCCGGCACGCTGGCCGCGGACGCCTCCCGGGCGGCGGCGGCCGGGGCGACGGAGCTGCGGCTCTACCACGCGGGGCTCGCGTCCGCGGGGGACCTGGCGGCGGTGCGGTCGTTTTTGGCGGGGGTGGGGTGAGGCTTGCGCCTCGGGTGCGGGTGGGGTGTGGTTGCGGCCCGGTGGTTGTGTGCGGGTTGTTTGCGCCTGCGGCGGGCATCCCCCACCCTCCCGCCCGATTGCCCGGCGCGGTCAGTGCGGGCCTGCGCACCGTTGGCGTGGGGTCGTGGCCGCGCCGGCGCACGTCCTCAGCGCTCGCGGTTTACCCCCACGTCATTGGGCGCCGGGTTCGCCGCTCGTCTCCCCCAGCCTTCGGCCGGGGGGACCCCCATGGGGGCACCCCGCCACACCCCCTCCCGTCGTATGGGCGCATGACGGCCGGTGGGGGGTCAGTAAGGCACTTGCGGCCACCCCGGACCGCTCTTTGCACCCTCACCGGCCGTTAGGCGCCTCCACGACCGGAGCGGGTGACTGACGGCCGGAGGGGGTGACGGAGGGGAGTCCCCTTCCGCCGACAGCAGCGCACCGGTATACCGGCGAGGTGATCGAAAAGGTGAGGGCCGTCCTTCTGGACTGGGTGGGAACGCTCATCGTCCCCAAGTGGGGGCCTGACCACGCCGGTCCCAAGGGCGGGGCGTGGATCGAGGGCGCGTTGAGGCGTCTCGCCCGGGACGCCTCGCCGTCGGAGGTGAGGCGGCTCAGCGCTGGTCTCGACGCGGCGATCAGGCAACCCGAAGTGGCGCAGGCGATGAACGGCGCGGACGCGTCCGTGGAGTCGTACCGGGCCGGCTTCAGGCATTGGGCCTCGGCCGCGGGCATCGACGAGGCGCTGATGGACGCCCTCTATGCCGAACTGGCGCAACCGGACGTCGATCTCTTCGCGGTGGACGTGGAGCGTACGCTCGCGACGCTGAAGGCCGCCGGGGTGCGGGTTGCCGTGGTCAGCGACGTCCACTTCGACATCCGCCCCTGGTTCGAGAAGGCGGGCCTCGACGGTTACGTCGACCGGTTCGTGCTGTCCTTCGAGCACGGTGTCTGCAAGCCCGATCCCGCCATCTTCCGAATGGCGTTGGACGAGCTCGCGGTGGGTCCGGGCGAGGCGCTGATGGTCGGGGACCGTTCCGCCTATGACGGTGCGGCGGTCGAGGCGGGCATCGCGACCCTGCTGGTCCCGCCTCTCGCCGAGGCCACCGACGAGCGCCTGCACCTCGTGCTCGCATCCTGCGGACTGCAGCAGCACGTGCGCCCCTGACCCCCTTCCGGCCGTCAGTCGCCCACACATCGGGAGGGGGTGCGCCCCGCCGCAGGGGACGAGCGGGGATCCGCCACCGAATGACGTGGGCGCGTCTGCTTCGGGGCGAACCTGATCGGTTACCTCGCCGGTATACCGCTGCGCTTCGGTCGGCGGAAGGCGACTTTCCCTCTCCACCCCCTCCGGTCGTCAGTCGCCCCAACCGGTGGGAGGGGGTGTGGCGGGGTGCCCCCATGGGGGTCCCCCCGGCCGAAGGCTGGGGGCGTACCCCGGCGCGGCACCGACCCCAAACCAACAGTGCGCAGGCCCGCACTGACCGCGCCGGGCAATCGGGCGGGAGGGCGGGGGAGAAACCCCAACAGCAACCACAACGCACTCGCACACGACAACCGCACCGCACACAAAGTGCGTCGGGCCCATTGACGAACCCCGCCCCCCGCCCTACTTTCATCGCGTCGCACTTCGTACGTCATATATGAGACGCCATACGTGAGATCCGAGAGAGCCCCCATGGACCTGCTCGCCGGCATCGCGCCGACGCCGATTCCGTCCCGTACCCAGGTCGTGCTGGAAACGATCAAGCACGGGATACTGACCGGGCGGCTGAAGCCCGGTCAGGCACTCGTGGAGGCCGAGCTGGCCGCGCAGTTCGGGGTGTCGAAGACGCCCGTGCGGGAGGCGCTCAAGACGCTCGCCGGCACCGGGCTGGTCGTGATGAGCCAGTACAAGGGCGTGACCGTGCGGACCGTGGACGCGGAGATGGCGCGTCAGGTGTACGACGTGCGCCTGCTGCTGGAGCCCGAGGCGCTGCGCCGTACGGTCACGCACCGCGCCCCGCTGGAGGCCGCGCGGGACGCGCTGTCGCGGGCCGACGAGGCGGGGGACCGGGCCGACCGGTCGCTCGCCAACCGGGAGTTCCACCGGGCGCTGTACACGCCGTGCGGCAACCCCCTGCTGGCCCGGATGCTCGACGACGTGCGGGACCAGGCGGCCCTGGTCTCGGCGGTGGTCTGGCAGGAGACCCCGTCGTGGGAGCAGGAGGCCCGCGAGCACCGGGAGATCCTGGCGCGTGCCCTCGACGGGGACGCGGACGGCGCGGCGCGGCTGCTCCACGACCACATCGCGAGCTTCGTGGCCCGGGCGTTCCCCGAGGGCTCGGACGGCGGCGGAGGAACGGCCCGCTGAGCCGCGGGCGCGCGGGGTGAGGGGACGGCCCTCCGCGCGCCCGCTCCCCCACACCCCACCGCACCCCGTAGCGACCCGAGCCGAAGGGCAACCGCATGTCATTCGCAGAGCAGTCGTCGGCGCTCGCCGATGTCGTGGCGATCCCGGTGACCCCGTTCGGCGCGGACGGGGGCGTGGAGCGCACCGCGTACCGGGCGTTGCTGCGCAGACTGCTCGACAGCGGGGTGCGGACGGTCACGCCGAACGGCAACACCGGGGAGTTCTACGCCCTCGACCCGGCCGAGCGGCGGCTGGTCGTCGAGCTGACGATGGCCGAGGCGGACCCGGACACCCAGGTCGTGGTGGGCGTCGGCCACGACGTGCCGACCGCGGTGGCCGCCGCGCGGCACGCACGCGACGCCGGGGCGCAGATGGTGATGGTGCACCAGCCGATCCACCCGTACGTGTCGCCGGAGGGCTGGGTGGACTACCACCGGGCCATCGCGGAGGCCGTCCCGGAGACCGGGGTCGTCCCGTACGTCCGCAACGCGGTGCTGGACGGCGGGCTGATCGCGCGCCTCGGCGAGCTGTGCCCGAACGTCGTCGGGGTGAAGTACGCGGTGCCGGACGCCGCCCGCTTCGCGGCGGTGGCCCGGGACGCGGGGCTGGACCGCTTCACCTGGGTCGCGGGCCTCGCCGAGCTGTACGCCCCCGCGTACTGGGCGGTCGGCGCGAGAGGTTTCACCTCGGGCCTGGTCAACGTCGCGCCCCGGGTGTCCCTGGAGATGCTGCGCGCGCTGCGCGACGGCGACTACGCGGCGGCGATGAAGGTGTGGGAGCAGATCAGGGAGTTCGAGGACCTGCGGGCCGAACAGCAGTCCGCCAACAACGTGTCGGTGGTCAAGGAGGCGCTGGCGGTGCTGGGACTGTGCCGCCGCGACGTGCGCCCGCCCAGCCGCCTGCTGACCGGGGGCCGGCGCGAGCGGGTGGCCGCGCTCGTCGCCGGCTGGGACGTGTGAGCCGGGACGGGACGGAGGGCCGCCGTGAAGAAGCCGGAAGAGCTCCGCAGCCACCAGTGGTACGGGACGGACGGCCTGCGCTCGTTCAGCCACCGGGCCCGCACCCGGCAGCTGGGCTACCTGCCCGAGGAGCACCTGGGCAAGCCGGTGATCGCGGTCCTCAACACCTGGAGCGACATCAACCCCTGCCACGTCCACCTCCGCGACCGGGCCCAGGCGGTCAAGCGCGGGGTGTGGCAGGCGGGCGGCTTCCCCCTGGAGTTCCCCGTCGCGACGCTGTCGGAGACGTACCAGAAGCCGACGCCGATGCTCTACCGCAACCTGCTCGCGATGGAGACCGAGGAGCTGCTGCGCTCCTACCCGGTGGACGGGGCGGTCCTGATGGGCGGTTGCGACAAGTCCACGCCCGCGCTGCTCATGGGGGCCGCGAGCGCCGGCCTGCCCGCGGTGTTCGTGCCGGCGGGGCCCATGCTGCCCGGGCACTGGCGCACCGAGGTCCTGGGTTCCGGCACCGACATGTGGAAGTACTGGGACGACAAGCGGGCCGGCCTCATCGGTGACTGCGAGATGGCCGAACTGGAGAGCGGGCTGGCCCGTTCGCCCGGCCACTGCATGACCATGGGCACCGCCTCCACGCTGACCGCCGCGGCGGAGGCGCTGGGGATGACGGTGCCGGGCGCGTCGTCGATCCCCGCCGTCGACTCCGGGCACGACCGCATGGCGGCGGCCTCGGGGATGCGGATCGTGGACCTCGTGCGCGAGGACCTGCGGCCGTCCGCGATCCTGACCCGTGAGGCGTACGAGGACGCGGTGGCCACGGTCCTCGCGCTGGGCGGTTCGACCAACGCCGTGATCCACCTGATCGCGATGGCCGGGCGCAGCGGTGTCCCGCTGACGCTGGACGACTTCGACCGCATCGCCCGCACGGTGCCGGTCCTGGCGAACCTCCGGCCGGGCGGCCGCCACCTGATGGAGGACTTCCACTTCGCGGGCGGCCTCCCCGGGTTCCTGACCCGGCTGCGGGACGCCGGTGTCCTGCACCTCGACCGGCCGACCGTCGCGCACGCCACGCTGCGCGAACAGCTCGCCGGTGCCCTCGTCCACGACGAGGACGTGATCCGCCCGCTGGACAGGCCGCTCGCGGCCGAGGGCGGCGTCGCCGTCCTGCGCGGCAACCTGTGCCCGGACGGCGCGGTCATCAAGCACATCGCCGCCGAGCCGCACCTGCTCAAGCACACCGGGCCGGCCGTGGTGTTCGACGACTACCGGACCCTGCAGCGCACCATCGACGACCCGGCGCTCGGCATCACGGAGGACAGCGTGCTCGTGCTGCGCGGCTCCGGTCCGCTCGGCGGCCCGGGCATGCCCGAGTACGGGATGCTGCCGCTGCCCGGCCACCTCCTGAAGAAGGGGGTGCGCGACATGGTGCGGATCTCCGACGCCCGGATGAGCGGCACGAGTTACGGCGCGTGCGTGCTGCACGTGGCGCCCGAGTCGCACGTGGGCGGGCCGCTCGCCCTCGTCCGTACCGGCGACCCGATCACCCTGGACGTCCAGGCGCGCACCCTGCGCCTGGAGGTCGACGACGCGGAACTGGAACGCCGGCGGGCGCAGTGGCAGGCACCGCCGCCCCGCTACGGACGCGGCTACGGCGCGCTGTACCAGGACCAGATCACCCAGGCCGACACCGGCTGCGACTTCCGCTTCCTGGCCCGGCCCGGAGAAGTGCCGGAGCCCTACGCGGGCTGACGCCCCGCCGCGCACCACCCCGTACCGCCCGTACCGCCACCGCGCCCGTGGCGGCCCCGTACCACTCGGCAAGCGCTTTCCCCGCACCCGTACGAAGGAGTACCGGTCATGGCCACTGCCGTGGCGAAACCACCCCGGCCCCCGCGGCGCCGGCCGTCCGGTGCGGCCCGGCGCACCCCGTACCTCCTGATCGCCCCCGCCGTCCTGCTGATGCTGGGCTTCATCGCCTACCCGATGGTCAGCGTCCTCTACTACAGCCTGCAGGACCACAACGTCACCAAGCCCTGGCGGAACGGCTTCGCCGGCCTCGGCAACTTCCGGCGGATCCTCTTCGACGATCCGCTGTTCTGGCAGAGCCTGCTCTTCAGCCTCAAGTGGGTCGCCGCGGAGGTGGGGCTGCAGCTCGCCCTCGGACTGGCCCTGGCCCTGGTCGTCAACCAGACCTTCGTCGGCCGCGGCCTGTCGCGCGCCCTGGTCTTCTCGCCGTGGGCCGTCTCCGGCGTGCTGACCACCACGATCTGGATGCTGCTGTACAACCCCGCCACCGGCATCAGCCGCTACCTGGCGGACGCCGGCATCGGCGAGTACGGCACCTCGGTGCTCTCCGATCCCGACACCGTCTTCCCGGCCGCCGTGCTGGCCGAACTGTGGCGCGGGGTGCCGTTCTTCGCCATCCTCATCCTCGCCGACCTGCAGTCCATCCCGAACGAGCTGTACGAGGCGGCCTCGGTCGACGGCGCGGGCCGCTTCCGGCGGTTCTTCCACATCACCCTGCCCCACCTGCGGGACGCCATCGTGCTGTCCACACTGCTGCGCGGGGTGTGGGAGTTCAACAACGTCGACCTGCTCTACACGCTCACCGGCGGCGGTCCCGCCGGTTCGACGACCACGCTGCCGCTGTACGTCGCCAACACCGGCATCGACGGCCACGACTTCGGCTACGCGTCCGCGCTCACCACCGTCGCCTTCGTGATCCTCCTGTTCTGCTCCATCGTCTACCTGCGTCTGAGCAAGTTCGGGGGCGACCGCACATGACCACCACCGTGCCGGAGAGGAACGGCCTCCCCCTGCCGCGCGTGGCGCCCGCCGTGCGTCCCGACGGCGGCGGCACCGGGCCGCGCCGCGGGCGCCGGGCGCTCGGCGCGGGTGCGCCGCGGTGGCAGATCTACCTGCCGCTCGGTCTGTACCTGCTGTTCACGCTCGTCCCCTTCTACTGGATGCTGCTGTTCGCGCTGCGCCCCTCGGGGTCCACCTCGCTGGTGCCGTGGCCGGCCACCACCGCGCACTTCTCGAAGGTGTGGAACGACCTCGGCTTCGCGGTCTTCTTCAAGAACAGCCTGCTCATCGGCGTGGCCACGCTCGTGATGACCACCGTGATCGCCCTGCTCGGCGGCTACGCGCTGGCCCGTTTCGACTTCCGCGCCAAGCGCGCCTTCCTGCTCGCCCTGCTGTGCTCGCAGTTCATCCCGGGCGCGCTCATGCTGGTGCCGCTCTTCCAGATCTTCAGCGAACTCCGCATGATCGACTCCCTGTGGAGCGTCATCGTCGCCGAGACGGTCTTCCAGCTGCCGCTGTCGATCATCCTCATCAGCGGCTTCATCAGGAACGTCCCGGTGTCGCTGGAGGAGGCCGCCTGGGTCGACGGCTGCGGCCGGATCCGGGCCTTCTGCGCGGTGGTGCTGCCGCTGCTGCGGCCGGGGCTGGTCGCGGTGGGCTCCTTCGCCTTCGTGCACAGCTGGAACCACTTCCTCTTCTCGCTGATGTTCCTCAGCACGCAGGAGAAGTACACGATCCCCGTGGGCCTCAGCTACACCATCGGCTCCGGCGAGAGCGTCGAGCTCGGAACGCTCGCCGCGGGCGGCGTCGTGGCCGCGGTGCCGGTCGTCATCGTCTTCGCCTTCATCCAGAAGTGGCTGGTCACCGGCTTCAGCGCGGGTGCGGTGAAGGGCTGACGTCCGTCCCGCCCCCCACCCCTGTCCCGCGGACGAGGAGGTCCGAACCGTGCGAGATGCATCCACGCGGCCCGCCGGCGGCGGCCCGGCGGCGACGCCGCCCGGCGACGCGCCCGTGCCCGTCGTCCTGGCCGGGGCCCGCGGTCACGGCGCCTGGCACCTGGAGAACCTGAGGAGGCTGTCGGCCACCGGTCTGGTGCGGCTCGCCGGGATCTGCGACACGGTCCCGCTCGCACCGGGGGAACCGGCCGGGTTCCCCGAACCCGCCCACGGCACCGACCTGGGCGAACTGACCGCGCGGACCGGTGCCGGGATCGTCATCGTCTGCACCCCCCTCCACACGCACACCGACCTGGCGCTGGCCGCGGCCGCGCAGGGCGCCCACGTGCTGCTGGAGAAGCCGCCCGCGCCCTCCTACGCCGCGTACGAGCGGCTGGTCGCCGGGGTCGAGGCGAGTGGGCGGGCCTGCCAGATCGGCTTCCAGTCGCTCGGCTCGCACGCCGTGACCGCCGTGCGGGCGCTCGTCGCCGACGGCGCGATCGGCGCCGTGCGCGGCATCGGCGCCGCCGGCAACTGGGTGCGCGACGAGCACTACTTCCGCCGGGCCGCCTGGTCGGGGCGGCGCAGGATCGGCGGTACGGACGTCGTCGACGGGGTGCTCACCAACCCCCTCGCCCACGCCGTCGCCACCGCGCTCGCCCTGGACGGCAGCGAACGCGCCGAGGACGTGGGGGCGATCGAGCTGGAGCTCTTCCGGGCCAACGCCATCGAGGCCGACGACACCTCCGCCCTGCGGCTGCGCACCGCGCGGGGCACGGTCGTCACGGTCACCGCCACCCTGTGCGCCGAGCGGAACACCGAGCCGTACGTCGTCGTCCACGGCGACCGCGGCCGTGTGACCTTCTGGTACAAGCAGGACCGCGTCCTGCTGCAACGCGCCGGGCGCGGCCCGCAGGAGCAGCGGTACGGGCGCACGGACCTGCTGGAGAACCTGGTCGCGCACGTGCGGCACGGCGAGGACCTGCTCGTGCCGCCCCGCGCGACCGGCGCCTTCATGAAGGTCGTCGAGGCCGTGCGCATCGCCCCGGACCCGGTGCCGCTCCCCGACGGCGCGTGGCGCACCGAGCCCGGCGAACGGTCCACGCGACGTGTCGTCACCGGGGTCGACGGCATGGTCACCGCCGGCGCGGAGTCCCTGGCCCTCTTCTCCGAGCTGGGCGCCCCGTGGGCCGCACCGACCGGGGTGGTCCGGCGATGACGGCCACCGTGCTGCGCGCCGCGGGACGCACCGTCGGACGGTACGTCCACCACCCCGAGCTGCCCGGGCGGCTCGCACCGCGCCCGTACCTGCACCCGCTGACCACCCTGGCCGGGGTGCCCGTCACCGAGTTCATGCCCGGCGACCACCTCCACCACCTCGGGGTGAGCGTCGCCGTCCCCGACGTCGACGGGCGCAACTTCTGGGGCGGGCGCACCTACGTCCGCGACCGGGGCCCGGCCGAGCTGGACGACCACGGCGTCCAGGAGCACCTGGGCCTGCTCCGCGGCGGCCCGGACGGTTTCACCGAGGAGCTGTCCTGGCGCACCGGGGACCGCGAACTGCTCCGCGAGCGACGGACGGTCACGGCCCGCGCGCTCGGCGAGGGCTGCTGGGCGCTCGACGTCACCTTCGCGCTGGCCAACCCCGGCGACCGGGAGCTGACCCTCGGCAGCCCCGCCACCAACGGCCGTCCCGGCGCCGGTTACGGCGGCTTCTTCTGGCGGGCGCCCGCCGAGCCGGAGCGCGCACGGGTGTTCACGGCCGGCGCGGAGGGCGAGGAGGCCGTGCACGGCCGGGCGGCCGACTGGCTGGCCCTCTCCGGCGAGGGCTGGACGCTGGTCTTCGCCGGGGCGACCGCCGGGACCCGCCGCGACCCGTGGTTCGTGCGCACCGCCGAGTACCCGGGCGTCGGCTCCTCCCTCGCCTGGGCGCGGCGGCTGCCCGTCCCCGCGGGCGGCACCGTGACCCGGCGGATCGTCACCGCCGTCGCCGACGGGAGCCTCGGACCCGCGCAGGCCGGCGCGCTGGCCCGCCGCCTCGTCGAGGGGAGCGGCTGACGATGCGCCCCTGGACCGCCGGCCTCGGCGACGGCACCCACCGCCGCGGACACCGGCGACGGCCCGCGCCGCTCGGGCCCGGAACCCCCGCCGGACCCCCGGCCACCCTCCCTCACGTCCCCACCACCCGCACACACCCCGACAGGAGAGTCACCATGAGAGCACCGAAAGGCCGCGGAGCGCGCCTCGCCGCCGCCGTCGCGGCCGTCTCCGCGCTGGCGCTGACCGCGTCCGCCTGCGGCACCGACGGCAAGGGCAGCTCGGGCAGCGAGGGCAGCGGCAAGGGCACCGTCACCTTCTGGGACAACAACGGCGGTGTCCGCACCGAGGTGTGGAAGGAGATCATCTCCCGCTTCGAGAAGAAGAACCCGGACGTCAAGGTGAAGTACGTCGGGGTCGCCGCCGCCGACGTGCAGTCCAAGTACGACACCGCCATCGCGGGCGGCAAGGGGCTGCCCGACGTGGGCGGCGTGGGCACCGCGATGCTCGCGAGCCTGGTGGCGCAGGGCGCGCTCGACCCGGTGACCGACCGCATCGACGACAGCCCCCTGAAGGGCAGGTTCGACCCCGACCTGGTCAAGAGCGTGCAGGTGGCGGGCGGCGGCGACGAGCTGTTCTCGGTGCCGACCTCCGCGAACATGGGCGTCCTGTGGTACCGCACCGACCTGTTCGAGGCCGCGGGGGTGCCGGCGCCCACCACCTGGGACGCGTTCTTCACGGCGACGGAGAAGCTGACGGACCGGAAGAACAACGAGTTCGGCTTCACCTTCCGCGGCGGCGCCGGCTCGATCGCCCAGGCCCTGGACATGATGTACGGACAGTCGGGCATCGACAGCTTCTGGAACGGCGACACGACCACCGTCAACGACCCGAAGAACGTCGCGGCGCTGGAGAAGTACGTCGCGCTGTACAAGGAGACCACGCCCGAGGCCGACCTCAACAACGACTTCACCAAGATGGTCGCCGAGTTCGACAACGGGAAGATCGGCATCCTCCAGCACAACCTGGGCTCCTACCAGAACCACCTGGACGCCCTCGGACAGGACGAGTTCGCGGGCGTGGCCATGCCGGTGGACGCGGCGGGGGTGCGCACCACGGTCTCCAACCCGGTGGACGGGCTCGGTCTGTTCAAGAGTTCCGAGAACAAGGAGGCCGCCTGGAAGTTCATCGAGTTCGCCGCCTCCGCGGAGGCGAACAGCCTGTGGAACGAGTCGGCCGGGGCCATCCCGTCCAACACCGAGGCGCAGGACGACGACTGGATCGCCTCCGCCGGGGCCACCAAGATCGTCATCGAGGCGCTCACCGACCCCAAGACGAAGATCGTCCAGCTGCCGTACTACCTGCCGGACTGGAACACCCTCAGCAAGGCCGACAGCGAACCGGAGTTCCAGAAGGTCGTCCTCGGCCGGCTGAGCGCCAAGGACTTCCTCGACGCCCTCGCCGGGAAGCTCAACGCCGCGCAGGCGGACTGGAAGAAGCACACCTCCTGATCCGCGTGCCCGGGTACGGGACGGCCGGCGGCGCCCACGCCGCGCCGTGAGCCGCCGGCCGTCCCCGCTCCCTCTCCCATCCCCACCTCCTCCCAAGGAGCCGCAATGCGTAGATCCGTGTGTCATGCGCGCGTCATCGCTGCCCTGGTGGGCTGCACGACGCTCGCCCTCGCCCTCACCGCTCCGGCCGCGGCTCAGGCCGTCCCGCGCGGGGCCGCCCTCGGCCGTGCCGTACTGCCCGCCGGCGACGGCTGGGCCTCGGCCGGCGGGGGCACCAGGGGCGGCTCGGCCGCCGACGCCGCCCACGTCTTCACCGTGCGCAACCGCGCCGAACTGGTCGCCGCCCTCGGCGACGGCGACGGCACCCCCCGGATCGTCCAGGTCAAGGGCGTCATCGACGTCAACACCGCCGACGACGGCACCCCGCTGGACTGCGCGGACTACGCCACCGACGGCTACACGCTCGACGGCTACCTCGCCGCCTACGACCCCGCGGTGTGGGGCACCGACCGCGAGCCGTCCGGCCCGCTCGAGGACGCGCGTGCCGCCTCGCAGAAGGTCCAGGCGGAACGCGTCCAGGTGCGGGTCGGCTCCCGCACCACCATCGTCGGCCTCGGCCGGGGCGCCACCCTCCGCGGCGGCGACCTCATGGTCCAGGACGCCGACGACGTCATCATCCGCAACCTGTCCTTCGAGAACGCCGCCGACTGCTTCCCCGCCTGGGACCCCACCGACGGCGACACCGGCAACTGGAACTCCGAGTACGACAACCTCAGCGTGGTCGGCTCCACGCACGTGTGGGTGGACCACAACACCTTCTCCGACGGCGACGAGCCCGACACGACCCTGCCCACGTACTTCGGCCGCGTCTTCCAGAAGCACGACGGCCTCTTCGACGTCATCAAGGGCTCCGACCTCGTCACCGGGTCCTGGAACGTCTTCCGGGACCACGGCAAGACCTCGCTCATCGGCAACAGCGACAGCGCCGCCGCCACCGACGCGGGCAGGCTGCGCGTCACCCTCCACCACAACCTCTACCGGAACGTCACCGAGCGCGCCCCGCGCGTCCGCTTCGGCCAGGTCGACGTCTACAACAACCATTACGTGGCGACCGCGGACTCCGGCTACGCCTACGGCTACAGCCTCGGTGTCGGCGTCCAGTCGCAGCTCGTGGCGGAGGCCAACGCCTTCACCCTGCCCGCGGGCGTCGACCGCGCCACGGTCATCAAGAAGTGGAAGGGCACCGCCCTCACCGAGGACGGCAACCTCGTCAACGGCCGCCCCGTCGACCTGCTCGCCGTCCACAACGCGGGCGTCCCCGCCGAGCAGCTCGGCGACGACGCGGGGTGGATCCCGGCCCTGCGCACCCGGGTCGACCGTGCGGGCGCCGTACCGCAGGTCGTCGACTGCCACGCGGGCAGCGGAAGGCTCTGACCGGCCGCCGCCCCGTACCCGCCCCGCACCCGCCCGTCGGCCGACCGTCCCCGGCCGGCGGAGGCCCGGGCTCGGGGCCGTCCCGTCAGGCCGCGGGACCGCCGCGGTACGCACGGGGCGAGCTCCCCGTCACCTCCTTGAAGGCCGTGCTGAGCGCGCTCTCGGAGCCGTAGCCGACCGCGCGGGCGATGACGGCGAGGGTCTCGGTGCCCTTGCGCAGGCGCTGCGAGGCGAGTTCGATGCGCCACCGCCTGAGGTAGTCCAGCGGCGGACAGCCCACGGTCCGCTTGAACCGCGCGGCGAGCGTGGACCTCGACACCCCGCTGGTGCGGGCGAGTTCGGCGACCGTCCAGCCGTGCGCCGGCGCGCGGTGCAGCGCGGCCAGGGCGGGCGCCACGACGGGGTCGGCCAGGCCCGCGGGCCAGCCCGACGCGCCGTGCGACTCCTCGGCGAGGTGCAGACGCAGCACGTGGACCAGCATGACGACGGCCAGGTGCTCCGCCACGAGGGTGGAGGCCACGGGCCGTCGCAGCAGCTCCTGCCCGATCTGCTCCAGTGCCCAGCCCACGGTCTGCGCGTGCGCGGTCCCCGCGGGCACGTGGATGACCGGCGGCAGGGCGTCCAGCAGCAGGGCCCGCGCGCGGTCGCCGAAGGAGAAGCGGCCGCCGACGAGCAGGACGTCGTCCCCCCGGCCGACCCGGGCGAAACCGCCCCCCGCCGCGGCGAACACCGGCTCCGCGGCGACCGGGGCCACGCCGGGAGCGCTGCGCAGCACGAACGGGCGGGCCTGGGTGAGCAGGAAGCAGTCGCCCGCGGCCAGCTCCACCGGCCCGTCCGCACCTTCGACCTCCAGGAGGCACCCGCCGCGCCGGACCGCGTTGAACTTCACCCCGGACGGCGCCTCGAAGCGCACCGCCCACTCGCCGCCCGCCACGAGGCCCGTCGAGAGGTGGGCCCTGGTCTCCAGCAGGGCCAGCACGTCCTCGAGCGGATCCATGACGTACCTCCAAGAGCTGGACGATGGCTGAAGTTTTCCGGAGTTTTCATTATGGAGAATACGCAATGCCGTCCATAGCCTGGTTCGGGTACCAGCCGTTCCCCTCCCGAGAAGGTCACCGTGCTCGACCACCCCCTGCTGCAGACCCCCTTCCCCTCGCACGCCACGGCCTCCGAGGTCATCGGCGGAGTCGACCTCACCGGCCGGCGCGCCCTCGTCACCGGCGGCGCCTCCGGCATCGGCCTCGAAACCGTCCGGGCGATGGCCTCGGCCGGCGCGGACGTCACCGTCGCCACGCGCGACCCCGGCGCCGCGGCACCCGCCCTCCGTGAGCTCGCCACCACCGCCCCGGCGGGCTCGGTGGACGTACGGGCCCTCGACCTGGCCGACCTCGCCTCCGTCGCACACTTCGCGGACGCCTGGAGCGGGCCGCTCGACATCCTCGTCGCCAACGCCGGGATCATGGCCCTCCCCGCCCGCCAGGTCACCGGCCTCGGGTGGGAGCTGCAGCTCGCCACCAACCACCTCGGGCACTTCGCCCTCGCCACGGCACTCCACCCCGCACTGCGGGCGGCCGGCTCGGCCCGTCTGGTGGTCGTCAGCTCCGGAGCCCACCGCAACGCCGCGTTCGACTTCGGCGACCCCCACTTCGAGCGGCGTCCCTACGACCCCTGGACGGCCTACGCGCAGTCCAAGACCGCCGACGTCCTGCTCGCGGTGGGGGCCCGCCGGTGGGCCGCCGACGGCATCACGGCCAACGCGCTCAACCCCGGATGGATCCTCGGCACCAACCTCCAGCGCCACATCGACGCCGGCACCATGCGGGCGATGGGCGTGACGGACGAGGACGGCGCCGTCATCCCGCAGCCGTACCACAAGACCGCGGAGCAGGGAGCCGCCACCTCGGTGCTGCTCGCGGCGTCGCCGCTGCTCGACGGGGTGACCGGACGCTACTTCGAGGACAACCAGGAGGCGCCGGTCGTGGACGGGGACGAAGAGCGCCCCGGCGGCGTCGCCGCCCACGCCGTGGACCCGATCGCCGCGGACCGGCTCTGGGACCGCGCCCTGTGCGCCCTGCGGATGTGACCTCACGGAGGTGCCCGCAGATGTCCTCCGCCCCCGGATGTCACACCGGGGAGGCCGCCGTCCGTCGTACTCCCGCAGGCACGACGCGGACGATTCCAGGAGGCACGACATGTCCCGCATCTCCCTCGACCCGCCCCGGACCCCGTTCATCCGGCTCGCGGAGTGGTACGCGCGCCGCAGGTTCGGCAGGGTCCCCGACCCCGGCCGGGCGATCGGCCACCACCCGAAGGTGCTGATGTCCTACGCCCGCTTCGAGCAGGGCGTGGAGAAGTGGCACGCGCTCGACCCGGGCCTGGGGCACCTCGCCGTCATGGCGTCCGCGGTCCGTATCGGCTGCTCCTGGTGCGTGGACTTCGGCCACTGGAAGGCCGAGGGTCTGGGACTGCCCATGGAGAAGGTGGGCAAGGTGCCCGTCTGGCGTGAGCACCGGGAGGACTTCACCGAGCTCGAACAGTGGGTGATGGAGTACGCCGAGGCCATGAGCGAGACGGAGCCGTCCGTCACCGACGACCTGGCCCGCCGGCTGCTCGACCGGCTCGGTGAGGCCGCCTTCGTCGAGCTCACGGCCATGGTCGCGGTGGAGAACCTGCGCTCCCGGCTCAACAGCGCCCTCGGGCTGACCAGCCAGGGCTTCTCCGAGTGGTGCGCGGTCCCGCCCCGTACGTCCTGACCGCCCCGCGGCCGGGTCACGCCGCGGCCGGGTCACGCCGCCGCGGCGCCCTCGGGGGTCGCGGCCCGGGCCCTGCGGCCCTCGTGCCAGAGGGCCGCACCCGTCACCAGCGCGCCCACGCCCTCCCACACGCCGACCCCGAGGAAGCCGGAGGGCGCCCGGCCGATCACCACGGCCGTGGTGAAGACGGTGAAGGTCAGCAGCCGGAACGGGACCGTCCAGCGGAAGAAGGAGCGCCAGTCGGCGAGAGCCGCCAGGACGTAGTACACGCCCATGTTGAGCGCCGCCATCGAGGACGCGGTGAGGAAGACCAGGGTGTAGTCGCCGGCCGCGCGGTGGTCCGGACGGTGGAAGCCGAGCAGGGACAGCTGCACGGCCGGCGAGACGATCCCGACGATGCCGAGCGCGGCGGCGAGCACACCGAAGACGGCCATGGTCCAGCCGGAAAGGGAGCGGGGGAGACGCACCGGTCCTCCAAGTCCGGGGGCGGCGGCTTCGACGCCCCAACTCCCATGATCCTATGGGATGTTCAGGCCGAGTCCCGCCGTACCAGCTCCGTCGGGAGGATCACCGCGGACGGCTCGTCACCGGCGATGCGGGCGAGCAGCAGCCGCACCATCTCGGCGCTGATCCGGTCCCACGGCTGGCGGATCGTGGTCAGCGGCGGCAGCGTCGCCAGCGCCGCCGGGGAGTCGTCGAAGCCGCCGACCGCGACGTCCTGCGGCACCCGCCGCCCGGCCCGCTCCAGCGCCGCCAGGGCGCCCTGCGCCATCAGGTCGGAGGCGACGAAGACCGCGTCCAGGCCGGGGGAGCGGTGCAGCAGCGCGGTCATCGCGGCCTCCCCGCTGGCCCGGCTGTAGTCGCCCTCGGCGATCAGCGTCTCGTCGGCGGGCAGCCCCGAGGCGGCCAGCTCCTCGCGGTAGCCCGCCAGGCGCTGCACACCGCCGGGGGTGTCCAGCGGCCCCGTGATCATGGCGATCGTGCGCCGCCCGGAGGCCACGAGGTGCCGCACCATCCGGTGCGCGCCGCCCCGCTCGTCGGCCGCCACGTACGCGACCCTGCCGCCCTGCCCCAGCGGCTCCCCGCACGCGACGACCGGGACCCCGGCCTTCTCCAGCCGCTCGGCGACCGGGTTCCCCGAGTGGCTGGACACCAGCAGCACGCCGTCGACGTGCCCGGCGGTGATGTAGCGGGTTATCCGACGCCGCTCGGACTCGTCGCCGGCGATCATCAGCAGCAGCGGTATGTCGTGCGCGGCCAGCGCCTGGGTGCAGCCGCTGAGCAGCACGTTGAAGTTCGGGTCCTCGAAGAAGCGCTCCTGCGGTTCGGTGAGCAGGAAGCCCACCGAGTCCGACCGCCCGGTGATCAGGCTGCGGGCGTGCCGGTTCACCACGTAGCCGGTGCGGCGGATGGCGGCGTTGACCGCCTCCATCGCGGCCGGGCTCACGTTGTGCCCGCCGTTGAGGACGCGCGACACCGTGCCCCGTGACACGCCCGCCTCGCGGGCCACGTCGTGGATCGTCGGGGGACGGCGTCGTTCTGTGCGGCTCATACCGTTCTTCCTTCGGGGCTCCTCAGGACTTTACGGCCCCGGAGAGCAGGTCCAGGCTCCAGAACCGCTGGATCACCAGGAACAGGGCGATCAGCGGCATTATCGCCAGCATCGCACCGGTGATCACCAGCGTGTAGAGGGCGGGCGCCGAGGCGCCCTGCTGGAGCAGGGTGAACAGGCCCAGCGTCACCGGGAACTTCTCGTCGTCGCCCAGCATGATGAACGGCAGCAGGAAGTTGTTCCAGATCGCCACGAACTGGAAGAGGAAGACCGTCACCAGCCCGGGCAGCATCACCGGCAGCGCGATCGTGCGGAAGATCCGCCACTCGCCCGCCCCGTCCACCCGGGCCGCCTCCACCACCTCGTCCGGCACGGCGGCGGAGGCGTAGATCCGGGCCAGGTAGATGCCGTACGGCGCCAGGACGCTCGGCAGCAGCACCGACAGGTAGCTGTCGGCCAGACCCGCCTTGGCCATCAGCAGGTACTGCGGGATCGCCAGGATGACCGGCGGCATCAGCACCCCGGTCAGCAGGACGTTGAAGATCGCCTCGCGGCCCCGGAAGCGGTACTTCGCCAGCGCGTAGCCGCTCACCGCGGACACCGCGGTGGACAGCAGCGCGCCGAGGCCCGCGTAGAAGAGGGAGTTGAGCATCCACCGCCAGTAGACGCCGTCGCGGTACGCCGTCAGCGCGGAGATGTTGTCGACCAGACCCGTGCCGGGCAGGAAGGTGAACGTCGCGAACAGCTCGCGGCTGCTCTTCGTCGACGCCACCAGCACCCATGCGACCGGGAGCAGGCAGTAGGCCGCGCCGAGCAGCAGCACGACGGTCGGGACCAGGCCGGTCCCGCGGCGGCGCCGCGGCGCGGTGGTGCGGGCCGCCGTGGTGGCGCCGGGCCGCTGGGCGAGGGGGGTTGCGGTGACGCTCATCAGGAGGCTCCCTGCCGGGTACGGGAGTTGGCTGCCCGCAGGAAGCCGAAGGACAGGACGAGGGTGACGACGGCGATGACCACGGACGTCGCGGCCGCCGAGTGGAGGTCGCCGCGCACGAAGGCGTCCTGGTAGACCTTCATCAGCGGGCTCCAGGTCGTGGAGATCGAGTTCGTCATCCCCTTCAGGGTCATCGGCTCGCCGAAGACCTGGAAGGTCGCGATCATCGAGAAGAAGAAGGTCAGCACGAGCGCCGGCGCCACCGTGGGGATCTTGATCCGCAGCGCGATCTGCAGCTCCGAGCAGCCGTCGATCCGCGCGGCCTCGTAGATCTCGGCGGGCACCGCCCGCAGCGACGTGTAGATCACGATCATGTTGAAGCCCGTGCCGCCCCACACGGCGACGTTCGCCAGCGCGCCGAAGAGCGCGCCGCCGGTCAGCAGGTCCGGCTCCGGCAGGCCCATGGCGCCCAGCGCGTAGTGGAGCGGGCTGAGCGAGGGCAGGTAGAGGAAGCCCCACAGCAGCGCCGCGACCACCCCGGGCACGGCGTACGGCAGGAAGATCGCCAGCCGCGAGAAGCCGCGCAGCCGGGTCCGCTGCGCGTCCAGCATCAGGGCGAACAGCAGGGCGAGGCCCAGCATCACCGGCACCACGATCGCGCCGTAGCCGAGGATGCGGGCGGCGCCGTGCAGGAGCTCGGTGTCGGACAGGACGGAGGTGTAGTTGGACAGCCCCGCCCAGGCCTCGCCGCGTGCGCCCCGGCCCAGGCCCAGGCCCTTGACCTCGATCTTGCGGAAGCTCAGGTAGACGGCGTAGCCGATGGGGAGCGCGAAGGTCGCGGCGAACAGGACGACGGCGGGGACGAGGAATCCGTAGGGGGCGAGGCGTCGGGTGCGCCGGGCAGCGGACGTGGGCGGCATGGGCGGCTCGTTTCGGACGGCTGACGGCTGACGGCTGACGGCTGACGGCTGACGGCGACGGACGGGCGGCTGACGCACGGGCGGACGGGCGGGACCGGGGGCGCGTGGTGCCCCCGGTCGGCCCGAGCGGCTGCCGCGCGCTACTCCGCGACCGAGAAGCCCTGCTTCTTCATGTCGGCGACCGTCGTCGACTGCACCGTGCCCAGCGCCGGGCCGAAGCCGGCCTTGTCCTGCGCCGCCTTGCCGAAGGCGTCCTTGAACGCGCTGTAGGCGACGTTCACGTTCGGACCCCACGCCGCCGGGGCGGTGGTCTTGGCGATCTCGGCCGCCTTGGTGTAGAAGTCCGGCTGGTTGGAGAAGAACTCCGGCGCCTGGGCGAGCGCGTCCCCGGTCTGGGCGGCCGTCGCCGCCGGGTAGATGCCGCCGTTCTTGACCAGGGCCGTCACGGCCTCCGGGTCGGTGTTCAGCCAGGTCGCGAACTTCACCGCGGCGTCCTTGTGCTTCGAGTCGTTGCTGACGCCGGTCGTGGAGCCGCCCCAGCTGCCCGTGACGTTCTCACCCGCGTCCCACTGCGGCAGCGGCGCCATGGCCCACTTGCCCTTGGTGTCGGGGGCCGCGGTCGTCAGCACGCCCGGCGCCCACACGGCGCTGACCCAGGCGATCTGGGTCCCGGTGTTGAGCGCCTTGTTCCACGCGGGGGTGTACATCGGCTGGTTGTCGACGACGCCCTCCTTGACCAGGCCGCCCCAGAAGTCGGCGACCTTGGTGGAGGCGGCGTCGTCGATGGCGACGTTCCACTTGTCCCCGGCGGTCGTCCACCACTTCGCGCCCGCCTGCTGCGACAGGCCCGCGAACAGGCCGGGGTCGGTCGCCGAGAAGGTGGTCAGCGACTTCTCGGCGTCCTTCTTCTTCAGGGCGCGGGCCGTCTGTGCGAACTCGTCCCACGTCGTGGGCACGTTCAGGCCGTACTTCGTGAACAGGTCCTGGCGGTAGTAGAACATCAGCGGCCCGGTGTCCTGCGGGATCGCGTACACCGCGTCGGAGCCGAGGGTCACCTGCTGCCACACGCCGTCGGCGAAGTCCTTCTTCACGTCGCCCGCCTGCCCGGATATGTCGGCCAGGACGTCGTTGCTCACCAGGGTGGGGAGGGCCTGGAACTCGGCCTGCACCAGGTCGGGCGCCTTGTGCGCCTTCGAGGCGGTGATGATCTTGGTGACCAGGTCGTCGCCCGACGCCTGCTTCTTCACCGTGACCGTGATGCCGGCCTCCTTGCCGGGACCGGCGTTCCAGATCGCCGCGACCTTGTCCAGGCCGGGGGCCCAGGCCCAGTACGTGAGGCTGACCGGTCCGGACTCCGCCTTGTCTCCGTCTCCGCCGTCGTCCGACGAACCGCAGCCGGCCAGCAGCGTGGTGGAGAGCGCGGCCGCCGCGAAGGCGGCGACGAGGCGCTTGTTCATGGGTTCCTCCCCTGACGAGGGTGCGCGGGGGCGCTGTGAGCGTTCACAGTAGAGAAACATCTCCGACACTTGTCAATGCTTGTGGCCGTGCGGTTACCTTGGCCGAGCCGCCCCTCGGGCAGCTGTGCACGTTCCCAGAGTTGACCCAGGAGATCCCATGGTGCGCCTTGCCTACGGCGGCGACTACAACCCCGAGCAGTGGCCCGAGGAGGTCTGGCACGAGGACGTCCGGCTGATGCGCGAGGCCGGTGTGACCATGGTCAGCGTGGGCATCTTCGCCTGGTCGAAGCTGGAGCCCGAGCCCGGCCGCTACGACTTCGCCTGGCTCGACCGGCTGCTGGACCTGCTGCACGAGCACGGCATCCGCGCCGACCTCGGCACCCCCACCGTCGTGCCGCCCGCCTGGTTCTACGCCGCCCACCCCGAGGCGCTCCCGGTGAACCGCGAGGGCGTCCGCTACGGCTTCGGCTCGCGCGGCGCCATCTGCCACAGCTCCGCCGCCTACCGCCGGGCCGCCGCCGGGATCACCGAGCGGCTGGCCGAGCGCTACGGGAGCCACCCGGCCGTGGCGATGTGGCACGTCCACAACGAGTACGGCGTACCGGTCGGCGCCTGCTACTGCGAGGCGTCCGCCGAGGAGTTCCGGCAGTGGCTGCGGGCCCGTTACGAGAGCCTCGACGCCCTCAACGCCGCCTGGGGCACGGCCTTCTGGGGCCAGACCTACGGCGACTGGGCGCACGTCGACGCCCCGCGGCTGACCCCCACCGTCGCCAACCCGGCCCAGCAGCTGGACTACGCCCGCTTCACGGACGAGACCGTCCGCGGCAACTTCACCGCGGAACGCGACATCCTGCACCGGCTGTCACCCGGCGTCCCGGTCACCACCAACTTCATGACCGCGCTCAGCCAGTGCGACCCCCTGGACTACTGGGCCTGGGGTCGCGAGGTCGACCTCGTCACCAACGACCACTACCTGATCACCGACGGCCGCCGCACCCACGTCAACCTGGCGATGGCCGCCGACCTCACCCGCTCCGTCGCCGGCGGCGCCCCCTGGCTGCTGCTGGAGCACTCCACCAGCGGCGTCAACTGGCAGCGCCGCAACCCCGCCAAGGCCCCCGGCCAGATGGCCCGCAACAGCCTCGCGCACGTGGCACGCGGCTCGGAGGGCGCCCTGTTCTTCCAGTGGCGGCAGTCCCGCTACGGCGCCGAGAAGTTCCACTCCGCGATGCTGCCGCACGCGGGCACCGACAGCCGGGTCTGGCGCGAGGTGGTCCGGCTGGGCGCCGACGTCGCCGCCCTCGCCGAGGTCGCCGGCACCCGGACCGTCGCCGACGCCGCCGTGCTGTGGGACTGGCAGTCCTGGTGGGCGCAGAAGCTGGAGTGGCGGCCCAGCCAGGACCACGACGCGCGCGAACGCGCCGACAGTTACTACGAGGCCCTCTTCGACCGGCACCTGACCGTCGACTTCACGCCTCCCGAAGCCGATCTGTCGGCCTATCCCCTTGTCGTCGTCCCGGCCCTCTACCTCACCACCGAGGCCGCCGGACGGAACCTGCGCGCCTACGTCGAGGGTGGCGGCACGCTGCTGGTCTCCTACTTCTCCGGCGTCGTCGACGAGCACGACACCGTCCACCCGGGCCCCGTGCCCGGTGCGCTGCGGGACGTGCTCGGGCTGACCGTCGAGGAGTTCGCGCCCCTGCTCGACGGGGAACGGGTCCGGCTCGACGGCCCCGAGGGCCCCGCCCTCATCGGCGACCTGTGGACCGAGGTCGTCGTCCCGCGCGGCGCCGAGCCGGTGTGGACGTACGCCGACGGCCCCGCCGCCGGCCTCCCCGCCGTCACCCGGCACGCCCTGGGCGAGGGCACGGCCTGGTACGTCTCGACCCGGCTCGGCCCCGCGGAGCTCGGCGCGGTCCTGGCCGCCGCCGCGGAGGACGCGGGACTGCCGGACCGGGCCGAACTGCCGCATGACGTCGAGGTCGTCCGGCGCGCCGGCGAGCAGGGCACGTACCTCTTCGTGATCAACCACACCGGGGCCGAGGCGAAGGTGCCCCTCGACGCGCCGGGTACCGAACTGCTCACCGGGGAACGGGTCATCGGCCGGCTCAGCGTGCCGCAGGGCTCCGTCCGGGTGCTCCGCGAGGAGTCCTGACCCGGACGGTCACAGACGGCGGGTCGCCAGCGTGAGGCGGTCGCGCGCGTCGAAGAGGGCGTCCTTGATCAGCTGCTCGTGGGCCGGGGTCAGCCGGGCCACCGGGACCGAGCAGCTGATCGCGTCGCGGGCGGGCGTGCGGTACGGGATGGCGACGCCGAAGCAGCGCAGGCCCAGCGTGTTCTCCTCGCGGTCCACGGCGTAGCCCTGCTCCCGGATCTGGCGCAGCTCCGCGATCAGCTTCTCGCGGTCGGTGTGGGTGTGCTCGGTGAGCGGCTCCAGCGTCTCCGGCAGGAGCTTGCGGACCTGCTCGTCGGTGTACGTGGCGAGCAGCGCCTTGCCGAGCGAGGTCGAGTGGGCCGGCAGCCGGCGGCCGACCCGGGTGAACGGCCGCAGGTAGTGCGAGGACTGACGGGTCGCCAGGTAGACGACGCTGGTTCCGTCGAGGCGGGCCAGGTGGATGGTCTCGCTGGTGTCGTCCGAGAGCCGGTCCAGGGTCGGGCGGGCCGCGGCGACGACCTCGTCGCCGTCGATGTACGAGGTGCCGACCAGCAGGGCGCGCACGCCGATGCCGTAGCGGGTGCCGGTGGCGTCGGTCTCGATCCAGCCCAGCTCCACGAGCGTGCGCAGCAGCATGTACAGGCTGGACTTGGGGTAGCCCACGGCCTCCTGCACGGCGGCCAGGCTGTGCATGCCGGGTTGCCCCGCGAAGAACTCCAGCAGCTCCACCGTCCGCACCGCGGATTTGACCTGCGCGCCGCCCTCACCTGCAGCCATCTGGAGTGGACCCCCCTTGTTCGGCCGGGATCCGCACAAGTAGGCTCCCGAACAGATTCACAGTTGCGGATGCTGTTCAGTATATCGAACGGAAGGCCTGGAGGTACCGCGGTGGCCGTACCAGTGTGGAGCGTCGATCCCCGAACCGGGAAGCAGCGGGAGCAGGTCGCCGTCGAAGCCACCGCCGAGGAGGTCGACACCGCGGTGCGCGCCGCCGCCGCGGCCTTCCCGGCGCTGGCCGACCGCGAGGTGCGCGCCCGGCTGCTGCGCACCGCGGCCGACTTCCTGGAGGAGGCCGGCCCCCGCATCCTGGAGGCCGCCGACGCGGAGACCGCCCTCGGCCCTGCCCGCCTCACCGGCGAACTCGGGCGCACCACCTACCAGCTGAGGGCCTTCGCCGAGATCGTCGAGGAGGGCGCCTTCCTCGACGTCATCATCGACCACGCCGACGCGACGCTCGCCCCGCCCCGGCCCGACCTGCGGCGCTACAAGATCCCGCTCGGCGTCGTGGCCGTGTACTCCGCGAGCAACTTCCCCCTCGCCTTCTCCGTGCCGGGCGGCGACACCGCCAGCGCGCTCGCGGCCGGCTGCCCCGTCGTCGTCAAGGCCCACCCCGACCACCCGGCGACGAGCGAGCTGTGCGCGGACGCGCTGCGCCGCGCCGCCGTCGCCGTCGGCCTGCCCGCCGACGTCGTCTCGGTGGTCCACGGCTTCCAGGCGGGCATCGACCTGGTCAAGCACCCGCTGGTCTCCGCCGCGGGGTTCACCGGCTCCGTACGGGGCGGGCGCGCCCTCTTCGACGCCGCCGCGGCACGACCGGTGCCGATCCCGTTCCACGGCGAACTCGGCAGCCTCAACCCCGTGGTGATCACGGAGGCCGCGGCCGAGGAGCGCGCCGAGCAGATCGGCGCCGGGCTCGCCGGGTCCGTGACCCTCGGCGTCGGCCAGTTCTGCGTCAAGCCCGGCCTCGTCCTGGCCCCGGCGGGCGAGGCCGGCGACCGCCTCCTGAAGTCCCTGGCGGCCGCGGTCGGCGACGTCGCCCCCGGCACGCTGCTCGACGCCCGCATGCGGGACAACTTCATCGCGGGCGTGCGCGAACTGACCACGCTGCCCGAGGTGGAGGCGCCGGTCGAGCCCGGCGACGGCGGCGAGCACCTGGTGCGCGCCGGCTTCGTCTCCGTCCCGGCGGCCCGGCTCGCGGAGGGCGGCGTGCACGACGCGCTGCTGGAGGAGCACTTCGGTCCGGTCACGGTCGTCGCGCGGTACGGCGGCGCGGAGGAGGTCGAGGGGGTGCTCGGACGGCTCCCCGGGAACCTCACGGCGACGGCGCACCTGAGCGAGGCCGAGGCGTCCGGCACCGACGGCGAAGGCTCCGGCGCGGACCTGCTGCGCCGCCTCACCCCGCTGGCGGGGCGCGTCGTGGTGAACGGCTGGCCCACGGGGGTCGCCGTCGCCCCGGCCATGCACCACGGGGGCCCGTACCCGGCCACGACCTCGACGTCCACGTCGGTCGGCGGCACGGCGATCGAGCGGTGGCTGCGGCCCGTCGTGTACCAGGACGCGCCGCAGGGGCTGCTCCCGGCGGAGCTGCGCGATGGCAACCCCCTGGGGTTGCCGCGCCGCTTCAACGGCCACCGCGAGGCCTGACGGGGTTCCCGTCTGCGGGCGGCTGCGCCGGGCTGCCGGGTGTTTGTGTGCGGGTGCGTTGCGCCTGCGGCGGGCGTCCACCCGCCCTCCCGCCCTCCCCCAGCCTTCGGCCGGGGGGACCCCCATCCGGCGCGGTTGGTGCGGGCCTCGCGCGTGCGTGGTGGGCGGGGGGCGGGGCCTCCGGGGCTGGGCATTCTGGACCGCATATTCATGTGCATGGCGGGCGGTCCAGATCGGTGCCGTCTGTGCCGCACAACAAATACACGTCAGCGTCCAGAACGCCCACCCTCCCCCAGCCTTCGGCCGGGGGTGCCCCCAACTCCCCCGCCCCCTCCGTATCGTCGGGCGACCAACGGCCGGTGGGGGGTAGGAGGGCGGTCCGGGGCCGCCGCAAGTGCCTCACTCACCCCCCACCGGCCGTCGTGCGCCGCGACATCGGGAGGGGGTGTGGCGGGGTGCGCCCATGGGGGTCCCCCCGGCCGAAGGCTGGGGGAGACGTGCGCCGGCGCGGCACCGACCTCACGCCAACAGAGCGCAGGCCCGCACTGACCGCGCCGGGCAATCGGGAGGGCGGCGAGGAAACCCCCAACCGCAGGCGCAACAAAGCCGCACACAACCACCGGGCAGCCCGGCGCAGCCGCCCGCAGCCACGACGGCGCCGCACACGACAACCGGCCCCCCGGAGGGTTACCGCACTGCGGAGAAGTCGCGCGCTCCGATGAACTCGGGGCGGCGGACGGGCGCCGCGAAGGGTTCGACGGCCGCGTTCTCCACGCTGTTGAAGACGATGAAGACGTTGCTGCGCGGGTACGGCGTGATGTTGTCCCCCGAGCCGTGCATGGCGTTGCAGTCGAACCACACCGCGGACCCGGGCGGCCCGGTGAAGAGCCGGATCCCGTGGCGGCCCGCCAGTTCCGTGAGGGCCGCGTCGGAGGGCGTGCCCGCGTCCTGCATCTGGAGGGACTTCTTGTAGTTGTCCTCCGGTGTCGCGCCCGCGCAGCCCAGGAACGTCCGGTGCGAGCCCGGCATGATCATCAGGCCGCCGTTGGTGGCGTGGTTCTCGGTCAGCGCGATCGAGACCGAGACCGTGCGCATGCGGGGCAGCCCGTCCTCGGCGTGCCAGGTCTCGAAGTCCGAGTGCCAGTAGAAGCCGGAGGCGCCGAAGCCCGGCTTGACGTTGATCCGGCTCTGGTGGACGTAGACGTCCGAGCCGAGGATCTGCCGGGCGCGGCCGACGACGCGGGGGTCGCGGACCAGTTCGGCGAAGACCGGGCTGATCTTGTGGACCTCGAAGACCGAGCGGATGTCCCGGGACTTCGCCTCCACGATGGACCGCTCGTCCGCGCGCACCGCCGGGTCGGCGCACAGCCGCTCCAGCTCGGCGCGGTAGCGGGCCACGTCCTCGGACCCGATGATCGCGTCCACGGGCAGGAAGCCGTCGCGGTCGAAGTCGCGCAGCGCGGACGGCTGGATCGGGCCGGACGTGCCGGGGCCGCCCCAGACGACCGGGTCCTGACGCGGGGTCAGCACCTCGGCCGTGCCACGGGTGGGATAGAGGTCGGCCGTCGTCATGGTGGTCATCGCTGGTCACGCTCCCTCGGTGAGCAGGGGGTAGACGCCGTTCTCGTCGTGCACCTCGCGCCCGGTGACGGGCGGGTTGAAGACGCAGACGAAGCGCAGGTCGGTCCTGGGGCGCATGGTGTGCCGTTCGTGGCCGTCGAGCAGGTAGAGCGTGCCGGGGGAGATCGCGTGGCGCTCGCCGGTCTCGTCGTCGGTCAGCTCGCCCTCGCCCTCGACGCACAGCACCGCCTCGACGTGGTGGGCGTACCACATGGAGGTCTCGGTCCCCGCGTACATCACGGTCTCGTGCAGCGAGAACCCCACGCGGTCGTCGGCGAGGACGATGCGCTTGCTGCGCCAGGTCCCGGTCTCGGCGGTGACATCGCGGTCGGTGCCCTCGATGTCCTTCAGGGATCGCACGATCACGGTCGGACGGTTCCTTTCGTCAGGCGGTCTCACGGACGGAGCGGGCGAGGGTGCGCAGCCCCTCGTCGAGCTCCTCGGGGGTGATGGTCAGGGCGGGCAGCAGCTTGACGACCTCGCCGCGGGGGCCGGAGGTCTCCAGCAGCAGGCCCAGTTCGAAGGCGCGGGCGCACACCCGCGAGGCCCGGCCGGGGTCGGTGAACTCCAGGCCCCACACCAGGCCGCGGCCCCGGTACCGGGCGCCGGAACGCGGATGCTCGGCGCAGATCTCGCGCAGCACGGCCTCGGCCTGCTCGCCGCGCCGCAGGGTCTGCTTCTCCATGCTCCCGCCGTCCGCCCAGTAGGTGTCGAGGGCGGCGGTGGCGGTGACGAAGGCGGGGTTGTGGCCGCGGAAGGTGCCGTTGTGCTCGCCCGGCTCCCAGATGTCGAGCTCGGGACGGAAGAGGGTCAGCGCCATCGGCATGCCGTAGCCGCCGATCGACTTGGAGAGGGTGACGATGTCCGGCACGATGCCCGCCTCCTCGAAGGAGAAGAACGGGCCGGTGCGGCCGCAGCCCATCTGGATGTCGTCGACGATCAGCAGCATGTCGCGGCGCCGGCACAGGTCGGCCAGGCCGCGCAGCCACTCGGGGCGGGCGACGTTGATGCCGCCCTCGCCCTGGACCGTCTCAACGATCACGGCGGCGGGCTGGTTGAGGCCGGAGCCCTGGTCCTCCAGCAGCCGTTCGAACCACAGGAAGTCGGGGACGCGGCCGTCGAGGTAGTTGTCGAAGGGCATCGGGGTGCCGTGCACCAGGGGGATGCCGGCGCCGGCGCGCTTCATCGAGTTGCCGGTGACGGCGAGCGAGCCGAGCGACATGCCGTGGAAGGCGTTGGTGAACGACACCACCGACTCGCGGCCCTTGACCTTGCGGGCCAGTTTCAGCGCCGCCTCGACGGCGTTGGTGCCGGTCGGGCCGGGGAACATCACCTTGTGGTCCATGCCGCGCGGGCGCACCACGACGTCCTGGAAGCGTTCCAGGAAGGCGCGCTTGGCGGTGGTGCTCATGTCGAGGCCGTGCGTGATGCCGTCGCGCTGCAGGTAGTCCAGCAGGGCGCGCTTGAGCACGGGGTTGTTGTGTCCGTAGTTGAGGGCCCCGGCGCCGGAGAAGAAGTCGAGGTAGTCGTGGCCGTCCTCGTCGAAGAGCCGGCTGCCCTGCGCGCGGTCGAAGACGGCGGGCCAGCCGCGGCAGTAGCTGCGGACCTCGGACTCGAGGGTCTCGAAGACGGACAGGGCGGGCGGGGTGAGGGTCACCGTGCATTCCTTCTGTGGGGGGAGAGAGGAGTCGTGCGGGGACGGCCGGGTCAGACGAGGGGCCCGATGCGGTACAGGACTTCGGGCTGGTGGCCGTCGGGGAACAGCGCAGCGTCGAAGAGCACCTCGCGTTCGGTGCGGGCTCCGTGGCGGGCGCCGAAGGACGTGAACAGGCGGTGCGAGGCCTCGTTGTCCGGGGTGATCGTGGTCTCGACCTCGCGCACACCGGACGCGGCGGCCCGCTGCGCGAGGTCGTCGAGCATCGTGGCCGCGAGCCCCTGACCGCGGTGCGCCTCGTCCACGGCGACCTGCCAGACGACGAGGGCGCGGGGGCGCTCCGGGCGGACGTAGCCGGTCACGAAGCCGATCGGTTCGCCGTGCGCCGTACGCGCCACCACGGAGGTGCCGGCGAAGTCCCGGCACCACAGGAGGTAGCTGTACGGGGAGTTCAGGTCCAGGGTCCGGGAGTCGCGGGCAATGCGCCACAGTGCGGCGCCGTCCTCTATTCGCGGGGTGTCGAGCAGCAATTCCCTTGCGGCGGTCATGCCGAAAGAACGTAGCGGGCGGAATTCGGAATTGCATGCCGCGCGGCCCTTGTGGCGGGTCGGTGCTGCTGATATCAGGCGCGTGAAGGCCGTCGATGTGGGATGCTTTGCCCGCATATATCGGGGCGGAAAGGTGAGGTTGTGGGCTCGGTCACATCCTCGAAATCATCACGTCGCGTTGATGGAATCTTGGCGTTTGAAGTCGTGATCCCGGGGCAGGAGTTGAATGCGGAATACCTTTCCCGATTCCGCGGGATAATTCCCCGGAATTTCCCTTGGGTCAAGCCCCGTGGAATTCCGGGTGCCCTCGGGGGTGGGGTCAGGCCCGCCAGGCGGCCTCGGCCGCCGCCACGGCCGGCCCGGGGTCCGCCTCCAGCGCGCCGGCCAGCGTGCGCAGCGTACGGACGACCACGGCCGGGTCGGCGTCCCGGCCGTAGTGGTTGACCCGGATCATCTCCTTGGCGAGCGCGCCGCCCCCGGCGACCAGCGGAAGCCCCGGATCCAGCGCGAGGGCGCGGGCGACCAGGGCGTCGGCGGCGACGCCGTCCAGGGTGCGCAGCGTCGTCGCGACCGGCGCGGCGTCCTGGTCCCGGTACACGTACGGCTCGACGGCGACGGCCAGCGCCGCCGCACCGGCCCGGGTCGCCGCGGCGGCGGCGCGGTGCCGGGCGACCACCGAGTCGAGCCCGGCCTCCTCGATCCGCTCCAGGCAGGCCTCCAGCGCCAGCATCTCCAACTGCGCGGGCGCGTGCGGCAGCGCCCTGCGCCCGGCGTCGATCCAGCGCTCCTTCCAGTCCAGCAGGGACAGGTACGAGCGGCGCGGCGCCGCCGGGTTGTCCGCCAGGCGCCGCCACGCGCGCTCGCTCACCGACACCGCCGAGACCCCGGCGGGCCCTCCCATGGCCTTCTGGGCGCCGATCACGCACAGGTCCACGCCCCACGCGTCCACCAGCAGCGGCTCGGCCGCCACCGAGGCGACCGCGTCGACCATGAACAGCGCGCCGTGCGCCCGGACCACCTCGCCGATCTCCGCCACCGGGTTGGTGTTGCCGGTGGCCGCCTCCGCGTGCACCAGCGACACGAAGTCGACCTCCGGGTGGTCGGACAGTGCCCGCGCGACGTCCCGCGCGCTCACGGCGGCGTGGAAGGGCACCTCCAGGTCGACCACGGTGGCGCCCGCGTCCCGCAGCCAGTTGCCGAAGGTCTGGCCGTACGGTCCGGTCACCACGTTCAGCGCCGTCGAGCCCGGCCGCGCACCGCCGCGGATGCAGCCCTCCAGCGGCAGCAGGGCCTCGCCCTGCGTGATCACGACGTCCTGCCCGGTGTGCAGGAGCGCGGCGACCCTCCGCTCGATCGCGGCGAAGCGCCCGGCGGTCAGCGGGGGCAGGTCGAGGAGGGGGTGGGACACGGCAGCGCTGCTTCCTTCGTCGGGGGTGTACGGCCCGAGGGTATCCGGCGGCTCGTAGAGTGCAGACATGGCTGATCGCGAGGGGACGCACGCACTGCACGTCAAGGGCCGCATCCTGGCCGGGCCGCAGGACGTACGGGACGAGCTCTGGGTGGTCGGCGGGCGCGTCACCTACGAGCGCCCCGCCGGTCTCCGCGACCTCACCACCGTGCAGGGCTGGGTCCTGCCCGGCCTGGTCGACGCCCACTGCCACGTCGGCCTCGACCATCACGGCCCGGTCGACCCGGGCACCTCCGAGAAGCAGGCGCTCACCGACCGCGACACGGGCACCCTGCTGCTCCGCGACGCCGGTTCGCCCTCCGACACGCGCTGGATCGACGACCGCGAGGACCTGCCGCGGATCATCCGCGCCGGCCGGCACATCGCCCGCACCCGCCGCTACATCCGCAACTACGCGTGGGAGATCGAGCCCGAGGACCTGGTCGCCCACGTCCGCCGGGAGGCCCGGAGCGGCGACGGCTGGGTCAAGCTGGTCGGCGACTGGATCGACCGGGACACCGGCGACCTGTCCGCCTGCTGGCCGCGCGGCGCCGTCGAGGCCGCCATCGCCGCCGCCCACGAGGAGGGCGCCCGCGTCACCGCCCACTGCTTCGCCGAGGACTCCCTGCGGGACCTGGTCGAGGCCGGGATCGACTGCGTCGAGCACGCCACCGGGCTCACGCAGGACACCATCCCGCTCTTCGCCGAGCACCAGGTGGCCATCGTCCCCACCCTGGTCAACATCGCGACCTTCCCCGAACTCGCGGACGGCGGCCAGGCCAAGTTCCCGCGCTGGGCCGACCACATGCGCCGGCTCCACGCCCGCCGCTACGACACCGTCCGCGCCGCCCACGACGCCGGGATCCGGATCTTCGCCGGCACCGACGCCGGCGGCTCCCTCGCCCACGGGCTCGTCGCCGGCGAGGTCGCGGAGCTCGTCACCGCCGGCCTGCCCGCCCTCGACGCGCTCTCGGCCGCCACCTGGTCCGCCCGTGAGTGGCTCGGCCGCGACGGCCTCACCGAGGGCGCCTCCGCCGACCTGGTCGTCTACCCGGACGACCCGCGCGCCGACGTCCGCGTCCTGGCCGCGCCCCGGCGCATCGTGCTGCGCGGTCGCGTGGTGGGGTGACCCGGCGGACACGGCGGCGCCACGGTAGCGGAGCGTGCCACCGATGCGCCCGGAATGATCCCGGAGCACCGGTTCGGGTGATCCTGTACGGGAAAAGTCGATCCGTCCTCTTCTGTCGTGCTGCGATCGGTCGTACCGGCCGACACCGCAACGGGACGGGGAGCACGATGACCAGGCAGGGACCGCAGAAGTACCCGGGGGCCTCGCGCAGGTACTGGTACCAGGACGACTACGGCGGCGACGCGATGGAGGTCAACGCCGTCGTGCTGCACACCACCGAGGGCCGCAGCGTGCCGACGTACGGGGGCGGCGGCAGCGCGCCCAACCTGACGGCGAAACCGGACTTCGAGGACGAGAAGCTGGTCTGGTACCAGCACTTCGACATCGACATCTCCTCGCGCGCCCTGGTCAACCGGCCCGGCGGGGTGGAGACCAACACCCTCAACGTGTGCCAGGTGGAGCTGGTGGGCACCTGCGACCCCGAGCGGCACGAGGACTGGGGCGCCGCCAACCGGCACGTCTACTGGCCCAAGGCCCCGCAGTGGGCGCTGCGCGAACTCGCCGAGTTCCTCGCCTGGATGCACACCCACCACGCTGTGCCGCTGAAGGGGCCGAAGCTCTGGCTGCCCTACCCCCGCTCGTACGGGAACGCGGGCGGCCAGCGGATGACCGGACGGGAGTGGAACGCCTTCCGCGGCGTCTGCGGCCACCAGCACGTGCCGGAGAACTGCGTGCACCCGGACACCCCCGTGCTCCGCGCCGACCTGAGCTGGGCCCGGGCGGCCGAACTGGCCGTCGGCGACGAGGTCGCGTGCTTCGACGAGGAGGACGCCCGGGGCGCTGCGGATGCCGCGGGCGGGCAGGGGCGGCGCCGGCTCCGCCGCGGGGTGGTGACCCGCAACGACCCGGCGCGCAAGGACGCGTACCGGGTGACCACGGCGCGGGGCGAGGTCGTCGCGACGGCCGACCATCCGTGGCTGGTGCGGCTGCCGCACGGCGACGCATGGGTGACCAGCCGTGAACTCACCCCGTTCAAGCACCGGATCGTCGCGGTCGCCGACCGGCAGGGCACCCCCGTGGGGGCATGGGAGGGTGCCGCGGTCGCCGACGTCACCGCCGAGGCGGAGGTGCTCGCGGTCGAGCACCTGGGGGAGCAGCCGATCGCCTCGCTGTCGACCTCGACCCGCACCTATGTGGCCCGCGGCCTGCTGTGCCACAACTCCCACGGGGACCCCGGCGCGGTGGACTTCGCCAAGGTGCTCGAATACGCGCGATCGCAGGTGTGACGCGCGGGAACGCATGTGCCGCAGGTTTCGAATACGGAGGCGAAAACCACCCTTTGGAGTGAATCGGGCTCAGGCGGGCGCCGGTTCACTCTCCGTACGTAAATCATTACGGGGTCGAGGTCGCCCGGCGAGCGCGCTGTCCCCTTCAGCGGCGCCGTGGCGACTCCATGACCACTTGGGGGTTTTCCACTTTGTCCAGCTCTCCCTTCAGCATGCCCGCGCGCCGTCCCGCCGCCGCGCTGGGGGCCGCCGTCGCGCTGGCGGCGGGTGCCCTCGCCCTCGGGCCGGCGACCCCGGCCGCCGCGACCGGGGGGACCCACGGCTCCTCCGGCAAGGCCGGCGCGGTCGTCCTGCGGACCGGACTGGAGGTCTCACTGCTCCGCAAGTCCGTGGACGTGCCGCTGAACCTGACGCTCAACGAGGTCCACGCACCGGCGAGCGCCGACGAGACCGCGCTCTCCGCCACCCTCGACGGGGTCGACCGCGGCAGGCCGTTCAGCGTCCTGCGCGCCGACGTCGCCACCGCCAGGGCCACCGCCGACCGCCACAAGGCGGAGGGCTACGCCAACCTCGTCAAGGCGCGCGTCAGCCTGCCCGGACTGCCGTTGCTCGGGCTCATCAAGGCCGACGCGATCTCCGCCCGCGCCACGTGCGTGGCCGGCCGGAAGCCGGTCGCCGACGTCGAGCTGCCCGGCCATGTCGTCGTCCTCGGCAAGCGCGTCAAGGTGTCGGCCGGCGGCACGACCCTGGTGGAGGTGCCCGGCGTGGGCGAGGTCCGCCTCGACCTCGCCAAGAGGACCGTCACCTCGCGCAGCGCCGCCGCCACCGCACTGGAACTGTCGGTGGAGGTCAACCCGCTCAAGCTCGGCGTCGCCGAGGTGAACGGCACCGTCACCCTCGCCGGGGCCACCTGCGAGACGCCCCGCCGCGGCGGGCACGACGGCGGCGGGCACCACGGCGGCGGCAACGGCGACGGGGGCAACGGCGGCGACGGCTCCGGCAGCGGCGAGGAGCCTCAGACCGGCGGCGAGTCCGAGCAGCCCTCGCAGTCCGCGGAGCCCTCGCAGCCGGCCGGGCCGTCGGAGTCCGCGCGTGCCGACCAGTCCCCGCAGGCCGCGCCCGCGGGTGACCTCGCCGAGACCGGCAGCAGCTCCATGACCCCGTACCTCGCGGGCGGTTCCGTGCTGCTGTTCGCCGCCGGATTCCTCGTGATCCGCAAGACCCGCCGCAAGCCGGCGGCCCAGAGCGCCCGGGACTGACGAACCCGGGTCGACCCCGGGGGGGCGGACCAGGGGTGAGGGGGGGACGTGGAGGGCGGCGGAGTGTCCGGAGCCGCCCTCCACGCGCTTTCCCGCGCCGCTCCCCGCTCCGGCCGCTCACTCACGGGCGTCTGAAAAGGGCACTTTCCACTACCCTGTTGGGGAGTGTCCGCGCGCCCGTCGCGGACGGGGCCGGGGGGTCGCATGTTCGGGGGACGGTACGAGTTGCGGGCGCTGCTCGGCTCCGGCGGCATGGCCCGGGTCCATCTCGCGTACGACACCCGGCTCGGCCGGACCGTGGCCGTCAAGACGCTCCTGCCGGAGCTGGCCCGCGACCCCGAGGCGCGCCGCCGCTTCGCCCGCGAGGCACGGGCGGCGGCCGGGCTCAACCACCCCGGCATCGTCACCGTCCACGACCAGGACGAGGTGACGACGGACGACGCGGTCGTGCCGTACCTGGTGATGGAGCACATCGAGGGCCGCACCCTCGCCGAACTCGCGCGCGAACAGGCCCCGATGGAGATCGCGCGGGCCGTCCGCATCACCTGCGAGATCCTGGACGCCCTCGCCCACGCCCACGCCCGCGGACTCGTCCACCGCGACGTGAAGCCCTCCAACGTCCTGATCGCCACCGGGGGCACGGTCAAGGTCGCCGACTTCGGCATCGCCCGGGTCGTCCACTCGCTGTCCCGCATCACCGGCACCGGCTCCGCCATCGGCACCCCCGGCTACATGGCCCCCGAGCAGTGCGCCGGCGAGGCCGTGGACGCCCGCAGCGACCTGTACGCGGTCGCCTGCATGCTCACCGAACTCCTCACCGGCACCGTCCCCTTCGCCGGGGCCACCCCGCTGTCGGTGATGTACGCCCACGTCCACCGGACACCGGCGCCGCCCTCCGCGCGCAACCCGTTGGTGCCGCCCGAACTCGACGCGATCGTGCTGTCCGCCCTGTCGAAGAACCCCGTCCTGCGCCCGCGGAGCGCCGCGGAGATGAGGGACGCCCTCAGCGGCTGGCTGGCCTCGCGGACCCCGCCCACGGGCCCGCCCGCCCTGCCCCCTCCGCCCGCACGGCCGCCCACCCTGCCCCACCCCGCGTACAACCCGCCCTCGTACGGCCCGCCGTCCTACCCCACCCGGCCCGCCTGGGACACCCCGGTCCCGGCGCCCCGGCGGCGCCGCTGGGGCGTGGTGTCCGCGGTCACCGCGGCCGTCGTGGCCGTCCTGGTCACCGTGACGGTCGTCGTCGACCCCTTCGGCGACGACCCGAAGAAGCGGTCCACCTCCACCGCCCAGGACCTGATCGCCGCCCGCAGGCCCACCGGCGGCTACAACGGCGCCCTCACCGGCGCCGTCAACCCGTCCACCGCCAAGGGCGGCACCCTCAGGCTCATCTCCGCCTACACCCCCGACTCCCTCGACCCGGCCCGCACCTACTCGCCGATCGTGTGGAACCTCGGCCGCCTCTACCTGCGCAAACTCGTCGACTTCGCCCCGCAGCCCGGCGCCGCGGGCACCCGGCTCGCCCCCGACCTCGCCACCAGCACCGGCACGATCTCCGACGGCGGCCGCACCTACACGTACACCCTCAAGGAGGGCGTCACCTTCGAGGACGGCACGCCGATCACCTCACGGGACGTCAAGTACGGCATCGAGCGCACCTTCGCCAGGGACCTGTACCCCGGCGGCCCCACCCACCTGCGCGACCTGCTCGACCAGGGGCAGGACTACCCCGGCCCCTACAAGGACACCGACCCCGACGGGCTCGGCCTGAAGAGCGTCGGGACCCCCGACGACCGCACGATCGTCTTCCACCTCGACGCGCCCTTCGCCGACTTCCCCCACGTCCTCGCGCTGCCCATGTCCTCGCCCGTCCCGAAGGCCAAGGACACCAAGGAGAGCTACCAGGACCAGCCGGTCGCCAGCGGCCCCTACCGCATCGCCTCCTACGACGCCGCCAAGGGGCTGCGCCTGGTGCGCAACGACAAGTGGGACCCGGCGACGGACGCGATACGCACCGCCCTGCCCGACGAGGTGGAGCTCACCATCGCCGCGGACGCGGCCGCCGTGGACACCGCCCTGATGAACGGCACCGCCGACCTCGACCTCGCCCAGACCGGCGTCCAGCAGGCCACCCGGACCCGCATCCTCGCCGACGACGCGCTCACGTCCCGCGCGGACCTCGTGCAGACCGGTGCCGTCCGCTACTTCTCCCTGCAGACCGCCGTCGCGCCCCTGGACGACTACCGCTGCCGCTGGGCCGTCCAGTACGCCACCGACCGCAGCCTGCTGCGTGACGCCCTGGGCGGCCAGGACGCGGGCGACGTCGCCGGCGGCATGCTCCCGCCGACCGTCGGCGGCCACGACCGGCACCTCGACACCTACGGCACCGTGACCGGCGGCTCCTACCCCGAACAGGCCCGCCGCTTCCTCGGCGAATGCGGCCACGCCAAGGGGTTCGGCACGGTCGTCGCGGTCTCCGCCGGCGACCAGGCCGCCCGCAAGGCCGCGCAGTCGCTGGCCGGCCAGCTCGCCGAGGTGGGCATCACGGCGACCGTACAGACCCCCGACGCCGCCGACTTCTACGCCGCCCTCACCGACCAGCAGCAGATCAAGGACAAGGGCTGGGGCATCGTCATGACCACCTGGCAGTCCGACTGGCCCTCCCCGGCCGGATTCCTGCGCCCGCTGCTGCTGCCCGACAGCCCCAGCAACTACGCGGGGCTGGACGACCGGGAGATCAACTCCCTGATGGACGAGGCCGACTCCGAGACCAACCGCAACGCCGCCGACAACCTCTGGCGCACCGTCGACTCCACCGCCCAGGACCGCGGCACGCTCCTGCCCTTCCTCTACGACCGCCGCCTCAACTACCGGTCCGACCGCCTGACCAACGCCTACGTCCACCCGGCCCTGGGCGGCCTCGACGTCCAGGCCCTCGGGGTCAAGGGCTGACCGGGCGGCGCCGGGTCCGGGCAAGAGGGCGTGCGGCGGGGGACGCCGCGGCTGCGGATGCGAGGGCGCGCGGGACAGGTCCTGATCGACCCAGACGAGCTTGCCGCCGGTCGCGGACCGGAAGCCCCACCTGTGGCACAGCTGAGCGATCATGAAGAGGCCCCGGCCGTTCTCGTCGACGCCGCGAGCGTGGCGCAGGCGCGGGTGGCCACTGCCGCTGTCGAAGACTTCGCAGGTCAGGACTTGGTGCTTGATGAGCCTGAGACGGAGGGGGCCGACGCCGTGGCGGACGGCGTTGGTGACCAGCTCACTGACGATCAGTTCCGTGGTGGGCACGAGGTGGTCCAGCCCCCATTCGCCGAGCTGCCGGGCGGCCATGTGCCGGGCGGTACGGACGACGGTCGGATCGGCGGGGAAGTCCCACGAGGCGATCCGGGCCGCATCGGGTGTGCGGGTCCGGACGAGGAACACGGTGGTCGCGGCGGCGTCGATGCCGGGCCCGCTGTCGACCATCGCCATTGCGGCATCTGATATCTTCCGGGGCTTCTGGGGCTCGATGAGTTCGGCCTGTTCAGTGGTCGTCATCGCGGTTCATCCCTTCAGGCGTGCGGGGCGGGGAAAGCCGATCCTCGTGCAATTCCAGCGAACCAGCCGGAGAGGTGCCTGAGGGCGGCCAAGCAGGCCCTCCTCGGCCGTGGCCTGCTGGTCCGGGTACTGGCAGACCCCCTGTCCCATTGCCGAGTGATCACCGAGGCGGGGGCCTTTTCGGGAAACGCCCTCGACGGCTCTTCGAAGGCTCTTTTTCGAAACAATGCATGGGAGTGAGCGGGAATTGGCATGGTGGAAACCGCGATTTTGCCGCGGTGGCGCGCAGAGCGTTAGCCTTGGCATATGGCCAAAGCAGCGTCCGGTTCGGGTGACAACAAGGAACTGAGCGATTTTCTGCGTTCGCGGCGCGCCCGGGTGGCTCCCGAGCAGGCCGGGGTCACGCCGGGGGCGAGTCGCCGTGTTCCGGGACTGCGTCGCGAGGAGGTCGCGTTCTCGGCCGGATTGAGCGTGGACTACTACATCCGTCTGGAACGCGGACGGGTGGCCAACGCCTCGGAGGCGGTGCTGGAGGCCGTGGCCCGGGCTCTGCGGCTGGACGACGCCGAGCGTGCGCACCTGTTCAACCTGGCCAGGCCGCAGTCCGTGGTCAGGGCCAGCCAGCCGGAGGTTCCGCGGCGAGTGCGGCCGGGTGCGTACGCCCTGCTCGAGGTTCTCGCGGACAGCCCCGCCATGATCCTGGACGGCCGTATGGACGTCCTCGCCGTCAACCGGATGGCGCGGGCGCTATTCGTCGATTTCGAAGCCATGCCGGTCCGTGAACGTAATTTGGCGCGGTATGTATTTCTCGATCCTGCGGCACGTGAACTGTTCGTCGACTGGGACATGGCCGCCCGCATGGTGGTGACGGGGTTGCACCTGTACGCGGGTCAGAATCCGGACGACACGCGTCTGACCGAGCTGATCGGCCACCTGTCGGCCGCGGACGCCGATTTCAGCCGGTGGTGGGCGGCACATGATGTGGAGGTGTTCTCCCACGGCACCCGGCGCTGTTGGCACCCCTTGCTCGGGGAATTCGTCCTCGACTACGAGACCCTCGTGTTCCCCGGCGACCCGGACCAGTGGTTGTACGTGTGCACGGCTCCACCCGGCTCACCGTCCGCGGAGGCGTTGCGGTCCCTGGCCGGCCGGATCCGTGAATCGGACACCGAGCCGGAGCGGAGGTCGCCTCCGGCCACCGCGCCCTGACGGAGGCCGGCTCCGAGGGGAACGGGCCGGCCCGCCAGGGGCGTCAGCCGTCGAGCGCCTTCGACAGGGCGGCCGCGAAGCGGTCGGTCGTCGCGGGGTCGCGGACGGCGAGGCGGAGCCAGTCGGGGGACAGGCCGGGGAAGGTGTCGGCGCGGCGGACGGCGAAGTCGAGGTCGCGCAGGCGCTCGCGGACGGAGACCGCCCCGGGGAGGCGCAGCAGGACGAAGGGACCGTGCGCCGGACCGGCGACCTCGACGTCGTCGAACTCGGCGAGCCGGCGCAGCAGGTGGGCCCGGTCGGCGGCGATCCGGCGGGCCGCCTCTTCGGCCTCCGCGAGGGCCGCGGGGGCGCTGCACGCCTCGGCGGCGGTGAGGCCGGGCGCGGAGACCGCCCACAGGGGCTGGGCGCGGCGGAGCGCCGCCATGCGCTCGCGGTCGCCGAGGACGTAGCCGACCCGCAGCCCCGCGAGGCCCCAGGTCTTGGTGAGGCTGCGCAGCACCACCAGGCCGGGCAGGTCGCGGCGGGCGGCGAGGCTCTCGGGCTCACCGGGCACCGCGTCCATGAACGCCTCGTCCACGACGAGGGTGCGGCCGGGGCGGGCCAGGCGGGCGAGGCCCGCCGCGGGGTGCAGCACGGAGGTGGGGTTGGTCGGGTTGCCGACGACGACCAGGTCGGCGGCGTCCGGCACCGCGCGCGGGTCGAGGCGGAAGCCGTCCTCCGCGCGCAGCACCACGCGGTGCACGAGGTGCCCGGCATCCCTCAGCGCCGCCTCCGGCTCCGTGAACTGCGGGTGCACGACCACCGCGTGGCGGGCCCGGGTGGTGCGGGCCAGCAGGACGAACGCCTCCGCGGCACCCGCCGTGAGCAGCACCTCCTCCACGGGTCGGCCGTGGCGGGCCGCGACCGCCCGGTGCGCGGCGCGGTCGTCGGGGTAGCCGGCCAGCCCGTCGAGGGTGGCGGCGAGGCGTTCCTTGAGCCACCGGGGCGGTGTTCCCGCGCGCACGTTCACGGCCAGGTCCGTCAGGTCCCCGCCGCCGTCGCGGACCTCGGCGTCGCCGTGGTGCCGCAGGTCGTGGTCGCCCTCGCCGGGCTCCTGCCGCAGGGCCCCGGCGTCGCCGGGCGGCGCGTGCCGTACGTCGGCCTCGGGACGCGCCTCGGCCCAGCCCTCCGCCTGCTGCCCGACCCGCTCCTCCAGGGCCGCGTCCGCCGGGAAGCAGGTCAGCACGACGATCCGCCGGGCTCCGAGCCGTGCGCAGCGTTCCAGGCCCGCGGGCACGTCCGGCGCCGCCGTCGTCAGGAAGGCGGTCTCCACGCCCGCGTAGCCCCGGCCCTCCCACAGCAGCCGTGCGGTACGGGCCACTTCGGCGTTGTCGGCGGCCTCGGGGGAGCCGGCGCCGACCAGCAGCACCATGGTCGCCGCCAGATCCAGTGGCGTACGGCGGCCGCCGCCCAGCGCGGCGTCGACGCGCCGCTCCAGCACGTCCTCGGGCGGGGGGTTGATCACGGTGCCTTCTCCTCCGTCGTGCCGTGCGTGCCGCGCCTGCCGTCCGCGCCGCGATCGGGCGTACGGTGCCGCGCCAGGGCCGCGGTCGCCCTCGCCGCACCGTTCCCGGGGGCGGACTTCCTCTTCGGTACCAGCAGTTCGCCGCCGGGCGCCGCGGCGAGCGCGGCCGCCTCCGCGACGGAGGGTGTGCCGACCGCGGCCAGCGGGGCGCCCGAGGGGCTCGGCACGTCGACCGCGGCCAGCGTACGCGCGTCGTACGTCACCAGGGGGACGCCCAGCCGCGCCGCCGCCGCGACGAGACCCGGCTCACCGGCCTTGCCGTCCACGGTCGCCAGCGCCGTGACGGACGGCTCCGGCACCCCGGCCTCGGCGAGCACGGACCGTACGAGCGCGAGCACGTCGGCCGCTGCCACACCACGGCTCGCCCCGACGCCGACGACCACGCTCACGCGGCCGCGCCACCCGTGCAGGAGGCGACGAACCGCCGTGCCAGGGTCGGTTCGGCGGCCCAGTGGACGTGCAGGTACGAGGCGTGGACGCCGCCCCGCACGAAGCCCTCCACGCGCCGCTCCGGCCGGATCAGTCCCCAGGCGGGGGTGGCCCCGGCGGCGGGTTCCACGACGGTGCGGTGGAACTCGTGGCCGCGCACCCGCGTCCCGGCGGCCGCCAGCGCGTTGTCGGCGATCGCGACCGCCTCGCGATAGCCCAGCGTGAGCCGGTCCGACATGCGGGCCGTGGTGTCCAGGACCCCGCACATGGGACGTCCGTCCAGTTCCCGCCCCAGGTAGAGCAGGCCCGCGCACTCCGCCGTCACGGGCCCGGCGAAGGCGGCGACGGCCTTGCGCAGCGGCTCGTTGGCGGACAGTTCGGGGGCGTACATCTCCGGGAAGCCGCCGCCTATGACCAGCCCCGCGGCGCCGGGCGGCAGGTGCACGTCGCGCAGCGGGTCGAAGGTGACGACCTCCGCCCCCGCCGCGGCGAGCAGTTCGAGGTGCTCGGCGTACGAGAAGGTGAACGCCGCCCCGCCCGCCACCGCGACCACCGGCCGTGCGCCCGGCGCCGCCGGACCGGCCGCCGCCTCCTGCGGGTCCCAGGGCTCGTCCGCGAGCGGGGGAGCACTGCGCGCCAGCGCCAGCAGCGCGTCCATGTCGCAGCCCTCCCGCACCCGGGCGGCCAGGGCCCGCACGGCGTCGACGGCGTCCGCGCGCCGCTCCGCGACCGGGACCAGACCCAGGTGCCGGGAGGGCGTGCCGACCGCCGTGTCGCGCCGCAGCGCGCCCAGCACGGGCACGCCGGCGCCGTCGAGGGCGTCGCGCAGCAGCTCCTCGTGCCGGTCGGAGCCGACCTTGTTGAGGATGACGCCGGCGACCCGCACCTCCGGGTCCCACGAGGCGAACCCGTGCACCAGCGCCGCCACCGAACGGGACTGCGACGAGGCGTCCACCACCAGCACCACCGGTGCCCGCAGCAGCTTCGCCACGTGAGCGGTGGAGGCCAGCTCGCCCATCCCGGAGGCGCCGTCGAAGAGCCCCATCACGCCCTCCACGACGGCCAGGTCGGCGCCCCGCGCGCCGTGCAGGAACAGCGGTGCGATCCGCTCCGGGCCGCACATGTACGCGTCCAGGTTGCGGCCCGGGCGGCCGGTGGCCAGCGCGTGGTAGCCGGGGTCGATGTAGTCGGGGCCCACCTTGTGCGGGGAGACCGCGAGCCCGGCCTCCGCGAAGGCGGCCATCAGGCCCGTGGCGACGGTGGTCTTGCCGCTCCCCGAGGCCGGGGCCGCGACGACGATCCTGGCTACCACTCGATGCCCTTCTGGCCCTTCTGGCCGGCGTCCATCGGGTGCTTCACCTTGCCCATCTCGGTGACCAGGTCCGCGAAGTCCAGCAGCGGCTGCGGGGCGTTGCGCCCGGTGATGACGACGTGCTGGGTGCCGGGCCGGTCCCGGAGCACGGAGACCACCTCGTCGGTGTCGATCCACCCCCAGTGCAGCGGGTAGGCGAACTCGTCCAGCACGTACAGCCGGTAGGTCTCGGCGGCCAGGTCGCGCTTGACCTGCTCCCAGCCCTCGCGCGCGGCGTCCTCGCTCTCGGAGATGTCCCGCTGGACCCAGGACCAGCCCTCGCCCATCTTGTGCCAGGCGACGGTGCCGCCCTCGCCGGAGGCGCCGAGCACGCGCAGCGCCCGCTCCTCGCCGACCTTCCACTTCGCGGACTTGACGAACTGGAACACCCCGACCGGCCAGCCCTGGTTCCAGGCCCGCAGCGCCAGGCCGAAGGCGGCGGTCGACTTCCCCTTGCCGGTGCCGGTGTGCACCATCACCAGCGGACGGTTGCGGCGCTGGCGCGTGGTCAGACCGTCCTGCGGCACCACGCTCGGCTGTCCCTGCGGCATTACGCGGCCCTCCGTGCATCCCGTACCAGTGCCGCGACGCTGTCCGCGCGCAGCTCGTCCAACGTCACGGCGGTGCCGTGCAGTTCGCGGGCCAGCTCACCCGCGAGCCCCAGGCGCACCGGCCCGGACTCGCAGTCGACGACCACCGACGCGGTGCCCTCGGCCGCCAGCAGCCGTGCGGCCCGCGCGGCCGTGCGCACCGGCTCGTGGCCCCCGGTCGCCCGGCCGTCGGTGACCACGACCAGCAGCGGGCGGCGCGAGGGGTCCCGCAGCCGCTCCACGCGCAGCACGTCCTGCGCCTTCAGCAGCCCGGCGGCCAGCGGGGTGCGGCCGCCGGTGGGCAGCTTCTCCAGGCGTGCCGCGCCCGCCTCGACCGACGAGGTCGGCGGCAGCGCCAGCTCCGCCGTCGCGCCGCGGAAGGTGACCAGGCCGACCTTGTCGCGCCGCTGGTAGGCGTCGAGCAGCAGCGACAGCACCGCGCCCTTGACCGCGCTCATGCGCTGCCGGGCGGCCATCGAGCCCGAGGCGTCGACGACGAAGAGCACCAGGTTGCCCTCGCGGCCCTCCCGCACCGCCTCGCGCAGGTCGTCCCGGCGGATCACCAGGCCCGGGCCGCCGCGCCCGCGCGCCCGCTGGTGCGGGGCGGCGGCGAGCACGGTGGCGGCCAGGTGCAGCTTGGACAGGGTGCCGCGGGGCCGCCGGGCGCCCGTCGTCCTGCCGTGCGCCGTACGGGCCCGTGAGCGGCGGCCCGCGGCGCCCTCGCCGAGGCCGGGAACGGTCAGGGCGCGGGCCTTGAACGGCTCGGCCGCGGGCACCGCGGCCCGTTCCCCGGCGCCGCCCTGCGGCGCCTGCGCGGGCTCGGGCCCGGGCTCGGGCTGCGGACCGGAGTCCGCCGGCTCCCGGGGCGGGGCGATGTCAGGGGTGGCGTCGGGGGCGCCGTCGTCACCCTGCGGCGGGCGGCCGCCGCCGTCGGGTCCGCCCCCGTCGGGGCCGGGACCGGGGTCCGGGTCCGGGTCGTCGTCCTCGGCGCGGTTGCGCTCCAGGGTCTCGTCGAGCTTGTCCTCGTCCAGGCCCGGCGCGTCGAAGGGGTTCCGGCGGCGCCGGTGCGGCAGCGCCAGCAGCGCGGCCTGCCGTACGTCGGCGTCGGTCACGTCGGTGCGTCCGGCCCAGGCGGCCAGTGCGGTCGCCGTGCGCGCCATGACGATGTCCGCGCGCATCCCGTCCACCTCGAAGGCCGCGCAGGTGGCCGCGATCTGGCGGAGCGCGCCGTCGCCGAGCGACACCGCGGGCAACAGCGCCCGCGCCGCCGCGATCCGCTCGCGCAGTTCCCGCTCCTCGGCCTGCCAGGCGGCGGCGAAGCCCGGCGGGTCCGCGTCGTAGGCGAGGCGCCGCCGGACGACCTGCACCCGCTCGTCGGTCTCCCGGGACGCCGCGACCTCCACCGTGAGACCGAAGCGGTCCAGCAACTGCGGCCGCAGCTCGCCCTCTTCGGGGTTCATCGTGCCGACGAGGAGGAAGCGCGCGGCGTGGCGCACGGAGACGCCCTCCCGCTCGACGTAGGAGGCACCCATGGCGGCCGCGTCCAGCAGCAGGTCCACCAGGTGGTCGTGGAGGAGGTTGACCTCGTCCACGTACAGCACGCCGCGGTGCGCGTCGGCGAGCAGCCCCGGCTCGAAGGCCTTCACGCCGTCCACCAGGGCCCGTTCGATGTCCAGGGCGCCGACGAGGCGGTCCTCGGACGCGCCGACCGGCAGCTCCACCATGCGCGCCGCCCGGCTCTCCGCGCCGGCGTCCGGGCCGTGCGGCCCGTCCGGGCAGGCCGGGTCGGGCGCCGCCGGGTCGCAGCCGAAGCGGCAGCCGGGCACGACGTCCACGGGCGGCAGCAGTGCCGACAGCGCCCGTACGGCGGTCGACTTGGCGGTGCCCTTCTCGCCGCGCACCAGCACACCGCCCACCGCCGGGCTGACCGCGTTCAGCAGCAACGCCAAGCGCAGGTCCGCCATCCCTACGATCGCGGTGAAGGGGTAAGGGGTGCTCACGCGGCCTCCTGGGTCGAACGGTCGTTGCGGCGGTGCTCACGGACGGCCCCGCTCCGGGGCCGCGACGGGGTGTTCACGGCGCTCCCGGGGGGACGAAGGGCAGCCCCGCGGGGGGGCCCTGTTCGATGAGGCGGAGCAGCGCGCCGGTGTCGGCGTGCTCCTCGATCAGGTCGCCCAGCCGGTCCAGCTGCTCCTCGCGGAGCGCGCCGAAGGCGGTGCCGGGGGCGGGCACGAAACGCCGTCCCGCGGCCTGGGCGACGCGGCGCAGGAAGGCGCGGCGGAAGCCGTCGCTCTCCAGCGAGCCGTGCCAGTGGGTGCCCCAGACCGCGCCGGTGCGGCAGCCGTCCAGGAAGGGCTCGTCGCCGCCGCGGACGTCGGCGACCCCGTGGTGGATCTCGTACCCCTCGACCGGTTCGCCGTACGCCATCCCGGAGGGCCGGGCCAGGGTCTTCGCCACGGCGAAGCGGACCCGCACCGGCAGCAGGCCGAGCCCGGCGACCGTGCCCGCGCGGGACTCGACGTCGTCCTCGATCGTCTCGGCGAGCATCTGGAAGCCGCCGCAGATCCCCAGCACCGGGCGCCCCTGCGCGGCCCGGCGGGTGACGGCATCGGCCAGGCCCCGCTGCCGCAGCCACTCCAGGGCCTTGACCGTGCCGCGGGTGCCGGGCAGCACGACGAGGTCGGCGTCGGCCAGTTCCTCGGGCCGGTCGACGAAGCGGACGACGACGCCGGGCTCGGCGGCGAGCGCGTCCACGTCGGTGAAGTTCGACATCAGAGGGACCGCCGCGACGGCGACCCGCAGGACGTCCTCACCGTGCGGCGCCGCCGTGTCCGACTCCCTGACGGTGCCGCGCAGCGACATCCGCAGGCCGTCCTCCTCGTCGATGCCGAGGCCGTGCCGGTACGGCAGCACCCCGTAGAAGCGGCGTCCGGTCAGCCCGCGCAGCATCTCGAGACCCGGCTCCAGCAAGGACACGTCGCCGCGGAACTTGTTGACCAGGTAGCCGCAGACCAGCTCCTGGTCCTCGGGGGCCAGCAGTGCCGTCGTCCCGAAGAACGAGGCGAAGACCCCGCCCCGGTCGATGTCGCCGACCACGACCACCGGGAGCCGGGCGGCCCGCGCCAGCCCCATGTTGACGATGTCGCCCCGCCGCAGGTTGATCTCGGCGGGGCTGCCGGCGCCCTCGCAGATCACCGCGTCGTACCGGCCGCGCAGCTCCTCCAGGCAGCCGGTGACGGTCTCCAGCAGCTGCGCGCGGCTCCCGTTGTGGTAGCCGCGCGCGCTCATCTCGCCCACCGGGCGCCCCATCAGGACGACCTGGCTCGTCCGGTCCCCGCCGGGCTTGAGCAGCACCGGGTTCATCAGGGCCGAGGGCTCCACGCGCGCCGCCTGGGCCTGCATCGCCTGGGCGCGGCCGATCTCGGCGCCCTCGCGCGTCACGTACGAGTTCAGCGACATGTTCTGCGCCTTGAACGGCGCCACGGACACACCCTGCCGCGCCAGCCACCGGCAGATCCCCGCCGTGACGACGCTCTTGCCGGCGTCCGACGTGGTCCCGGCGACCAGCAGGCCCCCGCCCCTCATGCGTTCCTCCTCCGGGCGACCGCGCCCCACGCCAGGCGCCCGCCCACCGCGACCGCCAGCGCCAGCGCGCCGACCCGCCGCGACAACCGCGCCGCCCGTTCGATGTCCCGTACCTCCACCGGCCGGTTCCCCGCCCCCAGGACGGGCCGGTGCTCGACCCGCCCGCCATAGGCAAGCGTCCCCCCGAGGCGCACGCCCAACGCCCCCGCGAACGAGGCCTCCACCGGCCCCGCGTTCGGGCTGGGATGCCGGGAGCCGTCCCTGCGCCAGGCCCGCCAGGCCCCCCGGGGGTCGGGCCCGGCCAGCACCGCGAGCGCGGCGGTCAGCCGGGCGCCGGGATAGCCGGCCACGTCGTCCAGCCGGGCCGCCGCCCAGCCGAACCGCCGGTGCCGCGGCGACTTGTGACCCACCATCGCGTCGAGGGTGTTGACCGCCCGGAAGCCCACCAGCCCGGGCACGCCACCCAGCGCGCCCCACACCAGGGCGCCCACGACGGCGTCCGAGGTGTTCTCCGCGACGGACTCCACGACGGCCCGGGCCAACTGGGCCTCGTCCAGCGCCTGCGGGTCGCGGCCGCACAGATGGGGCAGCCGACCGCGCGCCGCCTCGGTGTCCCCGGCGGACAGGGCGGCGCCGATGGCGCGCGCCTCCCGTACCAGGGAGGTCCCGCCGAGCACGGCCCAGGTCGCCGCCGCCGTCAGGGCGACGGAGGCGGGGCCGGAACGGCGTGCCGCACGCTGGAGCCCGGCCGCGGCCGCCACCGCGCCGCCCGCGCACAGCGCCGTGTGGAGGGCGCCCCGGCCGCGGTGGTCGCGCCACAGCGCACGCTCCAGGCCGGCGGCGGCGCTGCCGAAGACCGCCACGGGGTGACCGCGGCGCGGGTCGGCGAGGGCGAGGTCGGCGAGCCAGCCGAGGGCGGCACCGGTGGCGAACGCGCACGGCGCCGCGGCGCCGGTGTCGGGTGAACGGCCGGGGCCGCGCATCACAGGAGTCCTCACTCAGGGTCCGCGCCCTGGTTCGACGTGACCGGCGACGAGAGTCTCCTGGCTCCCGGATCGGCGGCACCCCCGGCCTTCCAGCCCCTCACGGGGCCGTGGCCATGGGCGGGGGTCCGCTCCCCGGTGACAGTGGCGGGACCGCGCCGGATTCGCACCGGACTTCCTCTCCTGCCGCCGTTTGGCGGTTCCGATACCACCACGCGCCGCTCCGGCGCGTCAACTCACCGCTACGGCCTGTGGAAAAGAAGAAACCCCAGCTCACGGCAGGAAAGCCGGGAGCTGAGGTCAACTTCACACCGGGCCGCGCGCACGCGGCCCGCTGACCCGCGGGTCAGGCGACGATCAGGAAGATCCCGTACGCGACGGCTGCCGCGCACAGCGCGAAGCACAGGTACGCGCCGCTGCGGGCCAGCGCGGTCGAGCCTGCGGCGGAGCCGCCGCCCGCCTCGCCGGTGGCCGCGCCCTGCTTGGACAGGCCCACGATGCCGAGGGTGAACAGGCCGACGAGTCCGATGGTCACGGCGAGGCTGACGCCGAAGACGGAGCCGAGGGCAGCCCAGTCGATGTGCATGATGCTGATTCCTTCCGGGGCCGGTGCGGCGCCGCCGTCAGGCGGAGGCCTGGGCGGGGTCGGCGTCGACGGTGGCGGCCGTGAGGCCGGCGGGCGGCGGGATCACGGCGGCGATCGCCGTGGTGATGACGCCCGGCTCCTCGGCCTCGCCGTGGGCCTCGTTGACGTTGGTGTGGTCGATGGGCTTGCGGCGCGAGGCGATCCAGATCGCGACGCAGGCGGCGAGCGCCAGGACGGCGACCGCGGTGACGCCCAGGTCCCCCTGGTCGGCCAGGAGCGCGGCGCCCGCCGCGACCAGACCCGCGGCCGGAAGGGTGAGCCCCCACGCGGCGAACATGCGGCCCGCGGTGCTCCACCGGACGACGCCGCCCTTGCGGCCGACACCGGCGCCCATGACGGAGCCGGAGCAGACCTGCGTGGTGGAGAGCGAGAAGCCGAGGTGGGAGGAGGCGAGGATGACGGTGGCGGCGCCGGTCTGGGCGGCGAAGCCCTGCGGCGGCTGGATGTCGGTGATGCCCTTGCCCATGGTGCGGATGATCCGCCAGCCACCGATGAAGGTGCCGAGCGCGATCGCCATGCCGGCCGACACGATGACCCACAGCGGCGGGTCGGAGTCGGGGGCGACGACGTTGCCGGCGATCAGGGCGAGGGTGATGACACCCATGGTCTTCTGTGCGTCGTTGGTGCCGTGCGCGAGGGAGACCAGACCGGCCGAGGCGATCTGCCCGGCCCGGTAGCCCTTGGCGGTTGCCTTCGGGTCGGCGTTGCGGCCGATGCGGTAGGTCAGGCGGGTCGCCAGCATCGCGGCGAGACCGGCGACCACCGGGGCGCAGACGGCCGGGATCAGGACCTTCATGACGACCGCGTCACCGTTGATCGAGCTGAAGCCCGCGGAGGCGACGGAGGCGCCGATGAGGCCGCCGAAGAGGGCGTGGGAGGAGCTGGAGGGGAGGCCCGCCAGCCAGGTCAGCAGGTTCCAGACGATGGCGCCGACGAGCCCCGCGAAGATCACCTCGGGCTTGATGCCCGCGCTCTCGTCGAGGATGCCGCCGGAGATCGTCTTCGCCACCTCGACGGAGAGGAAGGCGCCGACGAGGTTGAGCACGGCGGACATGGCCACCGCCGTCTTGGGCTTGAGCGCGCCAGTGGAGATGGTGGTCGCCATCGCATTGGCGGTGTCGTGGAAACCGTTCGTGAAGTCGAACACGAGTGCGGTAATGATCACGATTCCGATCAGGAGCGTGATGTGTTCCATTGACCCAGGCATTCGTTCGATCGGACAGTGGCGGTGGCGACCGTACGGAGTCTGGATGAACGGAAGGTGAACGAGGGGAGGCGTGGCGGTGCCGGTGCGTGCGGGGGGTGTGGGCCCGTGTGGACTTCGCCCCGGAATCCGGCCTTTGACGTGCTTCGATCGCCCTTCCCGGCGCCTCCGGAAGAGATCCTGGTCACGGCCCGGGGCCGTCGTGGCCCAGCGGGGGGACGGGCCCTGGGCCGCGGCCTAGTGGCGGCCCGAGATGCGGTCCGCGACGCGCGCCACCCGGTCGGTCTCCGCGCTGCGTCCGGTCTGCTCGCGCCGGTCGGCGGCGCGGTAGGCCGCGTACAGCCCGTGCACCCCGATCCACCGGAAGGGCTCGGGCTCCCAGCGGCGCACGCGGTGGTGCACCCACGGCAGGGACGTCAGCTCCGTGCCGTGCGCCTGGCCGGAGTCCAGCTGGACGAGGTCGCGCAGCGTCCGCGCCGCGAGGTTCGCCGTCGCGACCCCGCTGCCGACGTAGCCGCCCGCCCAGCCGAGGCCGGTGGAGCGGTCCAGTTCGACGCTCGCGCACCAGTCGCGCGGCACGCCGAGCACCCCGGACCACGCGTGGTCGACCGCCACGCGCCCCGTCGCCGGGAAGAAGCGCACCAGGATCTCGCGCAGCGCCTCGACCGTCGCCGCCTGGGTGCGGCCGTCGTTGTCCGTACGGGAGCCGAAGCGGTACGGCACCCCGCGGCCGCCGATGGCGATCCGGTCGTCGGCGGTGCGCTGCGCGTACATGTACGCGTGCGCCATGTCGCCGAGCGCCTCCCGGCCCTCCCAGCCGATGGTGTCCCAGACCTCCTTCGGCAGTGGCTCCGTCACGATCATCGAGGAGTTCATCGGCAGCCACGACCGCTTCTGGCCCTTGAGCGAGGCGGTGAAGCCCTCGGTGCAGCGCAGGACGTAGGGGGCGCGCACGCTGCCGAACGGGGTGACCGCGTGCTTCGGCCGGATCTCGGTCACCGGGGTCGACTCGTGGACGACGACGCCGAGCGCCTCCACCGCCCGGGCCAGCCCCTGCACCAGCTTCGCCGGGTGGACGCGCGCCCCGTGCGGCGTCCAGGTGCCGCCGGCCGTCCCGGCGACCCGGATCCGCGCGGCGGACTCGGCGGCGCCCAGCAGCAGGCGGTCCTTCTCGCCGAAGGCGACCTCGGCCTCGTGGAACGCCCTGAGCCGCGCCAGCTGCGCGGGGGAGTACGCGACCTCCAGCACCCCGCCCTTGTGGATGTCCGCGTCGATGCCCTCCTCGGCGGCGACCCGGATCACCTCGTCCACGGTCCCGTTCATCGCGCGCTGCAGCGCCACGGCTGCCTCACGGCCGTGCAGCGCGGCGTAGCGGTCGCGGCCGGCGATGCCGTTGTACAGCCAGCCGCCGTTGCGGCCGGAGGCGCCGTAGCCGCAGAAGCGCTGCTCCAGGACGACGATCCGCAGGAAGGGCACGGCCTTCTTCAGGTAGTAGGCGGTCCACAGCCCGGTGTAGCCGCCCCCGACGATGCACACGTCGGCGGTGGTGTCCCCGGGCAGCGGCTCACGCGGCACCGGGAGCCCTGACTTCGCGTACCAGAAGGAGATGCCGCCGTTGACGGTGGTCATGGTGCCCCTGCAATTCGTATGCGTGATCGGTCCGGAAACTGTGCCGGGACGCTACTGTGCCCCGGGAGCGTGGGGCAACGGCCAACCTGTCAGGATCAGCGCTCGGAGGTGACACGGATGTCGGTGCGGAACGCGGTGGCACGGGCCTGGTCGGAGCTGGTGGACACGGCCCGCCGCTCGGTCGACGACGGTCTCGTGGTCGGTACGTCCGGCAATGTGTCGGTGCGGGTGGGCGACGACCTCGTGCTGGTCACCCCCAGCGGGGTTCCCTACCACCGCCTGGGCCCGGACGACACGGTCGGCGTCGGCCTGGACGGCAAGCAGGTGCTCGGCGAACTGCGCCCGACGAGCGAGCTGGCGATGCACCTCGCGATCTACCGGCACACCGATGCGGGCGCCGTCGTGCACACCCACGCCGTGCACGCCACCGCCGTCTCCACGCTCCTCTACGAGCTGCCCGCCATCCACTACATGGCCGCGGCCCTGGGCGGCCGGATACGCGTCGCCGACTACGCCACGTACGGCAGCGAGGAACTGGCCGCCAACGTCCTGCGCGCGCTCCGCGACCGCACGGGCTGCCTGCTGCGCAACCACGGCACCATCGTCTACGGCGACGACCTCGAGCAGGCCTACGACCGCACCGCGCAGCTGGAGTGGATGTGCCAGGTCTGGCTCGCCGCCCGCTCCGTGGCCGGCTTCTCGCCCTCCCTGCTCTCCAAGCGCGAACTCGCCCGTGTCGCCGAGAGACTGCGCCAGTACGGCCAGCCCGGGGACGAGCCGGAGGAGGAGCACGAAGGGCACGGGGCACACGGCGAGCACGAGGCCCACGGGGAGCACGGCGGGTACGGCGAGCAGGGGGAGCACCGGGCCGCACGTGCCGACGTCCCCCGGCCCCGCGCGGCCCACGACGCCGAGAACGACTGAGCCCGGACGGCCCCGCCCACTGGCCGCGCGGGGTGAGCGCGCGGAGACTGGAAGCGATGCGCCTCACCACCGCGGCGGCCCTCGCCGCCACGACAGCGTTCGGTGCCGGTGCGGCCGCGGTGGCGGCCGGGCGGCATGTCTCCGAGCTTGCCCTCAGGCCGACCGCGAACGGCGTCGACCCGGATCCGCTCACCGTCCACGCCGTGACCGGGCAGGACGTCACCCTCAGCCGGACCCTGGGCACCGCCCGGCGCGGTGTGCACGGCCTGATCGCGGCCGGGGTGCACGTCACCGTCGGCGAGGTGCTCTCGACGGCCCCGGACTCGGTCACCCGCCGTCTGGTGCGGATCAACCGCGGCGGCGTCGCGCCGGGCGACCAGGTGCGGCTCACCCCGCAGACGCACGTCGGCACTCCGGGATCGGCCCTCGGCCTGGAGTACCGGGACGCCGAGATACCCGCCGAACTCGGCCTGCTGCCCGCCTGGTTCGTGCCCGGCGCCCGTGACACCTGGGTCGTCCTCGCGCACGGCCTCGGCACCTCCCGCGAGCTCGGCATGAACGTCATGGCGTTCCTGGCCAAACTGCGGCTGCCCGTGCTCGCGTTCTCCTACCGCAACGACGCCGGCGCGCCCCCCTCGTGGGACGGCATCGGCCACCTCGGCGACTCAGAGTGGCGCGACCTCGACGCGGCGATGCGCTACGCGGTACGGCACGGCGCGCGCCGGCTGGTGCTGCACGGCTGGTCCACCGGCGCGACGATGGCGCTCCGGGCCGCCTGCCACTCCCCGCTGCGCGCCCTGGTGTCCGGGATGGTCCTGGACTCCCCGGTGCTCGACTGGCAGAGCACGGTCCGTGCCGCCGCCGCTTCCCGGGGTGCCCCCCGCGCGCTGCTGCCGCTCGGCGTGCGCGCCGCCGAGGGCCGCACCGGACTGCACGCGGAGCGGATCGCCGAGGCCGCCCACCCCGAGCGGCTGGACGTCCCGGCACTCGTCTTCCACGGTCCCGACGACACGCTCGCCCCGTGGGGGCCGTCCCGCCAACTCGCCCGGCAGCGCCCGGACCTGGTCACGCTGCACGCCGTCAGCGGCGCCTCGCACGCGGCCATGTGGAACGCCAACCCCTCAACATACGAGGAGGCCCTCCGGCGCTTCCTCACCCCCCTCCTCTGACGCTCGCCATACGTGGTCTTTATTATCCGCACAAAGACCTATCTCTCCCTTCAATTCGGGCGGGGACGATCCCGGTACGGGGACGCTCGTTTGGGTTTCCGGGTGCTCACCCGCAAGACTGCTCCCGTGACGTCCCGTATCCCGCGAGACACTCCGCTGCGTCTTGTCCCGCGCAGGCCACTCGCCACCGCGCGCCGTGCCGCCACAGTGCGGCGAAGCCGTCCGCCGCGGCCTCCGGAGGGAATCCCGGCGCTGCCCGAGCTCGCCCGCAGGGCGCGCACCGAACTCGCGGACGCCGTACGGCTGGCCCGCTGGGCCGACGCGGAGACCGGCGCCGCCGCCCCCGGGACCGCCGGGATACTACGGGACCCCGACGTGCTGCGCGCGGCCGCCGCCCTGGGCCTGACGGAGCGGCAGGTGCGCACCGCCTGGGACCGGGCCCGGCTGACCGGCCTGATCGAGCTGCACAAAGGAGGAGCCGCCCGGCCCGGCTGGCGACTGCGCGCCTGGGACCGCGACGACACCGCCGTGCTGCGCGGCTGGGTCGCGCTCTTCGACGCGTGGTCGCTCGCGCACCCCGCGGCGCTCGAGCCGGAGTGCGCCGACGCCGACCCCTCGCTCGTCGCCGAGGTCGTCGAGGCCGCACCGCAGCTGCTCTCCCTGCTCCACCTCTCCTCCGGTCCGGTCGCCGTGGCCGTGCTGCTGGACCTGTTGCGGCAGCGTGTGGCCGAGCTACGCGCGGAGCGCCACGAGCCCCCGGCCGGTGCCGCCCGCGACGAACTGCCCGCGCTGCTGGACTGGACGCTGGACGCGCTCGCCCGGGTCGGCGCGCTCAGGCCCCGCGACGCCGCCCGCCCCGGCGAGGTCACCGTCACCGCGCTCGGCAGCTGGGCGGTGTGGGTGAAGCTGGAGCAGATCTGCGTGGCCGCGCAGGGACCCGCCGGGCACTTCGAGCACTCCGCCGAGGAGATGCTCAAGGCCTGCATCGGGATGCCGCCGGGTGCCGCCCGCGACGAGTACAAGGCCTGGCTGGCGGCCCGCCCGGTGGCCCAGGCGGTGGGCGAGTTCCTGGACGTGGCCCGCGGCGACGACGCCCTGCTGCGCGCCCTGGCCTTCGAGGCGCTGCGCGTCGTCGGCGGCCCGGCGGAACCGGCCGTGCGCGTCGTGGTGGACGAGGCCGGCCTGCGGCCCTACGCGCTGCTGTGGCTCGCCGAGCACGAGGGAGGGGACCCGGAGGACGTCGCCGCGCTGCTCACCCGCGAGGAGTCCACCTGGCTGTGGGTGGACACCGCCGCGGCCGTCGCCGACCACGGCGAGAGCCACCTGCTGGTGAGCCATCTCGAGACGGCCGTCCAGGGCTCGGTCAGCCGACTGCTGGAGGAGCTGCGCCACGCGGGCCACCCCCGCACCGTCCAGGTGCTGGTCGCCCTCGCGGCCGCCCACCCCGACCCGGCCCTGTCCAAGATGATCCGCCGGGCCGCCTTCCAGGTGCACACCGGGGGAGAGTGACGACGGGGCCGCGACGACGGGCCCGCGACGACAGGGCCTACTCGTCCGGTATCCGCGGCACGTAGGTGCCGAAGGACCAGAGGTTGCCCTCGGGGTCGCGGGCCGTGTAGTCCCGCGACCCGTAGTCCTGGTCGGTGAGCGGCAGCACGACCTCGGCCCCGGCGGCGACGGCGCGCTCGTGGTGGGCGTCGGTGTCCTCCACGACCACGTACACCGACACGGCGCCCAGGTCCGCGGCGATCCGGCTGAAAGCCGTCCCCGAGCGCTCGTTGCCGAGCATCACCACGCCGTTGCCGTACGCGAGTTCCGCGTGCTCCACGACGCCGTCCTCGCCCTGGTGCACCGCGACCTCGGTGAAGCCGAAGGCCTCCTTGAGGAAGGCGATGGCGGCCTTCGCGTCCTTGTAGCGCAGCGTCGGGTAGACGGTGGGCGCGGTTCCCTTGCCGGCCATGACGATCACCCTCCCCTTCCGGGACCTGACGTCCTGTGTGACGTGGATCCCAGTCTGGCAGGGGGGTCCGACAATGGCCCCGCGCACGGACATTCCGGCCGGTCAGCGCTGGAAGGTGTCGCAGTTGCCGGGGTCACCGGTGTCCAGTCCGGTGGTGAACCACTGCTGCCGCTGCGCGGACGAGCCGTGCGTCCAGGATTCCGGGGTCACCCGGCCCTGGACCCGGGACTGGATCGCGTCGTCGCCGACCGCCGCGGCCGCGTCCAGCCCCCGCCGGATGTCCTCCTCGTCGAGCGCGCGGATCATCGGGCTGCCGGTGTCCTCGTCGAGGGTCCGCGTGGCGTTGTGCGCCCACACCCCCGCGTAGCAGTCGGCCTGCAGCTCCACGCGCACCGAGTTGCTGCCGGGGCCGGTGAGCCGGTCCTGCGCCTTGCCCAGCGTCCCCACCAGGTCCTGCACGTGGTGCCCGTACTCGTGGGCGACGACGTAGCTCTCGGCGAACGGCCCGCCCTCCGCGCCGAAACGGCTGCTCAGCGTCGAGAAGAAGTCCAGGTCCAGGTAGACCTTGCGGTCCACGGGGCAGTAGAACGGCCCCGACGCGGGGTCCGCGACCCCGCACCCGGTGCGGATGGGCTGGTCGAAGAAGACGGTCGGCGCGGGTTCGTACGTCATGCCGCGCTCGCGGAACTCCGACGCCCAGTACGCCTGCACGTTGTTGATCACCGCGACCATGCGGCACTCCTGGTGGGCGTTGGCGTCCGCGCCGGTGCGGCAGCCTGCGGCGAGGTCCGAGCCCGAGGTGGTGCCCGGGGCCTGGCCCGGCGGATCGGAGGAGAGCCCCAGCTGGTCGGGACTGATGCCGAAGATCAGCCCGATCGCCAGGACGATCAGCCCGGCGAGGCCGCCGCCCACCATCTTGCCCCGCGGCCTGCCGCCGAACCGTCCGCCGCTTCGCCGGTCCTCCACCTGGGACGTGTCGAGCGATGCGTCGTCGTCGAACTGCATACCTACGATTATCTGCCGCTTTGTCCCTCCCGGCCCGTCACGGCCCCCGTCGCGGCCCCCGGCCGGGCCCGCCCCGGGTCCCCGGCGGAAAACCGTTTGCCGGGGACCCGTGCCGCCCCCGGTAGACTGGAGACATGGCAGTGATCCTCACGCATTAGACGGCGTCCGACCGCGACCCACCGCGACCACATCGTCCGACTGCCGTCCGCCACGTTCTGGAGCTTCTTCCCGTGATTACTGCCACCGGCATCGAGCTGCGCGCCGGAGCCCGCGTCCTCATCGAGTCCGCCTCCTTCCGCATCGCCCGCGGCGACCGCGTCGGCCTGGTCGGCCGCAACGGCGCCGGCAAGACCACCCTCACCAAGGTGCTCGCGGGCGAGGGCCTGCCCGCCGGCGGCACCGTGACGCGTTCCGGTGAGGTCGGTTATCTGCCCCAGGACCCGCGTACCGGCGACCTCGACGTCCTGGCCCGCGACCGCATCCTGTCCGCCCGCGGGCTGGACACCGTCCTGCGCAAGATGCGCGAGAACGAGGACCGGATGGCCAACGGCAAGGGCGCCACCCGCGACAACGCGATGAAGAAGTACGCGCGCCTGGAGACCGAGTTCCTCACCAAGGGCGGCTACGCCGCCGAGGCCGAGGCCGCCACCATCGCCGCCGCCCTGGGCCTGCCCGACCGGGTCCTCGCCCAGCCGCTGCACACCCTCTCCGGTGGTCAGCGCCGCCGCGTCGAGCTGGCCCGCATCCTCTTCTCCGACGCCGACACCCTGCTGCTCGACGAGCCGACCAACCACCTCGACGCCGACTCGATCGTCTGGCTGCGGGACTTCCTCAAGACCTACCGCGGTGGGTTCATCGTCATCTCCCACGACATCAACCTGGTCGAGACGGTCGTCAACAAGGTGTTCTACCTGGACGCCAACCGCTCCCAGATCGACGTCTACAACATGGGCTGGAAGCAGTACCTGACCCAGCGCGAGGCCGACGAGAAGCGCCGCAAGCGCGAGCGCGCCAACGCCGAGAAGAAGGCCGCGACCCTCAACGCCCAGGCCGACAAGATGCGCGCCAAGGCCACCAAGACCGTCGCCGCCCAGAACATGGCCCGCCGAGCCGACAAGCTGCTGTCGGGGCTGGAGGCGGTGCGGCAGTCCGACAAGGTCGCCAAGCTGCGCTTCCCCGACCCCGCGCCGTGCGGCAAGACGCCCCTGACCGCCGAGGGCCTGTCCAAGTCGTACGGCTCGCTGGAGATCTTCACCGACGTCGACCTGGCCATCGACAAGGGCTCGCGGGTCGTCATCCTGGGTCTCAACGGCGCCGGCAAGACGACGCTGCTGCGGCTGCTGGCGGGCGTCGAGCAGCCCGACACCGGGGAGGTCGTGCCCGGGCACGGCCTCAAGCTCGGCTACTACGCCCAGGAGCACGAGACCCTCGACCCCGACCGGACCGTGCTGGAGAACATGCGCTCGTCGGCGCCCGACATGGACCTGGTCGCCGTCCGCAAGATCCTCGGCTCGTTCCTCTTCTCCGGCGACGACGTCGACAAGCCCGCCGGCGTGCTGTCCGGTGGGGAGAAGACCCGGCTGGCGCTCGCCACCCTCGTCGTCTCCAGCGCCAACGTGCTGCTGCTCGACGAGCCCACCAACAACCTCGACCCGGCCAGCCGCGAGGAGATCCTCGGCGCGCTGCGCACCTTCACGGGCGCGGTCGTCCTCGTCACCCACGACGAGGGCGCGGTGGAGGCGCTGCAGCCGGAGCGGATCATCCTCCTGCCCGACGGCGTCGAGGACCTGTGGGGCCAGGACTACGCCGACCTCGTCACGCTCGCCTGATCCTTCCGGTACCCGCGGCCGATCATCCGTGTGGATCACTCCACTGGATCATTCGGCCGACGGGTGATCCTTCATCTGTGTGAGACCGGCTCGTACACCGGCGCGGGAACGTGCGAAATACCGGACGTACGAATGGATCAGCCGCGTCACGTGGGGAAACTCCTTACCGGCCCGGGTGACCTGCCTTTTCTCCGCCGTGATCCGGAGGGAGTCCGGGACGGCCCGGCGGAATGCCGGATTCCACTTGCTCGGCGGCGGGTGTCCGCGTCAACGGCGCGCCAAATGTTGTCGCACGGACCTTGCCGAATGGGTGGCCAGGAAGTCTCCTAGGGGTGATCATGAGAGTCACAGAGCGCACTTCCCTAGAGGAGGCACGGGTGGCCGAGACTCTGAAGAAGGGCAGCCGGGTGACCGGCGCCGCGCGCGAGAAGCTCGCGGCAGACCTCAAGAAGAAGTACGACGGTGGAGCAAGCATCCGGGCGCTGGCCGAGGAGACCGGCCGCTCGTACGGCTTCGTCCACCGGATGCTCAGTGAGTCCGGCGTGACCCTGCGCGGTCGCGGTGGGGCGACACGGGGCAAGAAGGTTTCCACGGCCTGACACAGCCGGGCGCCCCGTGCGGCGGCTCGGAGTCGTGGCAGCACCACCCGGTCGCGGAAACGGCCGACCGGGTGGTTACTCTTCGGTAATCCAGACTGCGGATCGCCAGGAGGTGCCCGATGTCCGACCCCATTGTGTTGCTGGAACGTGACGGCGTACGACTCGTGACGGAGGATTCCGTCGCCACCGTCACGCTGTGCAACGCGGCCAAGCGCAACGCCCAGTCGCCCGCCCTGTGGCGGGCGCTGGTCGAGGCCGGTCGTCTGCTCCCGGGCGGCGTACGGGTCGTCGTGCTCCGCGCGGAGGGCGTGTCCTTCTCCGCCGGGCTGGACCGGCAGGCCTTCACGCCTGAAGGATTCGACGGCGAGCCGTCGTTCATCGACCTCGCGCGCGCTCCCGAGGGCGAACTCGACGGCACGATCGCCGAGTACCAGTCGGCGTTCACCTGGTGGCGGCGGAACGACGTCGTCACCGTCGCCGCCGTGCAGGGGCACGCCATCGGAGCGGGTTTCCAGTTGGCCCTCGCCTGCGACCTGCGCGTCGTCGCCGACGACGTGCAGTTCGCCATGCGCGAGACCAGCCTGGGCCTGGTCCCCGACCTCGCCGGCACCAAGCCGCTGACCGAACTGGTCGGCTACGCCCGGGCGTTGGAGATCTGCGCCACGAGCCGCTTCGTCGGCGCCGAGGAGGCCTGCGCCACCGGCCTGGCCAACGTCGCCGTCCCGGCCGCCGAGCTGGACGCCACGGTCAAGGACCTGGTGGGCGCCCTGCTGGCCGCGCCGCGCGACGCGGTGATCGAGACCAAGGCCCTGCTCCGCGAGGCCACCGGCCGTTCGTACGACGAGCAGCGGGTGGCCGAACGCGCCGCGCAGGGCCGCCGGCTGCGGGACCTGGCGGGCGTGGGGGAGTAACGCCCCGACCGGGCGCGCGCACGATGGACCGGGCGCCCGGCGCCGACGGCGTCCGCGCGCCGCTCCGCGGCCGCCGTGTCGCGGCCCGGGTCCCCTTGGGCTCAGCCCTTGGCGATGTCGGTGACCACGACGGTCGTGACGTCCTGCGTCACGGCCGTCACCGCCGTGGCCACCGCCCGCCCGACGTCCAGGGCACGGTGACCCGCGTCCACCGCGATCTGCACCTGTGACGGATGGCGCTGCCCGCCCAGCCGCGAGGTCAGCCCGGCCACCCCGGGCACCGCCGCCGCGACACGGCCCGCGGTGGTGGCGGACCGCCCGTCCTCCGGCGGGTCGGCGGCCTCCGCGGGCCGTGCCGCCGGCGGGCTGCCCTCCTCCAGCAGTCCGGTGACCGTCAGGTCGACCGCCTCCGGCTCCAGACCGACGCCCTCGGTCGCCGCCTCCCACAGCGCGTCGCGCAGCCGTCCGGCCGACTCGGGCAGCGGAAGCTCCGGGGTGGCCTCGAAGCCGGCCTCCACCCGCAGCGGCCGCCTCGGCAGCGCCCCGGACGGCGCCGACTCCGGCAGCACCGCCGCCGCGTTCCCGGGCTCCCCGTCATGTGGCCCGTCCGGTCCGTCCGCCGTGCCGATGCGCAGGGTGCCCAGGCGGATCCCGGGCACCGCGTCGGCGGCCGCGCGCAGCACCCCGGCCGCCGCCCGCTCGGTGACCCACACCGTGTCCCCGGGCCCGCCGAGGGGGAGCACCCGGCCGAACCCGAGCTGCCGGCGTACCGCACGAGCCAGCCGGTCCGCGGTCATCGGCCGTCGCCTCCCTCCACCGCGCGCGTCCGCGCGGGCCGCCATCCTGGCCCTGATCGCTGCATCCTCACGGCGCGACGGGGCATGCCCACATAGTGTGGTGCACGGAGCAGCCCGTACCGCTCCCGCCATCGGAATCCCGAAGGGAAGAGGTGCGATGACCGACACCGCGCAGCAGCCGGAGGGGCGGGGCCGGACCCTGGAGAAGGGGACCAGCCCGGCCGGCAACGGCACGTCAGGGCAGCGGCGGGCGCCCCTGGGTGATCCCGCGACGCGCGGGCGGACCACCATCGCGGACGGCGTGGTCGAGAAGATCGCCGGGCTTGCGGCGCGTGACGTGGAGGGTGTGCACGCCCTCGGTTCCGGGGTCTCCCGCGGTTTCGGCGCGGTCCGCGACCGGGTGCCCGGCGGCAAGTCCGTGACCCGGGGCGTACGGGCCGAGGTGGGCGAGGTGCAGGCCGCCCTCGACCTGGACATCGTCGTGGACTACGGGGTCTCGATCGTGGCGGTCGCGCACGGGGTGCGCGAGAACGTCATCGCGGCCGTGGAGCGGATGACCGGCCTCGAGGTCATCGAGGTCAACATCGCGGTGGGCGACGTCAAGCTGCCCGAGGACACGGACGACGACGACCAGGAGCAGCGGGTCCAGTGACGGGCCCCGGGTGGGAAACAGGGAGCGGACGATGAGCATGGCCGTGCTCGGCTTGATCGTCGGGATGGCGCTCGGATTCGCCGGGTACTTCGGTGGGTTCGCGGCCTTCCTGCTCGTGGCGGCGCTCGGCGCCGTCGGGTTCGTCGTCGGCCGGTTCCTCGACGGCGACCTGGAGCCAGGGGAGTTCTTCCGCAGCCGTGACCGGAGGCGGTGAGCCCCCGGATGACGGCCGCGGTGCCGACGCCGGCGTCCTCCGTTCCGCCCCTCGTCCCCGGCGAGCGCGGCTCGCTCCGCCTCGCCGACCGCGTGCTGGCGAAGATCGCCTCCCAGGCGGCCCGCGAGGCGCTGGCCGACGCGCCCGGCAGGGAGTACGTGCCGCGCGGGGCGCGCCCCCAGGCCGGCGTCTCCGTCCACCGCGAGCAGGTGTACGTACGGCTCTCCGTCGAACTCGGCTACCCGGTGGACATCGCCGCGGTGTGCCGCTCGGTGCGCCGTCATGTCGCGGCCCGGGTCGAGGAGTTGACCGGTGTCGTGGTCTTCGGGGTGACCGTGGAGGTCGAGCGGCTGCACTCGCGGGCCAGCCACATCCTGGAGGAGGCGAGGGTCCGGTGAGCGATCTCGGCCCGGCACCCCTTCCGCCGGCCGGACGGCCGCCGTACGGCTCCCGCCCGCGGCGCTTCTGGTCCCCGCGCCGCCTCCCGGCCGCGATCACCGCCGCCCTCCTGGCCGCCGCGGCCGGGCTGCTGCTGTACGACGTCGCCGCGGTGCGCGCCGGACGGTCCGGGATGGCCTGGCGCCGGATCCTCGCGGACGAACTGGCCACCCGCCCGCTGGACGACCCGTGGATCCTCGCCGGGGCCTGTGTGGCGGTCCTGCTCGGGCTGTGGCTGCTCGTCCTCGCCGTCACCCCGGGGCTCCGCGACGTGCTCGCCATGCGCGCCGGAACGGAGCCCGTACGGGCCGGACTCGACCGTCACGCCGCCGAACTCACCCTGCGCGACCGCGCGGTGGAGGTCTCCGGGGTGCGCTCGGCGCGCGTCACGGTCACCCGCCGTACCGCCACCGTGCGCGCCGTGATCTCCTTCCGGGAGACGGAGGCGGTCCGTGCCGATCTGGCGTCCTCCCTGGCCGATGCCATGGAACAGCTGGGCCTGGCCCGGCCGCTGGGCCTCGCGCTGCACGTCCGCCGCATGGAAGAGGGGTGAGGCGCGGTGCGCGCCACCGTCAATCGTGTCGTCCTCGCCCTCGTGGGGCTGACCCTGGTGCTCGTCGGCGCCGTCGTGCTGTGCTCCGCGACGGGCCTGCTGCGCCGTCCGTACACCGGGCGGGACGACGTGCTGCTCAGCGGGGGCGACCGGACCCGCTACGAGGCCTCCTCGTGGTGGTGGCCCGTCGTGATCGGCGTGCTGGCCCTGCTCGTGCTGGGCGCCCTGTGGTGGCTGCTCGCCCAGGTGCGCGACCGCAGGCTGCGCCGGCTGGCGGTGGACGCCGACGACGACGGCGTGGCCCTGCTGCGCGGCCGCGCACTGGAGGAGATCATCGCCGCCGACGCCGAGCAGCTCCACGGCGTCGACCACGCCACCACCGCGCTGATGGGCACGCCCACCGCGCCCCGCGCCCGGCTGCAGCTCGCCCTGTCCCCGCACGCCGTCCCCGGGGACGTCCTCGCCGGGCTCGACTCCGCCGTCCTGGACCGCGCCCGCGTCAGCGCCGGCCTCCCCCTGCTCCCGGCCGAGGCGCGTCTGCGCGCCGTCAGCCACCGTGCGGCCCGCGTCAGCTGACCGCGCCGGGGCGCGGCCGACGGGGCGCGGCCGACGGGGCGGCGGATGCGCCCGCTAGAACCCGCCGCGCGCCCCGCCGTCCACCGGGAGCATGACCCCCGTCAGGTAGGACGCCGCGGGCGACAGCAGGAAGGCGGCGGTACGGCCGAACTCCTCCGGGGTGCCGTAGCGGCGCAGCGGGATGCGCTCGCTGAGCCGGGCGCGGGCGGCGTCCGGGTCCCCGGTGAGGGCGTCGAGCTCGCGGACGCGGTCGGTGTCGATCCGGGCGGGCAGCAGCCCCACCACGCGGATGCCGCGCGGTCCCAGCTCGTTGGCCAGGCTCTTGGCGTAGCCGGCCAGGCCCGGCCGCAGGCCGTTGGAGACCACGAGCCCGGGGATCGGCTCGTGCACCGAGCCCGAGAGGACGAAGCCGATGACGCCGCCCTCGCCGAGCTCGTCGGCGGCCGCCCGGGACAGCCGTACGGCACCGAGGAAGACGGACTCGAACGCGTCCCGCCACTGGTCGTCCCCGATGACGTCGGTGCCGCCCGCCGGCGGCCCGCCGACGCTGATGAGGAAGCCGTCGAGCCTGCCGAACGCCCGGCGGGCGGCGGCGACCAGCCGCTCCGGGGCCTGGGGCCCGGCGTTGTCCGCGACGACGCCGGTCGCCCGCTCCGCGCCGCCGAGCGCCGCGACGGCGGCGGACACCGACTCCTCGTGGCGGCCGCTGACGACCACCCGCGCGCCGTCGGCCACCAGTTCCCGCGCGGCGGCGAAGCCCAGCCCGCGGGTGCCGCCCGTGACGACGTACACCCTGTCCTTCAGCCCGAGATCCATGGCGTCATCGTGCCCCATCGCAGCCGGAGAGGGTGAGCGCGGTGTTGACCAGGCCGATGTGGCTGAACGCCTGCGGGAAGTTGCCCAACTGGCGCCGGTCGACCGGGTCCCATTCCTCCGCCAGCAGGCCGACGTCGTTGCGCAGGCCCAGCAGCCGCTCGAACAGCTCGCGCGCCTCGTCGGCGCGGCCGATCCGGTGCAGCGCGTCGGCGAGCCAGAACGAGCAGGCCAGGAAGGCGCCTTCGCCGCCGGGCAGCCCGTCCACGCTGCTGTCCTCCAGGGTGTAGCGGCGTACGAAGCCGCCGTGGTCCAGCTCGCGGCGCACCGCCTCCACCGTGCCGACCACCCGGCTGTCGGTGACGGGGAGGAAGCCCACCTGCGGGATCAGCAGGGTCGCCGCGTCCAGTTCCTTGGAGCCGTAGTACTGCGTGAAGGTGTTGCGCTCGCGGTCGAAGCCCTTGCGGCACACCTCCCGGTGCACCTCGCTGCGCATCGCCCGCCAGGAGTCCGCGTCGCCGGAAAGATGCGGCCGCCCCTCCAGGGTGCGCACCGCCCGGTCGGCGGCCGCCCAGGCCATCACCTTGGAGTGCACGAAGTGCTGCCGGTCGCCGCGCACCTCCCACAGGCCCTCGTCGGGTTCGTGCCACTTGGACTCCAGGAAGTCCATCAGCGTGCGCTGCACCGCCCAGGCGTGGGGCTCGTCGCGCAGCCCGAAGCTGCGGGCGAGGAAGAGCGAGTCCAGGACCTCGCCGTAGACGTCGAGCTGGAGCTGCTTGGCGGCGGCGTTCCCGGTCCGCACCGGCAGGGACGCCTCGTACCCGGCGAGCCAGTCCAGTTCCTCCTCGGGCAGCCGGCGCTCACCGGCCAGCCCGTACATGATCTGCAGGTCGGCGGGGTCGCCGGCGACGGCGCGCAGCAGCCAGTCGCGCCAGTGGTAGGCCTCCTTGAGGTAGCCGGTCTCCACCAGCACGTTCAAGGTGAGCGTCGCGTCGCGCAGCCAGCAGAAGCGGTAGTCCCAGTTCCGCACCCCGCGGATCTCCTCGGGCAGCGAGGAGGTCGCCGCGGCGACGATGCCGCCGCTGGGCGCGTACGTGAGCGCCTTGAGGGTGATCAGCGAGCGCAGCACCGCGTCCCGCCAGGGACCGTCGTAGCGGCACTTGGCCGACCAGGACTCCCAGTCCGCGCAGCTCTGCTCCAGCGCCTGGTAGGGGTCGATCAGGCGCGGCCGGCTCTCGTGGGAGGGGTGCCAGGTCAGGGCGAAGGCGATCCGCTCGCCCTCGGCGACGGTGAAGTCGGCGTGGGTGGCGAAGCCCCTGCCGTACATGGGCACCTGGGGCTCGGTGCGCAGCCACACCGAGTCCGGCCCGGCGATCGCGACGCGGTGGCCGTCGGTGCGGCGCATCCAGGGGACGACCCGCCCGTAGTCGAAGCGCAGCCGCAGCTCGCTGCTCATGGCGACGTGCCCGCGCACGCCCTCGACGATGCGCATGACGTCCGGTGCGCGATCGCGCTGCGGCATGAAGTCGATCACCTTGGCGGTGCCGTCGCGGGTCTCCCACACGCTCTCCAGCACCAGGGTGCCCTCGCGGTACGAGCGGCGCGTGCACGGCTCCTCGTCCCAGGCGGAGGCCGGGGCGATCCGCCAGGTGCCGTTGTCCTCGTCGCCCAGCAGCGCGGCGAAGCAGGCGCCGGAGTCGAAGCGGGGCAGGCACAGCCAGTCGATGGAGCCGCTCCTGGAGACCAGCGCGACGGTCTGCAGGTCACCGATGATCGCGTAGTCCTCGATCAGTGCCGCCACGGTCGGCCTCCGTCTCTCCCTCTACGAGGGTCCCCGCTCTACGAGGGTGCCCCCGGCGCTAGGGCGACGCGACCGCAGCGGCGGCCGGCTCGGCCGTGGCACTCTCCTGCGCCGCCACGTCACGGGCGGCGAGCCGCTCCCGCCGCTCGCGGCGGACGAGGATGACCCAGCCGACCGGCACCATGGCGGTGAACAGCCACCACTGGATCGCATACCCCATGTGCATGCCGATGCTGCTGTGGTCGGGATCCGGGATCAGCTCGGGCTGCCGCCCGGAGGGCTTGGGGGAGGTCGCCGCCAGCTCGATGTAGCCGCCGACCGGCCGCTCCGCCGCGGGCAGGTCCTGGGCCACCATCCCGCTGTTGATCAGCATGATCATGCGGTCGGGCAGTCCGCCCTTGTTCCTGATGCCGGTCGCCGCGGTGGTCTCGTCCGGGCGCAGCCGGCCGGTGACGGTGACCTCGCCGGACGGCGCCGCGGGGACCTTGGGGAACGTGGTCAGGTCGGTGCCGGCGGGGATCCAGCCCCGGTTGACCAGCACCGACCGGCCGTCGGCCAGGACCAGCGGGGTGATCACGTGGTAGCCGATGCTGTCCCCGTCGGCGGCGGTGCGCTGGCGGGCGACGACCTCGTGGGCCGTGTCGTAGTGCCCGGTCGCGGTGACGGTGCGGTAGATCTGCCGCTTCGGCACGGCCGCGCCGGGGGCGGTCAGCGACTCCACCGGGACGGGCTCCGCCTCGAGGTTGTCCGCGATCAGGTGGTTGCTGGCCACCCGGCGCTCGTGCCGGTGCAGCTGCCAGAAGCCCAGCTCGACCATGGCGGGCATCAGGAGCAGTGCGATGAGGGTGAGGATCACCCACTGCCGGGACAACAGGAAGCGGTACACCCCATGACCGTACAACTCGGTCGCGGGGCGCCTTCCGGAGGGGTCGGACGGCGCCGTGGCGCGGCCGCCGGGATCAGGCGCCGGGATCAGGCGCCGCCGGGCAGCGAGCCGACCCGGTCGACGATGCCGCTGCGGCCCTCCGCCTTGGAGCAGTGGCCGCCGCAGTACCAGTGGCCGTCGACCTCGACTCCGTGGCCGACGATCCGTACCCGGCAGTGCTCGCAGATGGGCGCCATCCGGTGGATCGCGCACTCGAAGCTGTCGAAGACGTGCACGGCCCCCTGGGCGTGCACTTCGAAGCTCATCACGTAGTCGTTTCCGCATACTTCGCATCGGGCCATGAGGCCCAGGGTGCGGGCCGGGCCCTGGCGCGGCAATCGGTGACCGGGTGCGTCGCGGGCGCACCACTCGAACGGAGGCGTCAGCCGTGCACGTCCGGCGCGGGGGCGACGTCCCGCAGCAGCTCGGCGAAGCGGCGCTCGTCGACGACCGGGGTGCCCAGCTGCCGGGCCCGTACGGCCTTCGTGGTGAGCGCGTCGGGGTCGTTGGTCACCAGGAGGCTGGTCAGCCGGCTCACCGAGGACGACACGTGCAGACCCGCCTCGGTGGCGCGGTCCTCCAGCAGTTCGCGGTCGATGCCCGTGTCGCCCGAAAAGGCGACCCGCATCCCCTGGACCAGCGGTCCGCCGGACTCCAGCCGCCCCGGGTTGGGATAGGGGCAGGCCGGCCGCTTCCGCGAGGTCCGCCAGTTCATCGGCCGGTACGTGCTGCGGTAGCCCGCGGAGACCGACTGCCGGGGGACGGCCGTGTCGATCCACTCCGTCAGGGGGCGGCAGGCGTGCAGCGGCAACTGCATGCCGCCCGCCGCGGCCTGCCGCAGGCTGGGGCGGAACACCTCCGCCAGCACGCGCGCGTCGTCCAGGGCGTGGTGGGCGCGCTGCTGGACGACGCCGAAGTGCGCGGCCAGGGACTCCAGCTTGTGGTTGGCCAGCGGCAGCCCCAGCGCCTTGGAGAGCACGATGGTGCACAGCCGGTGCTCCACCGGCGCCACGGTGCCCGCCCGCGCGAACTCCCGGGCGAGCATGGACCAGTCGAAGACCGCGTTGTGGGCGACGAATACCCGGCCCGAGAGCCGGTCCGCCAACTCTGCGGCGACCTCGCCGAAGAGCGGGGCGTCGGCCAGCATGGCCGAGGTGAGGCCGTGGATCCACACCGGGCCCGGGTCACGCTGCGGGTTGACGGGGGTGTACCAGTGGTCCTCCACCTCGCCGCGCGCGTCCAGCCGGTAGACGGCCGCGGACACTATCCGGTCGTCGCGGCCGAGGCCGGTGGTCTCGACGTCCACGACGGCGTATCCGTCGGGGTAGGCCTCTGGCCACGACGGGTGCGGAAGCTGGGGCGCGTGCATGGAGGAACACAATACGGGCGGCCACCGACAGCGCCCGCCGCCACCCGCCCCTGGCGCACCGTCGGATCCCGCCGGGGAGGGGTCGGCCGCGGCGGCGCGCGGGGCCCTCCGGGCGCGGCCCCCGCGGGTCAACCACCCATCGCGTGGACCCCGTTGCGCCGTCGCCCCTCCGAGGCGGCCGACCCGGCGGAATCCCGCGGGTACCCCTGGGTAGAACCGATCGGTAACGACCTCTAGCCGGGGCCGCCGTGCGCCCTTAAGGTGCGCGCATGCCGCAACTGCCCGATGCCGTGATGTGGTCGATACCCGCGTTCGTGCTGCTCACCGTCCTGGAGCTGATCAGCTACCGGATCCATCCGGACGAGGACGCCGCCGGCTACGCCGCCAAGGACACCGCGACGAGCCTGTCGATGGGACTCGGCAGCCTGTTCTTCGACTTCCTCTGGAAGATCCCGATCGTCGCGGTCTACACCGCTGTGTACGCGTTCACCCCGTTGCGGGTGCCCGTGGTGTGGTGGACGATCCCGCTGATGCTGCTCGCGCAGGACTTCTTCTACTACTGGCAGCACCGCGGCCACCACGTGGTCCGCATCCTGTGGGCGTCCCACGTGGTGCACCACTCCAGCCGGAAGTTCAACCTCTCCACCGCGCTGCGCCAGCCCTGGACCGGCATGACGTCGTGGGTGTTCTACCTGCCGATGATCGTCTGCGGGGTGCACCCGGCGGCACTGGCGTTCTGCTCCTCGCTCAACCTCGTCTACCAGTTCTGGATCCACACCGAGCGCGTCGACAAGCTCTCCCGCCCGGTGGAGTTCGTCCTCAACACGCCCTCGCACCACCGCGTGCACCACGCCTCGCAGGGCGGCTACCTGGACCGCAACTTCGGCGGCATCCTGATCGTCTGGGACCGGCTGTTCGGTTCCTTCGCGGCGGAGGCGCAGCGCCCGGTCTTCGGACTCACCAAGAACATCACCACGTTCAACCCGCTGCGCGTGGCCACCCACGAGTACGCCGCGATCGCCCGGGACGTCGCCGCCGCCCGCACCTGGCGCGACCGGGCGGGCCACGTCCTGCGCGGTCCCGGCTGGCGTCCGCGGGGCGAGGAGCCGGCGGCGTGACACGGGAGCGCGCCGCCCGCGCGGCACTGGCCGTCTTCGCGGTGGCGGCCGTGGTCCACCTGGCCGCCCAGCTCGCGGGGTCGGTGACGGCCGACCACCTCACCAAGCCCGTCCTGGTACCGCTGCTCGCGGTCTGCGCGGCGCTGCGGAGCGGCCCCCGGCTGCTGGTCGCCGCGCTGCTGTGCGGCTGGGCCGGGGACGTGCTCCTGCAGCTCGACGGGGACGCGTCCTTCCTCGCCGGGATGGGCGCCTTCGCGGCCGGGCACGTCTGTTACCTCACACTTTTCGCCGCCCGCGGGGCCTTCGCCGACCGGCGGCGCGCCGCCCTGACGGCGGCCGCTTACGTGGTCGTGTGGGTCGCCGCGCTCGTGGTGGTGTGGCCGGGCCTGCCCTCCGGGCTGCGGATCCCGGTCGCCGCGTACAGCCTGCTGCTGACGGCGATGGCGGCCGGTGCGGCCGCGCTCGGCCCACGGGCGACGGCGGTGGGCGGGGCGCTCTTCCTGCTCTCCGACACCCTGCTCGCGATCCGGCTCGCCGACCTCCCGCAGCTCCCGGCGGCCGACTTCTGGATCATGCTCACCTATCTGGGGGCGCAGTTCCTGCTCTCCACCGGCCGGTACGGTGGTACGACCCCATTCGTACGACCAGCGAGGACGACCTCCGTATGCGCGCCACCGTGATCCACGCCCCCCACGACATACGGGTGGAGGAGGTGCCGGACCCGGCGGTCCGGCAGCCCACCGACGCGGTGGTGCGCGTGGTGCTGGCCTGCATCTGCGGCAGCGACCTGTGGGCGTACCGCGGCGAGTCGGCCCGTCAGCCGGGACAGCGCATCGGGCACGAGTTCCTCGGCGTCGTGGAGGAGACCGGCTCCGAGGTGTCCGGACTGGGGCCGGGCGACCTGGTCGTCTCGCCCTTCGTGTGGTCCGACGGCACGTGCGCCTACTGCGTGGAGGGTCTGACGACCTCCTGCCCGGCCGGCGGCTTCTGGGGCCAGGTCGGCTCCGACGGCGGCCAGGGCGAGGCCGTGCGCGTGCCGTTCGCGGACGCCACCCTCGTACGGCTGCCCGCGGAGGCGCTCTCCGACGACCGCCTGCTGGCCGGTCTGCTCACCCTCTCCGACGTACTGGGCACCGGCCACCACGCCGCCGTCGGCGCCGGTGTGCGGCCCGGTGCCACGGTCGCGGTCGTCGGGGACGGCGCGGTCGGACTGTGCGGTGTGCTGGCCGCCCGGCGGCTCGGCGCGGAGCGGATCATCGCGCTCGGCCGGCACGAGGCCCGCACCGAGATCGCCCGCACCTTCGGCGCCACCGACGTCGTCGCCGAGCGCGGCGAGGCCGCCGTCGCGGCGGTCCGCGAACTGACCGGCGGCCACGGCGCCCACGCGGTCATCGAGGCCGTCGGCACCGAGCAGTCGATGCGCACCGCCGTCGCCATCACCCGCGACGGCGGCGCCGTCGGCTACGTCGGCGTCCCGCACGGCAGCGGCACCGGCCTCGACCTGAGCGACATGTTCGACCGCAACGTCTCCCTGCGCGGCGGCGTCGCCCCGGTCCGCACCTACATCCCCGAACTGCTCCCGGACGTCCTCGACGGCACCATCGACCCGTCCCCGGTCTTCGACCTCACCGTCGGCCTGGACGGCGTCCCCGGCGGCTACAAGGCGATGGACGGGCGCACCGCGCTGAAGGTCCTCGTCAAGGCCTGACCCGGGCCCGGACGGCGGAACGCCCGGACAGCGGAACGCCCGGCGGGGATCCCGCCGGGCGTTCCTCGTGTCACGCGGGGCGCGTCACTTCGTGACGGCGTCCAGGGCGTCGACGACACCGTGGCCGTAGAAGCTGGTCACGTGCCGGCCGGTGGTGCAGGTGGCGTCCTGCACGCCGTTGCCGTCCGGGTCGTACAGACCCGTCGGGCAACCCGGGTCGTCGGCCTGGGCCTTGAGCAACCACTGCAGCTGCTCCGGGGAGGCGTGCGGGTGGCGGCTCTTGATGAGCGCGGCGACGGCGGCCACGTGCGGGCTGGCCATCGACGTGCCCTGCAGGTAGCCGTAGGTGTTGCCGGGCAGGGTGGACAGGATCCGCCCGTTGGCCGAGGGGGTGGCGGGGATCTGGTAGCGGTCGCCGCCGGGGCCCGCGACGTCGACGACGCCGAGACCGTAGCTGGAGTAGTACGACTTCAGCTTCTGCACGCCGGTCGCGGAGACGGTGACGACGCCCGGCAGCTGGGTCGGGATGTCCCAGCAGACGTGCGGGTCGATGGTCCGGGTGACCGGGGTGGTGTCGTCGGGGCTCGTCGAGTCGACGATCGCGTCCGAGTCGAGGTCGTGGTTGGAGTTGCCCGCCGAGGCGACGTTCAGCACGCCCTTCTTGTGGGAGTACTGCGCGGCCCGGTTGACGGCGTCGACGATGGCCCGCTGGTCGGCGTCGCCGAAGCAGTTGTAGAGCCACGGGTCGATGTAGTAGCTGTTGTTGGTGATCTCGACGCCGTGGTCGGCGGCGAAGACGAAGGCGCAGACCACGCTCTCCGGGAAGAACAGCTGCGTGACGGGGTCGGCCACCTTGATGGAGGCGACCTTCACGCCCGGGGCCACACCGGCCACGCCGATCCCGTTGCGCGCCGCGGCGATCTCACCCGCGACGTGCGTGCCGTGGTAGGCGTCCGGAGTGTACGGGCGCCAGGCGCCGGGGCTGGTGTCGGCCTTGCCGCCCACGCAGTTGGCGGACTGCGAGGCGGAGAAGTTGGCGGTGAGGTCCGGGTGCGTGTCGTCGACGCCGGTGTCGATGACGGCGACGGTGACCTTTCGGCTGCCCGGGTTGATCCGGGCGGCCTTGTCGGCCCCGATGGCCGGCAGGTCCCACTGGTCCGGCTCCATCGGCTCCTGCGCGGCGGTGGCCGCGGACTTCGCCCGGGCGGCGTCGGCGGCCGTGATCTCCTGCACCGCGCCCAGCTCCGTCGTCGACGCCGTGGACAGCGCGGCCGTCCGGGTCGCCCCGGCGGTCTGCACACCGCGGACCTTGCGCATCTCGGAGGCGAACGCGGGGTTCGCCGAGTGGACGACGATCACGCCGATCCGGTCGTAGGTGGTGACGACGTCGCCACCGCTGCGGGACACGGCCCGCTCCACGGACTTGATGGTTCCCCGGTCGGTCTTGGTGTTGACCACGTACGACAGCGTCGGGCCGTCGTACGCGGCACTGCCGCCGCCCGAGGCGGATCCGGCGGTGGCGGCCGAGGCGGCGTTCGGCAGGAAGGCGAGAGCACTCGCCACCGCGACACCGATCGGTATAGCGAAGGCGCGGCGCCGTCTTGGCAGTGGAGCCATGGGATCTCCAATCGTCCAAACACCCGTCCTGGCGGCCGTGTTGCCCTTGGACGGGTACATGACGCTGGAAGCTATCGCCGCCGTCGGCGCGCTATCAATGGATTGGTAAAGAAAGCTCAAGTTCCGGTTGCCGAGGAACAACCAGTTTTCAACTACCGCCCCCTGTCGAAGGCCGTGGTCGCGCATCTACCATGCGCGGGTCCGATCTTTACGTGACGTAGCTCACGTCGGCGCCCCCGTGCGCCCACGCGGGTCGCGTCGCCTGCTCGTGCCCTCTCAAGCTCCGCCCCACAGGAGGCATCGTGGACCCCGCACGACCGTCGGCAAGCTCCGGTCCGCCGTCTGCCGACTCGTACGCCGAGGTGCAGGCGAGCGCGGAGTTCGCCCAACTGCGCCGCTCATACCGCTCGTTCGCGTTCCCGCTCACGGTCGCGTTCATCACCTGGTACCTGCTCTACGTCCTGCTGTCGAACTACGCCGGCGGCTTCATGGACACCAAGGTCGTGGGCCACATCAACGTGGCCCTCGTCTTCGGGCTTGCGCAGTTCGCCACCACCTTCGGGATCGCCGTGTGGTACTCCCGGCACGCGAACGCCAAGCTCGACGCCCGCGCGGACGCCATCAAGGCGAGCCTGGAAGGCCCTGGCCCCCAGGGCACCGACGACACCGAGAGCACGGAGGCCACCGCATGACCGCGCTGCACACCACGGGAGTCCAGGTGGTCGCGGTCGGCGCGAGCGAACACCGACCGCTCATCATCACCCTGTTCTCGGTCTTCGTCGTCGCGACGCTCGGCATCACCGTCTGGGCCGGCCGCCAGACCAAGGACGCCACCGACTTCTACGCCGGCGGCCGTTCCTTCAGCGGCTTCCAGAACGGCCTGGCGATCTCCGGCGACTACATGTCGGCCGCGTCCTTCCTGGGCATCGCGGGTTCCATCGCCCTCGTCGGCTACGACGGCTTCCTCTACTCGATCGGATTCCTCGTCGCCTGGCTGGTGGCGCTGCTGCTGGTCGCCGAACCCCTGCGCAACTCCGGCCGGTTCACCATGGCGGACGCCCTCGCCTTCCGGCTGCGGCAGCGCCCGGTGCGCACGGCCGCGGGCATCTCGACCATCGTTGTCAGCATCTTCTACCTGCTGGCCCAGATGGTGGGCGCCGGCGCCCTGGTGGCCCTGCTGCTCGGCATCACCGGTGAGGGGCCGCGCCGTCTGATCGTCATCCTCGTCGGCGTCGTCATGGTGCTGTACGTGACCATCGGCGGCATGAAGGGCACCACCTGGGTGCAGATGGTCAAGGCGGTGCTGCTGATCGGCGGGACCCTGCTGATCACGTTCCTGGTCTTCGCCAAGTTCCACTGGAACCTGTCGTCGCTGCTCGGCGCCGCCGCCGAGAAGAGCGGCAAGGGCGCGGCCTTCCTGGAGCCGGGCCTGAAGTACGGCGTCACGGCCACCTCGAAGATCGACTTCATCTCGTTGGGCCTGGCCCTCGTGCTCGGCACCGCGGGCCTGCCGCACATCCTGATCCGCTTCTACACCGTGCCCACCGCCCGGGCCGCCCGTACCTCGGTGAACTGGGCGATCGGCATCATCGGCTGCTTCTACCTGATGACGATCGCGCTGGGCTTCGGGGCCGCCGCCCTGCTCACCCCGGAGACGATCACCACCTCCAACGCGGCCGGCAACACCGCGGCCCCGCTGCTCGCCCAGGAGATCGGCGGCGGTGCGGACTCCACGGGCGGCGCGATCCTGCTCGCCGTGATCTCCGCGGTCGCCTTCGCCACGATCCTGGCCGTGGTCGCGGGCCTCACCCTCGCCTCCTCGTCGTCCTTCGCGCACGACCTGTACGCCAACGTCATCCGCAAGGGCACGGCGAGCGAGAAGGAGGAGGTCGCGGCGGCGAAGATCGCGGCGGTCGCCATCGGGGCCGTGGCGATCCTGCTCGGCATCTTCGCGGGCAAGCTCAACATCGCCTTCCTGGTCGCCCTGGCCTTCGCCGTCGCGGCGTCCGCGAACCTGCCGACGCTCCTGTACAGCCTGTTCTGGAAGCGTTTCAACACCACCGGGGCGCTGTGGAGCATCTACGGCGGTCTGATCACCTCCGTGTTCCTGGTGGTCTTCTCGCCCGTGGTCTCGGGCAAGGAGACCGCGATGTTCCCCGGCGTGGACTTCCACTGGTTCCCGCTGGAGAACCCCGGGATCGTCTCCATCCCCGTCGGTTTCCTCCTCGGTGTGGTGGGCACGCTCCTGTCCAAGCCGGAAGAGGACGCCGACCGCAAGTACGCGGAACTGGAGGTCCGCTCCCTCACCGGAGCCGGAGCGCATTAAACATGCTGTTGAACGTCGGTGCCGTCCCGTAGGCTGCGAAGTAACGGGACGGCACTGCCGTCCCACCGACCAGGTCTCAGAGGGAGGCGCGCCGTGCTGGTCGACACCTACGGCCGGATCGCGACCGACCTGAGGGTCTCGCTGACCGACCGGTGCAATCTGCGGTGCACCTACTGCATGCCCGAGGAGGGCCTGCAGTGGCTGGGCAAGCCCGATCTCCTCACCGACGACGAGATCGTCCGGCTGGTGCGGATCGCGGTCACCCTGCTCGGCGTCAAGGACGTCCGCTTCACCGGCGGCGAGCCCCTGCTCCGCCCCGGCCTGGTCGGGATCGTCGAGCGCTGCGCGGAGTTGGAGCCCCGCCCCAAGCTCTCCCTGACCACCAACGGCATAGGCCTCGCCCGTACCGCGCAGGCGCTGAACGGGGCGGGTCTGGACCGGGTGAACGTCTCCCTGGACACCCTGCGTCCCGACGTCTTCCAGACCCTCACCCGTCGCAAGCGGCACGAGGACGTCGTGCGCGGCCTGGCGGCCGCCCACGCCGCGGGTCTGACCCCGGTCAAGGTCAACACCGTGCTGATGCGCGGCATCAACGACGACGAGGCCCCCGAGCTGCTGGCCTGGGCCCTGGAGCGCGACTACGAGCTGCGCTTCATCGAGCAGATGCCGCTCGACGCCCAGCACGGCTGGCAGCGCAGCGACATGGTCACCGCCCAGGAGATCCTGGAGAGCCTGCGGACCCGGTTCACGCTGACCGCCGAGCCCGACGCGGCCCGCGGCCACGCCCCCGCCGAGCGCTGGCTGGTGGACGGCGGGCCCGCCCGGGTCGGTGTGATCGCCTCCGTCACCCGGCCCTTCTGCAGGGCCTGCGACCGCACCCGGCTCACGGCCGACGGTCAGGTGCGCAACTGCCTGTTCGCGCGCGAGGAGACCGACCTGCGCGCGGCGCTCCGCTCCGGTGGCTCCGACGAGGAGGTCGCCGAGCTCTGGCGGACGGCGATGTGGGGCAAGAAGGCCGGCTCCGGCCTGGACGACCCCACGTTCCTGCAGCCCGAGCGGCCCATGTCAGCCATCGGCGGCTGAGCTCGACTCCCACCGTTCGAAGGGCACGACGTCCTTCAGGAAGCCGCGGACGCCCAGGAACGACGAGAGGTGCTCGCGGTGCTCCTCGCACGCCAGCCAGGTCTTGCGGCGCTCGGGTGTGTGGATCTTCGGGTTGTTCCAGGCGAGCACCCACACGGCGGGGGCGCGGCAACCCTTGGCTGAGCAGATCGGGGATTCGTCGTTCACGAACCCCATCCAAACATGGCGACGCCGGGCAGCCACGGGGGGAGCCGCCCGGCGTCGGTCCGTCGCTCCGACGGGGGATGCGGAGCGCGTACGCAGTATGTCACGCGGAAAGGCCCGCAGTGCAGTGGATCCCCATGATTGATCTGAGGTTTTCTTGAGCTTCGGAGCGGCCCCTGAGCAGCCCCGGAGCGGTGGAAAGGTTCAGACCTGACCGGAGGGGGAGCGTCCGTCCTCTTCCGGGGTCCGCTCCGCCGGCAGCAGTGGTTCACCGGGGCCGAGCGCCGGCCGTACCGGCGGCGCGATCCGGGCCGACGGCAGTCCGGGGGCGTTCTCCCGGCCCGCGTTGGCGATGACGACCGCGATGTACGGCAGCACCAGGCCGAGGACCAGCGCGATCCAGGCCAGCGGCGTCGAGACGTTCCACAGGACGACCGCCAGGATGAAGGACACGGTGCGGACCGACATCGAGATGATGTAGCGCCGCTGCCTTCCGCGGACGTCGTCGGTGAGCCCTGCCGCGGTCCCGGTGATCCGGAAGACCTCGGTACCGCTCCGCTTCCGCATCACGTTCCACCACCTGCTCGAAACGCCGGAAGCCACCCGGTTCCGGCACTGTCCACGGTACGCCGTGGGTTTGCCGCAGAGGAGACCGGGGAGGCCGTCCGTGTGTGACAGCACCCGCCGTACGGCGTATGGCCGCCTTCGGCATGCGGCGTACCCGGGCCACGCCGAGACTGGCCGCATGAACTGGTTCTGGGCGATCATCGTCGGCATCGTGCTCGGCTTCCTGGCGAAGCTGCTCCTGCCGGGGAGACAGGACATCCCCTGGTGGCTCACCATCATCTGCGGCATCCTCGGCGCCTTCCTCGGCAACGCGGTCGCCGGATGGATCGGCGTCCGGCACACCGGTGGCATCGACTGGATCCGTCACGTGCTCCAGATCCTCGGCGCGATCCTCGTCGTCGCCGTGATCACCCCGCTGTGGGCCTCGATCCGCGGCAGGCGGCGGCGGACGGCCACCTGACAGGGGCGCCCCGCTCAAGGCTCAGAGCACGTGCTGGCGCAGATGCGTCGGGGGCACCAGGTCGGTGAGCCACACGCCGTTGGCGCTCACCCGGAACTCGTGGCCCGCTGCGGCCAGTCCGGCCGCGTCCACCGCCAGCACCACCGGACGGCCGTGCCGCGTACCGACGCGCACGGCCGTCTCCACGTCCGCGGACAGGTGGACGTCCTGCCGGGACATCGGCTTGAGCCCCTCGCGCAGCACGGTCGGCAGGGTGGTGCTCGCCGTGCCGTGGAAGAGGACGGCCGGCGGCTCCGCCGGCGACAGCCCGAGGTCGACCTCCACCGAGTGCCCCTGACTGGCCCGGATCCGCCGCCCGTCCTCCGAGAACGCGTACCGCTTCTTGTTGTTGGTGGCCACGACGTGGTCGAGGTCGGTGCGCGAGAAACGCCGGCCCGCCCGGCGGGACGCGGCGATCAGCTCGTCCACGTCCACCCAGCCGGCCTCGTCCAGGCTGATCCCGATCGAGGCCGGGTCGTGCCGCAGCACCCGCGCCAGGAACTTCGAGACCTTGACCGTCTGCTTCTCGTCCATCGCCCCACCCATCGTCCTGGTCAGACCCCCTGGCTGACCGAGCTCATGTTGAAGTCCGGGACCCGCATCGCCGGGAACGCGGCCCGGGTGAACCAGTCGCTCCACTCGCGCGGCAGCGTCCGCTCGGTGCGGCCCACCTCGGTGGCCCGGCCCAGCAGGTCCACCGGCGACTCGTTGAACCGGAAGTTGTTGACCACACCGGTCACCTCGCCGCCCTCCACCAGGTAGACCCCGTCCCGGGTCAGCCCGGTCAGCAGCAAGGTGGCCGGATCCACCTCGCGGATGTACCACAGACAGGTCAGCAGCAGGCCGCGCTCGGTGTCCGCCACCATCTCCTCCAGCGACCGCTTGCCGCCGCCGTCCAGGATCAGGTTGCCCCCGGACGGCGTGAACGGCAGCCCGGTCAGACCGGCGCTGTGCCGCGTGGTGGACAGGCGGTTGAGCACGCCCTCGCGCACCCAGTCGGTCGCCTCGACGGGCAGCCCGTTGTCGAAGACCGACGCGGTGTCGCCCGAGGCGTGCGCGATGACGAACGGCGCCGACTCCAGCCCCGGTTCGGCCGGGTCGCTGCGCAGCGTCAGCGGCAGTTCCGAGAGCTTCTCGCCGACCCGGGTGCCCCCGCCCGGCCGGCTGAAGACCGTACGGCCCTCCACGGCGTCCCGGGCCGCCGCGCTCCACTGCTGGTAGATCACCAGGTCCGCCACGGCGGAGGGCGGCAGCAGCGTCTCGTACCGCCCGGCGGGCAGGTCGATCCGGCGCTCGGCCCAGGCCAGGCGCTGCGCCAGGTCGGCGTCGAGGGCCGCCGGGTCGACGTCGGTGAAGTCGCGGGTGCCGGCTCCGGCCCACGCCGAGCGCGACATGTCCTGCGACTTGGCGTTGAGCTCCAGGGTCCCGCTGGGCTGGTCGTGCCGGAGCCGCAGCCCCGAGGACGTGCCCAGGTAGGTGGAGGTGACGTAGTGGTAGGCGAACCCGTACAGCCGCCGGCCGCCGGCCCGGGCCGCGGCGAAGGATTCGCCGAGGGCGGGCGCGAAGGCGGCGAACACCTCGGAGGAGGTCTCGGCCGGCGGCTCGGTGAAGGAGGCGCTCGCCGGCACCCCCTCGACCAGCGGCTGGGCGTCCTCGGCGGGGCCGGCGGCGCGCGCGGCCGCCTCGGCGGCCCGCACCAGCGGCTCCAGTTCGTCCGCGGTGACCGCGGCGCGGGACACCACGCCCGAGGCGGTGCCCTGGGAGCCGTTCACCGTGGCGATCACCGTGAGGGTGCGGCCCCGCGTCACGCCGTTGGTGGTCAGCGCGTTGCCCGCCCAGCGCAGGTTGGCCGAGGACTCCTCGTCGGCGATGACGACGCAGCCGTCCGCCCGGGACAGCTCCAGGGCGCGCTCGACGATCTCGTGGGGCTTCGAAACGGAGCTCATCGACCGGCCTCCTGCGTGGTGTTGAGGATGTTGACGCCGCGGAAGAGCGCGGAGGGGCAGCCGTGCGAGACCGCGGCGACCTGACCCGGCTGGGCCTTGCCGCAGTTGAAGGCGCCGCCCAGGACGTAGGTCTGCGGCCCGCCGACGGCCTCCATGGAGCCCCAGAAGTCCGTGGTGGTCGCCTGGTAGGCGACGTCGCGCAGCTGCCCGGCCAGCCGGCCGTTCTCGATCCTGAAGAAGCGCTGGCCGGTGAACTGGAAGTTGTAGCGCTGCATGTCGATCGACCAGGAGCGGTCGCCCACGACGTAGATGCCGCGCTCGACGCCGCCGATCAGTTCCTGCGTCGACGGCCCGTCCGGCGCGGGCTGCAGCGACACGTTCGCCATCCGCTGCACCGGGACGTGGCCGGGGGAGTCCGCGTAGGCGCAGCCGTTGGAGCGCTCGAACCCGGTGAGCCGGGCGATCCTGCGGTCGAGCTGGTAGCCGACCAGGACGCCGTCCTTCACCAGGTCCCAGGACTGCCCGGCCACGCCTTCGTCGTCGTAGCCGATGGTCGCCAGGCCGTGCTCGGCGGTGCGGTCACCGGTGACGTTCATGTGCGGGGAACCGTACTGCAGCGTGCCCAGCTGGTCGAAGGTCGCGAAGGAGGTGCCCGCGTAGGCGGCCTCGTAGCCCAGCGCACGGTCCAGCTCGGTGGCGTGGCCGATCGACTCGTGGATGGTCAGCCACAGGTTCGAGGGGTCGACCACGAGGTCGTACGAGCCCGCCTCCACCGAGGGCGCCGCCATCTTCTCGGCGAGCAGCCCGGGGATCTCCGCGAGCTCCGCGTCCCAGTCCCAGCCGGTGCCGGTCAGGTACTCCCAGCCGCGGCCGGCCGGCGGCGCGAGGGTGCGCATCGAGTCGAACTCCCCGGACTTCGGGTCCACCGCGACGGCGGTCAGCTCCGGGTGCACCCGCACCCGCTGCTGGGTCGTGGTCGTCCCCGCCGTGTCCGCGTAGAACTTGTTCTCGTGGACGGTCATCAGGGAGGCGTCGACGTGCGACACGCCGTCGGCGGCCAGCAGCCGGCCGCTCCACTCGGACAGCAGACCCGTCTTGTCGGCATCGGGCACCTCGAAGGGGTCGGTCCCGTACGAGGAGACCCACACCCTGTCGGAGTGGACCGGCTCGGCCGCCAGCTCCACCCGCTCGTCGGAGCCCGCCGCGGCGATCACCTTGGCCGACAGCTTCGCCATCGCGACCGCCTGCCCGGCCACGCGCGCCGCGGCGTCCATCGTCAGGTCGACCCCGGAGGCGAAGCCCCACGCCCCGCCGTGCACCACGCGCACCGCGTAGCCGACGTCCGTGGTGTCGGACGACCCGGACGCCCTGCCGTCGCGCAATCGCCACGAGGCGCTGCGCACCCGCTCGAGGCGGAAGTCCGCGTGCTCGGCTCCCAGGGCGCGGGCGCGTGCCAGCGCCGCGTCCGCGAGCGCCCGCAGGGGCAGCGCCAGGAATGACTGATCGACCTCGTGGGGCACGACGGCCTCCCGTTCTGTCCAATCGTCAAGGTCTCCGCAGTGAATCATGCCGCTCCGACAATCCGCCCGCCTGCGGTTTTCTGTAGAGACTCGACAGCGACTCGCACACGCCCCTGTCGGGGGTCGATTCTCCGTACCGCGAGGTAGGCAGATAGTTTTCTGGAGTACCAGACCTCTAGGGAAAGGGTGATCCGTTGAGCCGCTCGGTTCTCGTCACCGGAGGAAACCGGGGCATCGGCCTCGCCATCGCCAGGGCGTTCGCCGACGCGGGCGACAAGGTCGCCGTCACCTACCGCTCGGGCGAGCCCCCGGAGGGGCTCTTCGCCGTCAAGTGCGACATCACCGACGGTGAGCAGGTCGAGCAGGCGTTCAAGGAGATCGAGGCCCAGCAGGGTGCGGTGGAGGTGCTGGTGGCGAACGCCGGCGTCACCCGCGACCAGCTGCTGCTGCGGATGTCCGACGACGACTTCACCTCCGTCGTGGACACCAACCTCACCGGCACCTTCCGCGTGGTCAAGGCCGCGTCGAGGAAGATGCTGCGCGCCCGCAAGGGCCGCATCGTGCTGATCTCCTCCGTGGTGGGGCTGCTCGGCTCGGCGGGCCAGGCGAACTACGCCGCGTCCAAGGCCGGCCTGGTCGGCTTCGCGCGCTCCCTCGCCCGTGAGCTCGGCTCGCGCAACATCACCGTCAACGTCGTCGCCCCCGGCTTCGTCGACACCGACATGACCCGTGTGCTCACCGACGAGCAGCGGAAGAACATCGTCAGCCAGGTCCCGCTGGCCCGCTACGCGCAGCCCGAGGAGATCGCCTCCTCGGTCCGCTTCCTCGCCTCCGACGAGGCGGCATACATCACCGGAGCCGTCATTCCCGTCGACGGCGGATTGGGTATGGGTCACTGAGCACCATGAGCGGAATCCTCGCTGGAAAGCGCATCCTCATCACCGGCGTGCTGATGGAGTCCTCCATCGCGTTCCACACCGCGAAGCTCGCCCAGGAGCAGGGTGCCGAGATCATCCTCACGGCGTTCCCGCGGCCCACGCTGACCGAGCGCATCGCCAAGAAGCTGCCCAAGCCGGTCAAGGTCATCGAGCTCGACGTCACCAACGACGAGCAGCTGGCCTCCCTCGCCGACGTGGTCGGCGCGGAGCTGGGCGGCCTCGACGGCGTCGTGCACTCCATCGGCTTCGCGCCTCAGGACGCCCTCGGCGGCAACTTCCTCAACACGCCGTTCGAGTCCGTCGCCACCGCGATGCACGTCTCCGCGTACTCGCTGAAGTCGCTCACCATGGCCTGCCTGCCGCTGATGCAGGAGGGCGGTTCGGTCGTCGGCCTCACCTTCGACGCGCAGTTCGCCTGGCCCCAGTACGACTGGATGGGCCCGGCCAAGGCGGCGCTGGAGGCCACCTCCCGCTACATCGCCCGGGACCTGGGCAAGCAGAACATCCGCTGCAACCTGATCTCGGCCGGCCCGATCGGCTCCATGGCCGCCAAGTCCATCCCGGGCTTCGGTGAGCTGGCCGACGTCTGGAACCACCGGGCCCCGCTCGAGTGGGACCTCGCCGACCCCGAGCCCGCCGGCCGCGGTGTCGTCGCGCTGCTGAGCGACTGGTTCCCCAAGACCACGGGGGAGATCATCCACGTCGACGGCGGTCTGCACGCGGTCGGAGCCTGACCGTACGGGCCGTTCCGGCCCCTTCGCGTACGGCCCTGGTGCCGCCCTCGGGCGGCACCAGGGCCGTACGCGCGTTCGGGGCGCCGTCCCCCGTTCGGCCCAGCAGACCGGGTGGCCGGACCCCCCGGGCCGGGAGGATGGCTGTGCGGGGGCCGGGGGCGAGCGGAGGGAGGGCGTCGATCGTGCGTCCCTACGTATGCGCCGCGGCGGTGGTCGCGGCGCTCGCCGCGGGCGTGGGCCCGGCGGCCGCGGCGGCGGGGGCCGCGGCACGGCTGCCGGACGTCGCGCAGTGCCGGACCTCGGTGCAGGGCAGCGAGGGCGTCGCCGTGTGCTTCAACCCCGACCCCGACCTGGACCGCGTGCAGCTGCACATCGAGTGCCTCCAGTGGTGGGACCCGGACGTCGACGGAGCCCCCGTCCCGGTCGGACCCGCGCAGACCGTCACGCTCAGCGACCGCTGCTGGGAGGAGATCCAGGAGGTCTGGGTCACCGGGACGCTGGACTGAAGCGGCAGCTGAAGGCGTGCGCCGAGGCCTCGGCGGAGGCCGCCTCCTGATCGCCGGCCCGGATCGCCTCGACCAGGCGGGCGTGGTCCACGTACTGCTCGGCGCGCAGCTCCTCGCCGACGTCCGCGCGCAGGAAAGCGCGCAGCACCTCGCCGAGGTCGGCGTAGAGCTCGGCGACGACGTCGTTGTGCGAGGCCGCCACGACGGACAGGTGCAGCGCCGCGTCGGCGTCGACGAAGGCCTCGGTACGGCCCGACTCCCAGGCCCGTTCGCGCCGGGCCAGGGCCGCGTCCAGCTGCTTCAGGTCGCGGTCCGTCCGCCGTTGCGCGGCGAGCGCGGCCGCGGACGCCTCCAGGGCGCTGCGCAGCTCGGCCACGTGCCGCGGGTCGGCGTCGGCGAAGCGGCGGTGCATCACCCCGGCGAGCTCGCTGGTGGCCAGCACATAGGTGCCGGAACCCTGCCGGATGTCGAGCAGCCCGTTGTGCGCGAGCGCCCGCACCGCCTCGCGGACGGTGTTGCGGGCCACCCCGAGCTGCTCGACCAGCTGGGTCTCGGTGGGAATCCGCGACCCCACCGGCCACTCACCGGAGGTGATCTGGGCGCGCAGCTGCGCGATCACCTGGTCGGCCAGGGCGGAGCGCCGGGGTGAGGTCAGGGGCATGGGGTCTCCTCAACATTCATCCCATCATTCTATGATGGTCGGCATGCGTGACGACGAAGCGACGCTCGACCCTGCCACGGAACGGGCCACCATGCCCGCACACCTTCCCCCCGCCGCGCAAGGCGTACGGCGCACCCGGATCCTGGTGGCGGTCGCGCTGGTGCTCGCCGCCCTCAATCTGCGGCCCGCCATCACCAGCCTCGGCGCCCTCCTGGAGGAGGTCCGCGACGGCCTCGGCATGAGCGGCACCGTCGCGGGGCTGCTCACCTCCGTCCCCGCGCTGTGCTTCGCCGTGTTCGGGGTGACCGCGCCCCGGCTGGCCCGCCGCCGCGGTCCCGGCGCCGTGGTCTGCGCGGGGCTGGTCGCGATCACCCTCGGGCTCTTCCTGCGTCCGTTCGCCGGTGGCACGGCGCTCTTCCTCGCCGCCAGCGCCCTCGCACTCGGCGGCATAGCCGTCGGCAACGTCCTGATGCCCGTCGTCGTCAAGCGCTGGTTCCCGGACCGGGTGGGCACCATGACGGGGCTCTACTCGATGGCCCTGTCCCTGGGCACCGCCCTCGCCGCCGCGGTGACCGTCCCGGCGACCCGCGCCTTCGGCGGCGACTGGCGGCTCGGCCTCGCCGCCTGGGGCGTGATCGCCGCCCTCGCCGTACTGCCCTGGCTCGCCCTCGTCCGGGACCGGGACCACGCTCCCGCGGCCCCCGCCGCCACCCCCGCGGCTCCGGCCGCGGAGCGGGCGCCGGCCGGCAGCATCGCCCGCAGCCGTACCGCCTGGGCACTCGCCGTCTACTTCGGGCTCCAGGCCACGGGCGCGTACATCACCATGGGGTGGCTGCCGCAGATCTTCCGTGACGCCGGGGTCTCCGCCTCCACCGCGGGCGTGCTGCTCGCCGTCACCATGGTGATGGGCGTACCGCTCTCCTTCGTGCTGCCCGCGCTCGCCGGCCGGATGCGGCACCAGGGCGGACTCGCCGTCGGCCTCGGCCTGTTCGGGATCGTCGGCTACGGCGGCCTGTGGGCGGCCCCGGCCGCCGCGCCCTGGGTGTGGGCCCTGCTGCTGGGCATCTCCAACTGCTCGTTCCCGCTCGCCCTCACCATGATCGGGATGCGCTCGCGCACCGGCAGCGGGGTGGTGCGGCTGTCGGCCTTCGCGCAGTGCACGGGCTACCTGCTCTCCATCCCCGGTCCGATCCTCGTCGGGGCCCTCTACCAGCACACCGGCGGCTGGGACCTGCCGGTGGCCTTCATGCTGGCCCTGCTGGTGCCGCAGATCGCCGCGGGCGTGGTCGCCGGCCGCGACCGCGCCGTGGAGGACGAGCTCTGACCACCCGCGTGCGCGGCTGCCGCGACCGGGTGCGAGACTGGGCCGCATGCCCGTGCTCGAGCCCGATCCCCCGCAGCCGCAGAAGAAGCTCCTGATCATCTTCGGCCTCATGATGGCCGTGCCCGCCCTCGTCGCGGTGATCGCGATCATCGGCGCCAAGTTCGGCTGACCTGCGACCCCGAGACCCGGGGTAGGGACAACCCCACCTCCCCTAGGGGGCCAGGGTCAGGGTCGAGTGGGTGGGCCACCCGATGGGCCCGGCGGCCGCCCTTCCGTAGCGTCGTGGTGCAAGGTCGGACACCGCTCCGGCACCCCGGCTGACCCACGGAGGCGTCCCGTGTCCCTGCAGGCTGTTCCCTCGCGTACCCCGCGAACCCGCGCCGCCCGCCCGGCGGTCGGGGACGGCACGCAGACGCGCCTGCCGTGGTGGGCGCTCGCCCTGCCCGCACTCGCCTTCGTGGCGCTGCTCGCCCTGGTCGCGGGCCCCGGCGCCGCGGACGCCTCGGCCGCGGAGCCCGTCGGACAGCTCCTGCACGCGGTCGGCGAAGGGCTCCCGGGGCTCCTGCAGCACCTGCTGTGACCCTCCCGCGGCGAACCGTGATCCGTCCCGCAGCCCGCGCCTGGCGGCCGGATTTCTGGAAAGCTGAGGGTCATGAGCGCAGCTGCATCGCCCCGCCGGATCGTCCTGCTCCGGCATGCCAAAGCCGACTGGCCCGACGTCCCCGACCACGAGCGACCGCTGGCGGAACGGGGACGCAAGGAGGCCCCCGTCGCCGGCCTCAGGCTCGCCGAGCTGGGGATCCCGTTCGAACTGACCCTCTGCTCCTCGGCCGCGCGCACCCGCGAGACGTGGAAGCTGGCCGCCCACGAACTCCCGCACCGCCCGCGGACCGTCTACGAGGAGCGCCTCTACGACGCCACCCTCGGTGACCTGATCGCCCTCCTCAACGAGACCCCGGAGGACGTCGACGACCTGCTGCTGGTGGGTCACAACCCGACCATCCACGCACTGGCCGACGCCCTCGCGGGGGAGAGCGACGGGGACGCCCGCGCGCGGATGAACCGCACCGGATTCCCGACGGCGGCCATCGCGGTGATCACCTTCTCCGGTCCGTGGAAGACGGTCGAGCACGGCGTCGGCCGCCTCGTCGACTTCTGGTCGCCGCACGACTGAGGCCGCAACCGGCCGAGCCGCAGGGACGCAGGGACCGTACGGAATGGGCCCCGGAGCACCGAGCACCTGCTCCGGAGCCCTTTCCCTGCCCGTGGGTCGGCGCCGGTCAGTCCCCGGAGGCCGCGCCGTCCCCGGCGTCGGCCGCCTCGACCTCCTCGCGCGTGATGCCCAGCAGGTAGAGCACGGTGTCCAGGAACGGCACGTTGACCGCGGCGTCCGCGGCCCGCCGCACCACGGGCTTGGCGTTGAAGGCGACCCCGAGGCCCGCCGCGTTGAGCATGTCCAGGTCGTTGGCGCCGTCGCCGATGGCGACGGTCTGGCTGAGCGGTACCCCGGCCTCGGCCGCGAAGCGCCGCAGCAACCGGGCCTTGCCCGCCCGGTCGACGATCTCGCCGGTCACCCGGCCGGTGAGCTTGCCGTCCACGATCTCCAGGGTGTTGGCGGCGGCGAAGTCCAGACCCAGCCGCTCCTTGAGGTCGTCGGTGACCTGCGTGAAGCCCCCGGAGACCACGCCCACCTGGTAGCCCATCCGCTTGAGCGTGCGGATCAGCGTGCGGGCCCCGGCCGTCAGCCGCACCTCCTGGCGGACCTTGTCCACCACGGACTCGTCCAGCCCCTTGAGCAGGGCGACCCGCGCGTGCAGGGACTGCTCGAAGTCCAGTTCGCCGCGCATCGCCGCGGCCGTCACCTCGGCGACCTGGTCCTCGCAGCCCGCGTGCGCCGCGAAGAGCTCGATCACCTCGTCCTGGATGACGGTGGAGTCCACGTCCATGACCACCAGGCGCTGCGCCCGGCGCTGCAGGCCGGCCGAGACCACGGCCACGTCCACCCCGCGCTCGTGGGCCTCCAGGGCCAGCGCGGGACGCAGCGTGGCGGTGGCGACACCGGACACGGCGAACTCCACGGCCGTCACCGGGTACTTCGCGAGCCGGAAGATGCGGTCGATGTTGCCGCCGGTGCCGGTGATCCTGGCCGCTATGGCCGCCGTGGACTCCGCGGTCAGCGGGTGCCCCAGCACCGTCACATGGGAGCGGCCCTCGCCGCGCGGCCGGTTGTCACCGATGCCGGAGATGATCTCGGCCTGCAGGCGCATCGACTCCGCCCACGCGTGCACCGTCGCGCGCAACTCGCCCTCCACCGAACGGCCCGCGGGGGCGGGCACCAGGGCGCAGAGCACGATGCGCCCACGGGTGACGACCTGCTCGATGTCGATGACGTTCACCTGGAAGCGGGCCAGCGTCTCGAAGAGCCCGGCGGTGATCCCCGGCCGGTCCTTCCCGAAGATCTTGACCAGCAGCGTCGGCACATTGGCGGCGGTGGCAGCGGTCGCCTGCGATGCGTCGTTCATGGTGCCTCCACCGTATCGGGCACCGCGCCCCGGACGGACATGTGTTCCGCCTGGCGGACACCGTCCGTGGTCAGCGGCGGCCCCCGGGCGCGCCGGGCGGCGGCGGGCCCTCGCGCGACGGGCCGGGCGGCGGCCCCGGGGG
>NZ_JBHWGA010000033.1:0-89645 GCF_042733315.1 Streptomyces sp. NPDC059718
ATCCGCCACCACCTGGGGCTTCGCCCTCTACCTCGCCAACACCGACAAGTACGAGGACACCCTCCTGCCCACCAGCAGCTTCGCCGACACCCCCGAAGGTGCCCTGGACTACGCTTGCGGCCTCTACCTCGCCACCCCGGACATCTGACCAAACCCCGGACACGACACCGGCTTTGGAGTCAACCCCCGAAGGACTTCCGGCGCCGACCCTTTCCTACCGCACCATCAAGGGCATCCTGATCGCCGGCACCGAGACCGACCCCGAGCCGGAGACCGGTGACGCCGGAGCCGCGGCCTTCCTGCACAGACCTCAGGGCCTGTTCGGCGCCACGATCCCCACCCAGACCGCGGACGAGCTCCACGACGACCAGGGCCGCGGCGACTCCGAGGCGGCCGTGCGATGGGCGTGATGGACACCGCTCTGCGCGAATCGCTCAAGGTGCTTCGCCTCTCCGGCATGCTGGCGACCCTCGACGCCCGTCCGCTCAGGCCCACGGCGGCGAACTCGGGCACCAGGACTTCCTCCAGGTCCTCTGCCAGGACGAGATCACCCGCCGCGAGACCGGCGCTTTCCAACGACGCCTGCAGAAGGCGAAGTTCGAGCAGCAGGTCACCCTGGAGGAGTTCGACTTCACCGCCTCCTCCAAGCTTCCCGCGGCCCAGATCCGCGACCTGACCGCCCTACGCTGGCTCCACGCCGGCGAGTCGGTCATCCTCTTCGGCCCGGTCGGAGTCGGAAAGACGCACATTGCTTAGGCCCTCGGCCACCTGGCGATCCGCCAGGGCGCCAACGTCCGGTTCACCAAAACCAGCCGGGTCCTGGCGGAGCTGGCCGGCGGTCACGCGGACCGCACCTGGGACAAGCGGATGCGCGAGCTGATCCGCCCCGACGTCCTGATCCTGGACGACTTCGCGATGCGCCAGCTGAGTGCGGCCCAGGCTGACGACCTCTACGAGCTGGTCAGCGAGCGGCAGGGCCGGTCCCTCATCATCACCAGCAACCGGGCACCCAGCGACTGGTATCCGCTCTTCCCCAACCCCGTCGTCGCCGAGTCGCTCCTGGACCGGCTGATCAACACCAGCCACCAGGTCATCATGAACGGCCCCAGCTACCGGCCGAACTAGCGCCCGAGGAACCCCACGGACAATTGACCCGCCGCCACCGGGCCTGGTCGATCGGACCAGGCCGACCGGCGATACTGATCAGGCCGGCTGGGCGGCCTCGCTCGTAGACGCGAGCAGCACCGAACTGCCAAGCAACAGAGGCCCAGGTCACCGGTTCGATCGGTGGAGTGCCCGGGAACGCTGGGGACCTGCCGAGCCTGCGATCGAGCCACGCGTCCCAGGACTCCAGGAACTGGGCCATTGAGCCGCTCGCCCAGCCGCCGCCGTCACCGGCCCACAGTCCCCGGGCCAGCCTGTCCTCCGTCCAGGCGCGGTCGCGGGCGAAGTCGGCGGCGAGCGCCAGCAGCAGGGCACGCAGGTCTGCCGGGGAGGCGACCGACGGCTCGTCGCCGAGAGGGGCCGGCTCGGCGAGCCCGGCCGAAGGCGCGTCCACTGCGCAGATCAACTGGTCGGCCAAGCCCGACCAGCCGGGCTCCGAACCCCGGTCGGGAAGAGCTGCGGCCCAACGAAGCAGGACGTCGTCGATCTGCGGGGCGTCGGCGCCGAGGCCCTTGAAGCGCTCCACGAGGCGCTGCAGCAGGGCGCGGAAGTCCTCGCCGCCCTTCACATTGTTCGTCACCGCGCGAGAGTAGGGCTACCCGGACGAGCACGTCGACCGGATGTCAGCGCGGCACACCTCCAGGCAGCTGATCGACGAAACGAGCCGGTGGGGAATTCCTTGGCGTTTGGGCTGGGGAATTACGTGACCGTCGACACGTGAGAGCCATCGGCTCCCACGACGTCGACAGTTGTACCGGCTGGCCGTCAGCCATGAACTCGTACGTCGTGCACACGCAGTGGTCCCCGGGCTGAATGGCAAGCCGCTGCGCGACGTCCTCTGGAGCGGACGCACCAGCCACAGCAGGTTTCTCCTCAGCACCCCGCCGTCTGGCCACCCTCCGCTGGCATAGCGCCGAAAGGCATACGTAGGTCGTGCCGAAACGGCCTCAACTGGAAACGGTGTCGAGGTGCCCACTGGCCATTTCACGGCTCGAGAGCAGGACGCGAAGGGCCTGAGGTTGTCCTGTTCCCCCGTTTCTCCGCGGCCGACGGCCGTCGGCCGCGGAGAAACGGCTCGGTCCGTGGGTGAGTCCTCTTCGGATCAGTCCCGGCTGGCCCCTTCGGGCCACACGATCTGTACGGGGACGCCGACACGGCGCGCGTAGGCGACGACGTCGGCGGTGCCGCCGTATCCACGGGCTGGCTGCCCGTCCCACACGGCGATCAGCTGGTCGGCGAGCCCCACGACGATCTCGCTGCCCGCCTGGTGAGCCTGCGAGGTGGACTCGCGCATCCCGGTGTGGTGGACGTCGGCGGCGCGGGCCATCAGCTCGTCGTACACCGGGTAGTGCCAGTCGGGCAGGCTCTCGCGGTACTCGGCGGCAGGGATGACCACTTCGAGGCGGCCGCCGTGCTGGAGAACGGCCTGCGCGAACCAGGCGTCGGGGCCGTCTGCGATGCAGCTGATCCCCACCAGGTCCTCCGCCGCGGTGGCGTCGACCAGCTTGGCAAGTTCGGCACGGACTTGGGCCTCGACCGCCGGCGACAGCCCTCGGTGGCCCGTGATGCCCAGGCGCATGCTGGCTTCCCCCTTACAGGTAGGTGTCGTGCAGCAGGGTGTCGAAGTCGCGCACGATACCGGGCGGTGTCTGCGAGGTATACGAGCGGCGGAAGGCACGGGCGCGCTCGACGACGCGCCCGGACTTGAGCCGCACTCCATCGTGGACGGCCCGGGTCGCCAGCGCGAACGCGGAGTCGACGCGGCCGGTGGACAGGTGGCCGGTGGCGACGTCGAGGGTCAGAAGTGCGCGCTGCTTCTCGTGGCCGGACGACAGGGCGGTGGTGATCTCCTGCGAGGACAGGACCCAGCGGGACCGGCCGAGGCGCGCCCCGCACACGACGCGGCAGGAAGCCACCTTCCGCTCGTCGAAGGAGAACACCCACGGCCACGGCGGCGGGTCCTCGCGCGGCACGAGCGCGGTGTGCTGCTCACAGGAGCGCAGGGCGCGCTCGGTGGCGCGATCGTCGCCGGCGGTGGCGTGGGCGACGGCCTCAATGGAGGCGAGCCAGGCGGCAGCGATGGCCGGAAGGTCGGGGCCGAGCTGGCGGCGCGCTCGGGCGATCAGCCGCAAGCCTTCGGCGGTGTTGCCCGCTTCCACCTCGAATTGGGCGAGGCTGCCGGTCTGGTAGGCGCCGAGCAGGGAGTCCCCGGCGGTGCGGGCGGCCTTGATGGCCGAGCCGTACCAGGTGCGGGCGGAGCCGTGGTCGGCCATGTCCCAGGCGAGCCAGCCGACCAGGGAGGCGGCTTCGGAGCCGACGGCGGCCATGCGGGCCTTGTGGGAGGCGTCCGGGGCCTGGGAGGCGACGCGCTGGATGAGGCGCAGGTGGGCTTGTGCGGCGTCGGCGAGGTCGCGTGAGCCGACGGTGGCGTCCAGGCGGCGGAAGGCGGTTGTGGCGACGCGTAGGGCCGGTGCCTGGCCGCTGTCCCATTCGGGGCGGGCCGGGATGTGGGCTATGGCTGGCGTCGCTGCAACTGCGGCGACGCCGGCGAGGAATTCTCGGCGTTCCACCGTGCTGTTCCCGTTCCGGTCGTAGTCGGCGAGACCGACCAGGTTCGGAGGGATGCCGAGGTGGCTGGCCGCGCTCGCCAGGAGGCTCATGTTGTAGGTGCCGACGCCGCGGTCTTCGAGGCGTGACATGGCCGACTGAGACAGGCCGCAGGCCTCCCCGAGCTGGCGCTGGGTCAGGCCTAAAGCCTTGCGAGTCAGCTTGATGACGCGGCCGTAGTCGCCGCCTCGTGCGGCGTCCCGGACTTGCTTGTTGCCGGCCCCGTCCATGCGTTCCCCTCCCACGCTACGTACCGTCGCTCAGCATCTACCCGCCTCGTATGCGATGGGTGCATATCCGCATGCGCTGCCTGCATCGGAGATGGCGGCGGCCGTGACGAGCCGCTTTCCTACAGTCAGTGTCCGACACGACGTCAGGTCGGCGCTGACCTCTCGAAAAACCCGACCGGGGCGATGGTGCCCTTTGAAGGGGGAGCGGAGCCGTGATGACGACGCACGGGACCTCGCAGCGGTGGCAGATGTGGTTCACGCCGTTTCCCAAGACGGTGTACATCGCCCGCAGACAGGTGGGGCGGGTTCTCGCCGGCTGGGATGTCCCCGAGGGTGCGATGGACACCGCGGTGTTGATCACCAGGGAGCTGGTCACCAACGCGATCCGGCACTGCGACACCCAGCACCTGGTGCACGTCCACGTATCGGACGATGGCGCCCAGTTGCTGCTGGAGGTGTCCGACCCTAGCCGCCGGCATCCCCGCCCTGTGATCGCGTCGAGCGATGCCGAGAGCGGGCGGGGGCTGATGCTCGTACGGGCGGCCGCAGCCGACTTTGGGGTCCGTGACCGCGATCCGGTCGGCAAGACCGTGTGGGCGACTATCGCCCGGCAGCCTGCCCTGTGAGGCCCCGGCCCGGCGGAGTCCCCCGTCGCACTACCGGGCCGGTTCCCCTCCCGTTCCTCGCGTCGATGTCGAAGGTGGTTCTCTGCAGTGACCGTTGAGGCTGGCGAGCAGCTCCCGTTCCATGTGGCGTTCGAGCCGGAGCGCGGCCAGCTCGTCGTGATGGTGACGGTCGGCGTCCCGCCGAGGCAGCAGCTGGGACCGTCTCGGCGATGAGGCGTCCCGCGTGCCCCTTCAGCTGCGGGTGCGGGAGGCCGGCGGGTGGTGCGCGAACGTCGGCGGTGCCACGACAGGCACGACATCGCGACCGGCACACGGCGCAGCATCCGAGCGGTGAATCGGAGTGCCGCAGCGACCACGCCACGGCGCCGACCCCATGGTTGCTCCCCGTTCGTTGGGGAGGACGCCCCCGCCCCGACGGGGGCGCACGGCTCATACCAGGCGGGCCGTGATCCCGCCGCGCGCGCTGGCGAGCCTGCCCGGATCATCACCCGGCGCGCGTGGCGGGCCCATCTAATCCACGACCTTGGAAGACACCGTGTTCCTTGATGTTCTTCGGCTTCCGGCCGGAGCCCTGCTGCCGTCCGTCCGGCCTGACCTGCGCGCCGCCGGTGGGTGTGCCACGGACGAATCCGGACTCGGTCGCCTATTCAGCGGCATCCGTGTGCTGCGGCGACGGCCCGGGCCGCTGTCACCTCAGCGGCGGCGCGCACGCTGCCCTCACGAGCCGAGGCGGGCGTGGCCAGGGCGTGGGAGGTGTCGACGGTCATGCCCTGGGCGCGGTCCCCGAAGGCCGGCAGACCCTCACTACGCTGCAACGAGCGCCCGCAACGATGGACTGCGGAATCACGACGCTCCGTTACCACCGGACGTGAGACAGAGCCCTTTTGGCTGCTCTGCCCAGACGGTCTTTCCCTGATCCCAATAACGGGTACCCCACTGGTCCGCGAGGGTGGCGACGATGAACAGCCCTCGGCCAGTCTCGTCGATGGTGCGGGCGTGTTTCACGTGTGGAGCGCAGGTCGAGGCGTCGCTGACCTCGCTGGTCAGCATCTCGTCAAGGATCAGGCGTAGCTGCAGGGGCGGAGCGCCGTAGCGGACCGCGTTGCCGACGAGTTCGCTGACGATGAGCTCATTGGTGAACGCAATCTCCTCGTCCACGCCCCAGGCATCAAGTTGGCACCGGGCTGCCGCACGGGCGATCGGGGCGGCCTCGGGACCCGGCGGCAGGGAGAGGGCCAGCACCTGATCTGGGGGCAGCGCTTTCGTACGCGCGAGCAGCATCAGTCTCTCGTCGGTCCGGTGGCGCTGTGTGAGCGCATGCGCGATGTCGTCGCGCAGCTTGGGCAGACTCCGCTTGCTGCCGCGGTCCAGGAGCGGGCGCAGTGGCCCTGCCAGGACCTCGTCTGCGAGTGGCGCGGTGGCCATGGCCAGGGTGGTGCCTTCGGGGAGGCTGACCGTAGTCGCGGGAAACGGGGCGTTGCCCGTTCCGGCGAGCAGGGGGCCTGGAGGCACGGCCAGCGTGGACGAGGTGCCGTCGGGGAAGACGGCCACCGGCTCCGGGAGACCGGCACGGGCGAGGGCGCACGTGAGAGTGACCGGGTCGTAGATCGCAACGGCGCAGCTGGCAGTGAGCGACTCGCGGTGCAGGGGATCCCCGGGCGGCAACGCGGCACGTTCGGCTGCGAGACGGATCGCGGTGTCGCTCAACCGGGCCAGTAGCTCGTCGGGCCCCAGGTCCAGCGCGGCAATTGAGTGGAGCGCCGTCCGAAGCAGTCCCATCGTGGCCGCCGCGGCGACGCCTCGCCCGGCGACGTCGCCGACGACCAGCGCGGTCCGTGCGCCGGGCAACGCGATCGCGTCGAACCATACGCCGCCACCCTCCGGCCCCGGAAAGTGCAGTTGGCAGACCTCCACAGAGCTTGGCGTGGCTGGGCGCTGGGGCAGAAGCCTGCGCTGGAGAGTCGCTGCGATGGTCCGCTCACGGGTGTACCGACGGGCGTTGTCGATGCAGAGAGCGGCGTGCGCGCACACGTTGGACGCAAGCTGGAGGTCCTCCTCCTCGAAGGGATCTTCGTGGTGGTGGCGGTAGAAGCTGACTACCCCCAGAGCATGACCACGCAACGCCAGCGGTGCCACGATCAGAGAGTGGACATCGGAGCGCCTGATGGAGTCCGCTCGGGCTGGGTCGGCGGCGAGCCACGCGCTGTCAGCGTCGATCGGGACGAGCCGTGGGCGGAGGTCGGAAAGCACGTGCGAGTAGGGGGTGCCGGATGGCAGCGGGCGCACGTCTCCGACCCGGTATGCCGAGATCCGTCCCCGGAAGGCTGTTCGGTGTAGGGGAACGTCCTGGTCGACAGGGACCAGTGGAGGGTCCTCGCCGCGGACGACGTCTTCGATGACTTCGACGACGGCGATGCCGGTGAAGGCCGGTACTACTGCGTCCACCAGTTCTCGGCACACAGCCAGCACATCCAGCCGCCGCCCCACCCGTGCGCGGACCGTGTCCAGGAGGGCCAGGCGTTTCAGCGCGTTCTCACGCTCGGTAACGTCGACCGCTGAAGCCACCAGACCGAGCACGTCCCCACGGTCGCCCTCCAAGCGGGCGAAGGAGACGGAGTAGATGCGGCGTCTGTGCAGGCCAGGCGCTTTGCCGGTCCGGACGAGCCGGTTCAGTACCGGCACTCCGCTCTCCATGACCCTGTGAGCCACCGCGAGCTCTTCCTCAGGGTCTTCGAGTTCGAACGCCTCGGTGAACCGCTTGCCGAGCAGGTCTGCCACTGGCGTGTCGCGCAGCCAGCGGGTGTTCATGCGGACCACGCGCAGTTGGTCGTCCAGGACGTGGATTCCCACCGGGGACTGGGTGAACATGGCCTTCAAGACCGCCACGTCCTGCTGTGAAACGGCGTCCGCTGCGGCGCGTACCTGCCAGACAACGGAAGTGCCGTGCAGCACCGGCCTGACCAGTACCGGGGCTCCATCAGAGAGGCTGTCTCGACGCCCTCGGTCTCCAGCGCCGATCTCACGCATCAGCGCGATGACGGACTGGCCTACGGCTTCCTCGGCGGACCATCCGAACAGCTCCTCCGCAAGACGATGCCACTCGATCACCCGTCCGTCCTCAGCGATCATCATGAGCACGTCGCGGTCGGGCATCGAAAACACCTCCCGCTCTCATCCCCGGGTTCATCCACCTCCCGGTCTGCGCAGTGCACTCCTCCACCAGTTCAAGTGCGTGGCGGCCCCCCGGCAACCCGACCCGGGCGCTTCAAGCTGTAACGGCAGGCTGATCTACCTCTTGAAGAGGATGCCGCGAAAGCCGCCCTCCCCTACTCCACAGACGCCGGACGACGCTGCCTTGGGGTTCGACCCGCGAGACGCCGACACACCGACCGCTCTTGGCCACGGTCCAACAATCGCCAAGTGCACGGCGACTGCGTTGTTCTTGTTCAGGCTTCACTCAGCTCCCGCCCAAGACCGATCCGCTCTCCGCGTCGTACAGCACGAAGTAGACCGGGGCGGCCAAGGAGTCGGCGCGGATCCGGTGCCGCACGGCTGACGACGGGCTGGGGGCTCTTCGTCCTGCACGGCCTGTTGCCTGGCGTCGCCGACCACCGTCTGCCGCACCCGGCGCCGCAGACGCCTGGAGCCGAGGGCGGGCAGTGCGATCAGTGCGACTCTGTGCTCGGGTTCGACGTCGGTGCTGACCGGCTCGCGCTCCATCCGGCTCGGCAGGCAGGTGAGGAAGACGCCGATGTCCCGGTCGCCGTCCGTCACACGGGTGCCGACGATTTCAGCCACGTCGGACACGTCGACCCGCTCGTCCGCCACCAGGGGCAGCGTCACGGTGACCCCCGCCGGCGGATGCCCCTGACGTGCGGCGGCACAGATCTTCCGGCAGGCGGGGCGAGATCGCGGGCAATCTCGGAGGGCAGGCCCGGTTCGGCGACCAGGACGAACCGCAGGTTCCCACCGTTCGTGTCCGCGTCGGGCTGCCTCATGCACTCTCGTCCTGCCGCCGGGTAAGTCTCGGTGATGTCGCATCTCGCCACTTCCCCCAGGCTTTCACCACAGTGAGGGATCCGCTCGTCCACCCGCCGGTCCACCCGTTCGGCAGCACTCCGCGCCTGCGGGCCGGGGCACCCCTAGCATGCTGACTGTGCGATCCATTCTCCCGAAGATCGAGGGCGGCGGCCGGGTACAGGGCTTCCTGCAGCTCATCGAGGACGGTATCCACCTCGTCGTTGCGGCGCTCCTCGTACTGCTGGCGGGGCTCCTGACCGTCGGGGTCGTCCACGACGTCATCAAGTCGATCCAGGGGCCGTACCGCGAGGAGACGGTCGTTCTTTCCGCCCTGGACAACGGCCTTGTGCTGTTCATCGTGGCCGAGCTGCTCCACACCGTCCGCCTCACCATCAGGAACCAGACCCTCGACGCGGAGCCGTTCCTCGTCGTCGGCCTGATTGCCGGCATTCGCAAGGTGCTCATCGTGACGGCCGAGGCGGAGAAGTCCTTCCGGTGGAACGTCGAGGGGATCGAACTGCTCATCCTGGCGGGGCTAATCCTCGTGATGGCGACAGCGGCGTACGTGTGGCGGCGCTCCACACGGCCGGGAGACTACTTCCCGGTTCAGGAGGCGCGGCGCCACCCGTCGCCGACACCGTCACCCACCCCGGTGAGCGGGTCCTGATCCGTCACCTTCCGCCGCCACGGCCGCGCGCACCCGCTGCTCCTCGCGTACAGAGCCGACGTCCCGTTCCAAGGGTGTGCGGCTGACGGCCGTTGTGAGATCCTCCAAGGCACGCTTCTGCAGTTCCGCCCCGCGCCGCGCCACCGTGCTCCGGTCCCCGGCTGGGGCGCCCTCCCACGCGTGGAGCGCCTCCTCCAAGCGCCCCCAGTCCGGAATCCGGTGCTCGCGCACGTCGTCTGCCGCCTGCGCGGTGTCCGCCTCCAGGGCCTCGGCGAACCGTTCGGCCTCGGGGATGGAACGGCTGTCGGCCCGCGGGACATGGCTCTCCATGAGCATCGCCGCCCGGCCGAAACCCTTGAGCGCCTCTTGCGCCTCCTCCGCCTCGCGCGACGTCAGACCCCTGGGGCGGACCGGTTCCTGCCTTGCCTGGTCGTAGGCCTCCTGCCAGGCTGCTCGTGCCTCCCTGCTCGCCAGCAATGCCCTGCGCATGTCGGCGAGACGTTCCCCGGTCGGTTCGGCGTAACTGCGCAGCACCGCGGCCGCGTAGCGACCGTTGGCGGCGAGCCAGTCCGCAAGCCGGTTGGGCAGCCGGGGCGTCTCCCATGCGGGGAACACGACGTACGCCAGCATGGCCAAGGCCCCGCCGATCAGGGTGAGCACCACCCGCTCCGGGACCGTCTGCTCCCATGCCTGGCCGCCCATGCCGAGCAGGAAGACGACGTACGCGGCAGTGAAGCACTGGGAGTAGGCGTAACCGGTACGGATCAGCGTGTACGACAGGCCCGCCGAGACCACCGCCAGCGCGCCGAGCACGTGGGCGTCCGGGCCCAGGGTCTGCACCATCCCGGTGGCGAGCGCGACCCCGGCCAGGGTCCCGGCAAGACGGGCCACCGCACGCGCGTACGTCCGGTGGAAGTCCGGCCGCATCACCATCACCGAGGCGATGGGCGCCCAGTAGCCGTGGTGCAGGGGTAGCCGGGCGGCGATCAGATAGCCGAGCGTGGCCACCGCCGCCAGGCGGATGGCGTGCCGGAACACGGGCGAGTCCCGGCGGAGCTCACAGTGGACCGCCCGGACGACGACCGGGAGCAGCCGGAACATGGTCGGGCGCACCAGAAACTGGGCGCTCGCGGTGCCGGGCGGTGTGGGCGTCTTCCCGCGCGCGCCGCTCCCGGCGATCTCCAATGCCTCGGCGAGTAGTTCCACGAGCTGCTCGGCGGCCTGCCGGGCGGGGCCCTCCAGCACCTCGTGCTCGTCGTCGACGCGCAGGACGTCCGCGCTCCCGGGCGGCACCTGGGCGGGAGTGCCGCGGCGGATCGAACGGGCGGCCGCGTCCAGGACGTCGGCGGCCGCGTTGAGCAGCTCCCGGGCCCGGTCCCGCCCGGGTCCCTCCGCCGGGGCGCCTACGTCCGGGTCGGCGAGCGCGGCGACGACCGGCCGAATGCGCTCGGCCAGGCCCCGGGGGCCGTGGAGGACGGGGGGACGGGTGCGGGCCTGTGACGGCGTCACGGCGGCCGCGTCCCGGGCCGTCATCAACGGCTCCGGGTCGAACGGGGCGGTCGGGTCGTGTCGCAGCCGGCGGGCGTAGTCCGCCACGGCGGCCAGGGCGTCGGCGAGCGCGTCACGATGTGCCCCCCACCGGCGGATCGGGAACAGCAAGATCAGCACGGCCTGTGCCACGCCTCCGAGCGCGATGATCCCTGCGTGCTCCAGGGCTCGCCCGACGCTCGTGGGCAAGGTGATGGTCACCAGCATGCTGCCGACGGTCGTCGCTGCGACGATCCCAGCGGTCGATCCGACGGCCCACGCCATCCCCGCGAGAAAGGCCCATACGGCCAGCAGGGGGAGGAACGTCACGAGTCGCCCCGCTGCCAGGTAACCCACGAAGGTGCTGAGCGCCAGGCCTGCGCCCGCGCCGAGCGCGATCACCTTGCGTGGGCGCCAGGTGCGCTGGAAGGTGGCCCCACCCGCGGAGTAGGCACCGAGGGCGGCGGACGCGGCGTATGCGGGGGAAGCCAGCCACAGCGCCGGCCCGACGACGATCGCCACCCCAGCGGCCGTGCGCAGCGCGAGCAGGGGCTCCAGCCGCGTCTCCTCGATCGTGAGCCCGGATCGCACGACCTCCCCCAAGGCCCGCAGCCACGTCACGGGGGTGAGCCTAGCCGGAACGCCCTGCCGGGTCGCGCCGGCCTGATTGAGGTGGGGGCAGCCGTCAGACAAGGAAAGCCTCCCGCACGGGCCCAGGAACAGGGCGGCCGCACCGCTGGGACGGGGCGGTGCCACTGCGGACAATGCCGGGCGTCCACCGCCCGTCCCACCGGGCCGGAGAGCGGGCGATCGCCGCTGGTTCAGATCCGACCGGAACGCGAGCGATCGTCGCCCGTCCGGCCCCGGCCGGAGCCGGGGCGAGCGCCACCGGTCGGCCGGACCGGTCCGGGGGAACGGGCGGGACGGCGGCCCTCGGGTCCCTTATCCCTTGTGGCCGTTGCCGTGTCCGTTCGGATGCAGGACCACCTTGGTCCAGCCCTCGTCACGGGCGTCGAAGTGCTCATAAGCAGTGGGGGCCTCGTCCAGGCTGAGTTCGTGGGAGACGACGAAGCTCGGCTTTGCCTTCCCGCCGGCGATCAGATCCCGCAGCGCCCGGTTGTACTTCTTCACCGGCGCTTGCCCGGTGCCCATGTGCTGGCCCTTGAACCACATCATGCCGAAGTCGATCGGGACCTTGCCTTGCGCCTCCAGCTCCCCCTGGGCCTCGGCACCGCCCGGGTCCTGGGGCAGGAACACGCCCACCACGCCGATGTCGCCCGTGAACCTGACCGAGTCGATCAGTCCGTTGAGCGTGAGGCTGGCGTCCTCGTGTCCCTTGGGGTCGTGCGCCTGGTAGCCGACGCACTCACAACCGTTGTCGGCGCCCAGACCGAGGGTGGCCTCCTTGACGACCTCCGCAGGCTTCTGCTCGGCGGTGTTGATCGGGATGGCCCCGATCTCCTCCGCCTTGCGCAGCCGGTCGGGATGGTGGTCGGCTACCCAGACATGAGGGCTGAGTAGGCCGCCATCAGCCCGACGGGACCGGCCCCGAAGACGATCGTCTGGTCGCCCGGTTTGACGTGGGCCATCTCGGTGGCGTGATAGCCGGTGGGGAAGATGTCGGCGAGCATCACATAGTCCGTCTGCCGGTCGGCGGCGTCCTCGCCCAGACGCAGCGCGTTGAAGTCGCCGTAGGGCACGCGCAGCAGCTCTGCCTGGCCGCCCTGGTAGGGGCCCATGTCGGCGAATCCGTAGGCGGCTCCGGCGAGGGCCGGTTCCGGCTGCATGGTCAGGCAGTAGTTGGTGAGACCGCGCTCGCACTGCTTGCAGAAGCCGCAGGCGATGTTGAAGGGCAGTACCACGTACTGGCCGACCTGGACCTTGCGGACGGCCGGGCCGACCTCCACGACTTGGCCCATGTTTTCGTGTCCCAGGGTGCGGCCGGACTCGAACGAGGTGCGGCCCTCGTACATGTGCAGGTCCGAACCGCAGATGTTGGTAGTGGTGATCTTGACGATGATGTCGCAGGGGTGTTCGATCTTCGCGTCCGGTACGTCCTTCACTGTGACCGTTCGCGGGCCTTCATATACCGCTGCTTTCATGATGGCTTCCTTTGGTGCCGCAGCATGGCCGCGGCACGGCAGGGATGGAGACAGCGTAAAGAGCCTGACTCCAGGGAGTGGGTGCGACGGGGTCCGTGGCTCCGGCATGCCTCTGTGGGCTGTCCACGCGGTTCGGATGGAACGGTGGTGCCACAGCCGGGCCGTCAAGCGAAACCCCGGCGCTCCGGCGGCGTACCGTCCGAGTCCCCGTCGGCCCATGACGCGAAACACTCACGCACTGATCGACCAGCGGAATCTTCGGACCCGGACGACCGTCAATCAACGACGCGTCTTCAACTCAGGTTACCAGCTGGTCACCGTGGTCGTCCTGGAGCATGTGGAGACGTTCCTGTTCGCGCTTGGAGTAGGCGGCTGCCCGGATCGCCTCGTCGCTCTCCAAGCCTGATCCCAGCGCGCCGCCCACGGTGGCGACCGAAGCGACGAACCATGACAACGTCAAGTATTCCGCGGCCTGCAGCGGGCTTCTTGTCACGGAAGCGAACACTTCGCCGTTGATGATGAACAGAGCCCACACCAAGTTGATGACGATCAACCCGCCGTAGCAGACGAGCACCCCGATACCCACGGTCATGACCGTCGAGGCGTTGTAGAGCCTCGCCCTCTGCCTCGCCTCCGGCGAGACCTCTGTCGATCGATGCCACAGCTCCGCGTCGATGATCAGCCAGCCGATCATGAGCCCGACAGACCCGACCGTCGCGATCACGAGGCGTGGCGTGCTCAGGTACTCGGCCAGGCTCCAGATGGTGGAGTTCACGGTGGCGACTGCTCCTGTGGCGAGTGCGGCCGCCAGGGCTTTCGACAAGCCCGGCACCAACCGCCACGGCCGGTTGGCGCGGACCATGCCGACGAGCACCCTCAGGTAACCGCGCGGCCCGCTGACGACGTAGCGAAGATCTGCGGTCTCCTCCTCTTCGACCGGGCCCCGGTGAACAGGCGCGAGACGACTGACGAAGGGCCCGAGCACCGGCTGACTTTGCGGAGGTCCTCCAGCCCCAGTGGCCCGCGGACCCGCCAAGCCAAGCACGGCTTCTTCCACGGCCCGCCGGGCCCTCGTCTGCAGACGCAAGCCCCCCAGCGCAGGAAGAGACACCAGCGCCAAACCGTGTTCGTGACTCAGATCCACAACGAGCTTGCGCCCGTGTGAGCGCAGCGGAAGGTCGGTGAGGGCCACGACGATGTCCCAATTCTCAGCTCTTCCGCGGTCCATGATCCGGCGCATCAAGGTGGGCGGGTCCTCGGTCCCTGCGGTGAAGGGCTCACTGACCACCTTGACTTCGAAACGCCGCCCCTGGCCCGACTTGTCGGCGAGCCGAGTGGGAAGTACCTGGGCCATGCGCTGCGCGATCTCCGTCGGCGCATCCGGATCCGCCAGGAGAGCCACGACCGTAACGCCCGCAGACGACACCCGCATGACTCCTTCCCGACGGCTGCCCCCGCGATCGCCCGTGCCCACAGGATGCCTCGGAGGTAACGTCGACGCCGCGTGACACGCTGGCCCGCCGGTAGGTGCAGGAGGTACGGCCAGATCCCTCCGCCTTGTCCATCGGCATCACCTGCCTCTACGCCATGCTGTCCGTGCTCGTTGCGTCACTGCGGCGTTCCTGCTCAGACCGGAGTCGTCGCGCCCGCTCGCCGGGCGCATCAGCCCGATGCCGGGTACTACCTTTCTCTCGCCTGGTTCATGCCGTCCATGGAAACCGTCGGCGTTGCGCCGGCCGCGCTGGGAGGACGCCCGGGGGGTGGGCCGGGCCGCCCACAGGTCGTCAGGGAGAGAGCCAGCGCCAGGACACGGACCGGCCCGCCACAGGCCGGCGCACCTGGACTATGGACCAGCGGAGCGGACCAGACTTCCCGTCTTTCCCCGGTGCTCGTGCACGAGGCGGATCGCCATGGCACCCTCACCGGTCGCCGAGGCCACCCGCTTGACCGAGCCGCTCCTGACGTCGCCGGCGGCGAAGACCCCGGGAAGGGTGGTCTCCAGCAGCAACGGACCCCGGCCGAGGGAGTCCCACCGGGTCGGATCGGCCGCCGCCTGGGCGTCCGCGCCGGTGAGGACGAAGCCCTTCTCGTCCAGGGCCAGCACGCCCGTGAGCCACTCCGTGTGCGGCCGGGCCCCGATGAACACGAACAGCGCCGCGACCCGCAGCTCCCGGTGCTCACCGCTTGCGTTGTCCTCCACCAGCAGCGACTCCAGCTTCTCCTCCCCCGACGCACGCCGGACTTCGGTGTGGAGCAGCACCTCGATCTTCGGGTGCCGTTCCACCTGGTCCACCAGGTAGCGCGACATGTCCGCGTTGAGGTCACCGCCCCGGACGAGGAGGTGGACCCTGGACGCGTGGTTCGCGAGGAACAGCGCCGCCTGCCCGGCGGAGTTCCCGCCGCCGACCACGGCGACCGGATCCGCCTGGCAGAGACTGGCCTCGTGGACCGTCGCAGCGTAGTAGACGCTGATGCCCTCCAGGCGGTCGATACCGGGCACCTCGAGCCGGCGGTACCAGACACCCGAGGCGAGCACCACGGCGGCTGCCCGGACCCGGGACCCGTCTGCGAAGGTGACGACGTACTCGTCGTCCTGCGGGGTGAGGGCACTGACCTGGGCCGGCACCATGAGGCGGGCACCGAACTTGTGGGCTTGGAGCACCGCGCGTTCGATGAGTTCGCCCCCGGAGATGCCCGACGGGAAGCCAAGGTAGTTCTCGATGCGAGACGAGGTACCGGCCTGGCCTCCGGTGGCCACGGCGTCGACAGTGACCGTGGTGAGACCGTCGGAGGCACCGTACACGGCGGCGGCGAGTCCCGCGGGGCCCGCACCGACCACCATCACGTCACACCGCCCGGCCTCCGGCGAGGGGGCGGGCAGCCCGATGAGCCGGGCGAGTTCGGCGTTGCTCGGATTGCGCAGCACCAGCTCGCCCTTCCAGATGACCACCGGAGTCTCCTCGGGGCGGATGGAGAACCGGCGCAGCAGCGCCTCCGCATCCTTGTCCTTCTCCAGATCCACCCAGCGGTGAGGCAGCCGGTTGCGGGCGGCGAAATCACGCAGCCGCAGCGTGTCCGGTGAGTAGCACGACCCAAGGATCCGGAAGCCGGCGCCGAGGCCGATGAGCATGTACCGGCGGCCCAGGTAAGCGCGGAGGATCAGGTCGCCGAGGACGGGGTCGCGGCCGACCAGGGATCGTTGCTGCTCCACCGGCACGGCCAGAACCTCGCCCGCCTCACACACCACGGCGGTGTTGAACGCCGTCTGGCCCTCCAGCAACCCGAGTTCACCCAGGAATCTGCCAGGTCCGTGAACGGCCACCGTACGCTCGTCGGGCCCGCCGAGATCATGGAGTATCTCGACGCTCCCACTGAGGATCGCGAGGAACTCCCGGAACGGCTCGCCCTCGCGGTACAGCACTTGGCCCTCGGCGGTCCTTCGGCGCTCACCGTGCCCAGCCAGGTCCTCGAGCTGCTCCGGTGTCAGGCGCGGGAACGCCCCGTACCGGTCTGGTGTCTCGTGGACCGCACTCTGCTTGTGCTCGGCCGCGCTCATCAGACCAGGGCCTCGTCGACGTAGCACCAGCGCCAGTCCTCTCCCGGCTGGAAGGACTGCACGATGGGGTGACCGGCGCTGCCGGCGTGCCGCCTGGCGTGCTTGAGGGGCGAGGAGTCGCAGCAGCCGACGTGCCCGCAGGTGAGGCAGAGTCGCAGGTGCACCCACGGGGAACGCTCCTTGAGGCACTCCTCGCAGCCCTCCGGAGTATGGGGCGTCACTGGGCGCACCATCGCCAGGTGCGGGTCGGGAATCGTGGTCATCAGGGTTCTCCTTCCGTGGGTGGGACTGCTCAGCCGCGGCCCGCGATGGTCTCCTTCACCCAGCGGCGCAGCACCGGGGCGGCAACAGCCCGGCGGAACATCACCCCTCCCGTGTCGAGCGCACCAGGCCGGAGCAGGCCGCGTCGAGACGCGGGTTCCCGGGCCTTTGGGCGTTCCCACCGGTCCAGCGTCGCGGCGCCAGGACTTGATGCGTTACGCGCATCCATCCAGCCCGCGGACTTTCGCCCTGCAGGGGCGCCCATAGCCGGATCGCAGCCGGGCGGCGCCGGCGGTCTCGTGGATGGGATCGACGTGGAGGCGGCGCTGCAGTGGGCTCAGCCCGACTGCGCATCTGGCGGGGTCATAGATCGGTCTTGGCGGCACCCTGGACGCGGATGAGGCGATCGCCACTCACAGCAGCAGGTCGAAGACTGCTCGGGCCTCGTCCCAGTGCTGAGTCTGCGGGTTCTTCAGGTCGGGGTGGAGGATCTTGAAGCTCTGAGCAAGGGCCAGGCTGAGTCCGCCGATGATGTCCGGATAAGCCGCCTCGGTCTCCTCGTCGGGCGTCCGGTCCAGCGCGGGGTGGGTGGCAAGCTGTTCCAGAATCGGCTTGATTTCCACTTCCTGGTCGATCTTCTGGAAGTGGTGAATGCTCTCCTGCAGGCCTTTCGTGATCGGCAGGTCACAGGTCCGGATGATGTCGCGCCCGTTGGCCTTGGCTGTGGCCTGGGCAACGGTCAGCAGATCGTAGAGCTTGGCGTCGACGAAGTCGCTGTAGCGCTTGAGATCGTTCTTGTCGACGTCCAGCCCCGCGGCTGCGCGGAAGAACCTTTCGAACCTGGCGATGGACATCACGGTCATGACGGCAACCTCCGACTGCGGGCGCCGGGGTAGCTCCCGGCCCCTCGGCTTCCCCGCCAGCCTGGCTGACGGGGCACGTGAATGAATGCGCATGTCGGGACCAATCAGCCTCCCTGAAATGCCCTGCCAGGCCCAGGCATCCGACGGCCCGAGTACGGGCGAGCGTGCGAGTCGACTCAGGTACCTGCGGGTGGGCCCACCTTTGCTACGGGAATAGCCTCCGTACAATCCGGTTGCGGTGGTCGGCCCATCGTTATCACTTTCCTGCAGTGGTCTGCCTTCCCTTCATCGCCTGCTCGACCCACGAGCGCAGGACGTGCGCGGGTGCCGCGCCGGCCTGCCGGGCTACCGTCTCGCCCTGATCCAGAACGAGCAGGGTCGGCACCGCCTGTACCTCGAACCGCCGGCTGAGCTGCGGATTCTTGTCCACGTCGACCTTGACGAGTTTGATCCGTCCGGCGAGGTCGCGGGCGACCTGTTCGAGGGCGGGGCTGACCATGCGGCAGGGGCCGCACCAGGTGGCCCAGAGGTCGACGACGACGGGCTGGGTGGCGTTGTCGGCAACCTCGGCGAAGTCGTCGTCGCCTGCGTCGACGATCCAGGGCAGGGGCTGCTTGCAGTGGCCGCAGTTGGGGCGTCCCTCGGCGGCCACAGGAATCCGGTTGGTGCGCCCGCAGTTCGGGCAGGTCGCGGTCATCGTCCGGGTGGTGTTCACGCCGCCCTCGTTTCCCGCTCCGCCTGCTGGTCGTAGGTGACCACCAGCTCGCCGTGCTCGGCGTCGACGCGGACCGTCGCGCCGTCCTGGACGTCGCCGCGCAGCAGGGCGCGCCCGACCAGTGTCTCGACCTCGTGGGAGATGTAACGCCGCAGCGGCCGCGCCCCGTACACCGGGTCGTAGCCCTGGTGGGCGATAACCTCCCGAGCCGCGTCGGTGAGTTCGACGGTGATGCGGCGTTCGGCCAGCCGCTTCCGCAGCTCGTCGAACTGCAGCTCGACGATCCGCTCGATCTGCCGCTCGCCGAGCGGCTTGAACAGCACGATGTCGTCGACGCGGTTGAGGAACTCCGGGCGGAAGTGCCCGCGCAGCTCGCCCATCACCAGGGCGCGGGCGTCGGGCTTGATCTCACCCTCGGCCGTGGCGCCGTCGAGGAGGTGCTCGGAGCCGATGTTGGACGTCATGATGATCACGGTGTTGCGGAAGTCGACGGTGCGGCCCTGCGCATCGGTGATGCGGCCGTCATCGAGGATCTGCAGCAGGGTGTTGAAGACATCAGTGTGCGCCTTCTCGATCTCGTCGAACAGCACCACCGAGTACGGCTTGCGGCGTACGGCCTCGGTGAGCTGGCCGCCTTCCTCGTAGCCGACGTATCCGGGCGGTGCGCCCATGAGCCGGCTGACGGTGTGCCGCTCCTGGTACTCACTCATGTCCAGGCGGACCATGTTCTCCTCGGAGTCGAACAGGGTCCGGGCGAGGGTCTTGGCCAGCTCGGTCTTCCCGACACCGGTGGGGCCGAGGAAGATGAACGAGCCGATAGGGCGGCGGGGGTCGCGGATGCCGGATCGGGCGCGGATGATGGCGTCGGCGACGAGCTTGACGGCCTCGTCCTGGCCGATGACGCGCTCGCGCAGGATCTCGTCGAGGCGCAGCAGTTTCTCGCGTTCGCCCTCCTGGAGGCGGGCGACGGGGATGCCGGTCCAGGCGGCGACGATCTCGGCGATCTCCTCCTCGGTGACGACCTCGCGCAGCAGCCGGTTCTGCCCTTGCTTGGCGGCCAGTTGCTCCTCCTCTGCGGCGAGTCGGCGCTCCAGGTCCTGGAGGCGGCCGTAGCGGAGTTCGGCGGCGCGGTTGAGGTCATAGGCGCGTTCGGCCTCCTCCGCCTCGTGGCGGACCTGTTCCAGTTCCTGGCGCAGTTCCTGCACGCGGCGGATCGCCTGCCGTTCGGCCTCCCACTGCGCGTGTTTGGCGTCGGCCTCACCGCGCAGGTTGGCCAGTTCACTGCGCAGCTCCTCCAGGCGGGTTTTGCTGGCGGAGTCGGTCTCCTTGGAGAGGGCCGCTTCTTCGATCTCCAGGCGGGTGACGCGGCGTGTGATCTCGTCGAGTTCGGCGGGCATCGAGTCGATCTCGGTACGCAGCCGGGCGCACGCCTCGTCGACGAGGTCGATGGCCTTGTCGGGCAGGAACCGGTCGGTGATGTAGCGGTGGCTGAGGGTGGCCGCGGAGACCAGCGCGGAGTCCTGGATCTTCACGCCGTGAAAAACCTCCAGGCGTTCGCGCAGTCCGCGCAGGATGGAGATGGTGTCCTCCACGCTCGGCTCGTCGACCAGGACCTGCTGGAAGCGGCGTTCGAGGGCGGCATCCTTCTCGATGTGCTTGCGGTACTCGTCCAGGGTGGTTGCGCCGATCATGTGGAGTTCGCCGCGGGCGAGCATCGGCTTGAGCATGTTGCCCGCGTCCATGGCCCCTTCGGCAGCGCCCGCGCCGACGACGGTGTGCAGTTCGTCGACGAAGAGCAAGATGCGCCCCTGGGCGGCCTTGACCTCGCTGAGCACAGCCTTGAGGCGTTCCTCGAACTCACCGCGGTACTTGGCTCCGGCGACCAGGGAGCCCATGTCGAGGGCGAACACGATCTTGTCGCGGAGCCCTTCGGGCACGTCGCCGCGGACGATGCGCTGGGCGAGGCCCTCGACGATGGCGGTCTTGCCGACACCGGGGTCGCCGATGAGGACGGGGTTGTTCTTGGATTTGCGGCTGAGGATCTGGGTGACGCGGCGGATCTCCGCGTCCCGGCCGATGACCGGGTCGAGCCTGCCGTCCCTGGCCTCGGCGACAAGATCACGGCCATATTTCTCCAGAGCCTCGTAGGCCACTTCAGGGTTGGCGGAGGTGACGCGCTGGTTGCCGCGGACCTGGGTGAGCGCGTTCAGGAACGAGTCCCTGGTGATGCCGGCCTGCTTGAGCAGTCGCCCGGCGGCGGTCGAAGAGCCCTCCTCAACAAGGGCGAGCATGAGGTGCTCCACGGACACGTATTCGTCCTTGAGGCGTTTGGCTTCCCGTTCGGCGGCATCTAGGAGGCGGGCGAGGCGCTGAGTGACGAAGACCTGGCCGGGTGCCGCGCCGGGGCCAGTGACCTTCGGGCGGCGGGAGAGGTCCTCGCTCACGGCCGCGTGCAGTTGCTTCGGGTCGGTGCCGGCCCGTTGCAGCAACCGCGGGATCAGACCGTCCTCCTGATCGAGAAGTGCGAGCAGCAGGTGTTCCCCGTCGACCTCGGTCTGGCCCATGCGGACGGCCGCGGACTGGGCCTCCTGAAGGGCATCCTGGGACTTCTGGGTGAGACGGTTCATGTCCATGGGGGTGTTTCACTCCTCGTGCCGCGGCCGCGCAGGGCGGCTTCGAGCAGGCTGATGCGGTCGAGCAGGTCGAGCACCAGGCCGATGGATGCGTAGTTGAGGCAGAGTCCGGAGCGCAGCCGCTGGATACGGGCGAGGACCGCCGGGGCCGCGGGGTCGAACACCAGGTGCCCCGCTGCGTCGCGCTCGGCGTCGACCAGGCCGAGGGCGACGAACCGGCGGATCAGATCGGGGTGGAGGCCCGAGCGACTGGCCACGGCGTTCAGGGAGAGCCTGGGGGCGGGCACGAGCGCGTACCGGACAGCCGTCGAGGCGGTGATGTCGGCGCCCGTCCGTACCGGACGGTGGCCCACGCCGGCCCGGCCGATGCCTGCCGCTCCCGGGGGTCGGTCCTTCATCGTGTCCTCCTGGGGTCGAACGACGAGGTGGCGGCGAGCTCCTCGAACAGTTCACGCTCCCGGTCGCCGAGGGTGGGCGGCACCACGACGCGGAGTTCGGCGTACAGGTCGCCGTTGGCGCCGCGCGGGTTGGGCATGCCTTCGCCGCGCAGCCGCAGCCGCCGACCGCTGGACGAGCCCGCAGGCACCGTGACCTTGGCCGTGCCACCGCCGGGGGTGGGCACCGGCACGGTCGCCCCCAGGGCCGCCTCCCAGGGGGCAACCGGGACCTGGATGTGCACGTCCCGGCCGTCCAGCCGGAACCGAGGGTGGGGCTTAATACGCACCCGCAGGTACAGGTCGCCCGCGGGGGCGTCACCACTGCCCTGGCCGCCCTCGCCCACCAGCCGGACGCGCTGCCCATCGGTGACGCCCGGCGGCACATCGACCTCGTACCGCCGCGGCTGCCCGCCGGGACCGGCGAGCGTGACGGTGCGACGGCCGCCCTTGTAGGCCTCCTCGACGGTGAGGGGCAGTTCGGCCTCCTGGTCCGCTCCGGGGACGCCGCCTCGGGCGGCGCCGGCTCCGAACATGGAGCCGAGCAGGTCCTCGATGTCGATGCCCTCCGCTCCGAAGCCGGTGGCGTACCGGACGCGGGGACCGCCCGCACCCGCGGTCCTCCCCTCTCGGAAGCCGGCGCCCGCTCCCGCCGCGACCCGCTCGTCGAAGTCCTCGGGGATCTTGCGGAAGTCCTCGCCGAAGCGGTCGTAACGGGCCCGGGTCTTCGGGTCCGACAGGACGCTGTACGCCTCGTTGAGGTCCTTGAAGCGTTCCTCCGCCTCGGGGTCCTTGTTGACGTCGGGGTGGTACCTGCGAGCGAGCTTGCGATATGCCTGCTGGATCTCGTCCGGGCTCGCGGTCCGTGACACGCCCAGCACCTCGTAGTAGTCCCGTGCCATCGCCGGTCACTCCCGCTTTGCAACGGTCACCGCAGCTGGTCTGAGCTGCCGCTCGCCGTCCCCGTAGCCGGGGCGCAGCACCTCGACGACCGTGCCCGGCTCCACGTCGGGGTCCTGGACGACGCCGACCACCTCGTGCCGGGCCGGGTCGAAGGCGACGCCGGTCTCCGCGTGCCGCGGGTAGCCGAGCAGTTCGAGGACGTTCACTGCCTGGTCGCGAACAGCCCGGATGCCCTCCACGATCGCGCCCGAATCGGCGCCCGCGTGGCTAAGAGCGAGTTCGAGGTTGTCGATGACGGGCAGGAAGGCGGCCGCCGTGCGCGACCGCTCGACCGCCCGCTCCCGCTCCAGTTCCCTGGCGTGACGCTTGCGAAGGTTGTCGAGGTCGGCGAGCGCGCGCCGCCAGCGGTCCTCCAGTTCCTGGATCGCGGTCGTGTACTCGTCTTCGGCACGCGCGGGGCCGGCGGCGTCGGGTCCCGGTTCGCCGTTCGCCGCTTCCGGCCCGGGCGGGGGGCCCGGTTGCGGCAAGTCCCCGCGAGGAGGGCGTACGGCGCCTTCCGGGACCGGTTCGACCGGATCCGACGCGGCCTGGTGGGGTTCCTGGGGGCTGCTGGGCATGGCGCGCCTCAGTCCTTGTCGAACTCGGCGTCGATGACGTCGTCGCCACCGCCACCGCCACTCGCGGGACCACCGGTGGCGGTGTCCTGGCCGGGACCGCCCGTGGTAGCCGCGTCCTGATGAGCCGCCAGCCCGGCGAGCACCTGCTGGAGTTCGGAGGTCAGGGGCCTCACCCGTTCCACGCCCGCCTCTTCCTTGACCGCCGCCCGGGCGTCGGACACGAGCATCTCGGCGCGTGCCTTCTCGTGCGCCGGCGCCGCGTCGCCCAGTTCGGCCAGGCGCTTCTCGACCTGGTACGCGACGGCGTCGAGCTCATTGCGGGCGTCGACGGCCTCGCGCAGTGCCTGGTCCTGGCCCCGGTTGCGCTCGGCCTCCTGGACCATGCGTTCGACCTCACTGCGGTCCAGGTTGGAGCTCTCGCTGATGGTGATGCCCTGTTCCTTGCCGGTGTCCCGGTCACGGGCCTTGACGTTGAGGATGCCGTTGGCGTCGATGTCGAAGGTGACCTCGATCTGTGGTTCGCCCCGCGGCGCCGGCCGGATGTCGGTGAGCTGGAAGCGGCCCAGCACCCGGTTGTCGGCGGCCAGCTCGCGCTCGCCCTGGAGGACCACCACATCGACGGCCGGCTGGTTGTCCTCGGCGGTGGAGAACGTCTCGCTGCGGCGCACCGGGATGGTGGTGTTCCGCTCGATGATCTTCGTCATGACTCCGCCGCGCGTCTCTACGCCCAGCGACAAAGGTGTGACGTCGAGTAGCAGGACGTCCTTGACCTCGCCCTTGAGCACCCCGGCCTGGATCGCGGCGCCCAGGGCCACGACCTCGTCGGGGTTGACGCTCATGTTGGGTTCCTTGCCGCCGGTCAGCCGGCGCACCAGGGACTGGACCGCCGGGATACGCGTAGATCCGCCGACGAGGATGACCTCGTCGATGTCGCTCTCGCCGACTTTGGCGTCGGCCATTGCCTGCTGGACCGGTCCCAGGCAACGCTCCACCAGGTCGCCGGTGATCTGCTCGAACGTGGACCGCATGATCGAGTCGGTGAGGTGCTTGGGGCCCGAGGCATCGGCGGTGATGAACGGCAGGCTGACCTGCGTCTGCGTCACCGAACTGAGCTCGGTCTTGGCCTTCTCAGCGGCCTCGAACAGTCGTTGCAGCGCCTGCGGGTCCTTGCGCAGGTCGATGCCGTTCTCCTTCTGGAAGTCGTCCGCGAGGTGATCCACCAGACGCCGGTCGAAGTCGTCGCCGCCCAGGTGGCTGTCGCCGGCGGTGGAACGCACCTCCACCACGCCGTCGCCGACGTCGAGGATGCTCACGTCGAAGGTGCCGCCGCCCAGGTCGAAGACGAGGACGGTCTCGTGCTGCTTCTTGTCCATGCCGTACGCGAGGGCGGCCGCCGTCGGCTCGTTGATGATCCGCAGCACCTCCAGTCCCGCGATCCGTCCGGCGTCCTTGGTGGCGGTGCGCTGAGCGTCATTGAAGTAGGCGGGGACCGTGATGACCGCTTCCGTGACCCGCTCCCCGAGCTGCTTCGAGGCGTCGTCGGCGAGTTTGCGCAGCACCTGCGCGCTGATCTCCTCAGGCGCGTAGAGCTTGTCGCGCACCTTGAAGCGGGCCGCCCCGCCGTCGCCCTCGACGACGTCGTACGCCACCGCCCTGGCCTCGTCGGAGATCTCGTCGAAATGGCGGCCGATGAACCGCTTGGCCGAGTAGATGGTGCCCTTGGGATTGAGGATCGCCTGGCGCCGGGCCAGCTGGCCCACCAGGCGTTCGCCGGTGTCGGTGAAGGCCACCACGGACGGTGTCGTGCGGTTGCCCTCGCTGTTGGGCACAACGGACGGCTCACCGCCCTCCCACACGGCGATCACCGAGTTCGTGGTGCCCAGGTCGATACCCACTGCCTTGGCCATGGGGAACTCCTCCCGGTGCGGCGGCATGCGCCGGCACTGCGGATCTGATCGTTCAGGTATGGGTCACGAGCGCTCCAAAAATCGGGCCGTAGAGGGCGGCGAGCAGGGCGGGGACGAGGGGGTTCCAGCCGCTCGTCTGCACGAAAACCCCAGGTGAGACGTGATCGACCGCGCGTTCGGCCTCCCGGCACGTCTCGTACGTGACAATCGGCCTACGCGGATGCTCGGCCATCGCCCAGTCCTTCCTGCCGGGGCGTACGGCAGCGCCCGACAGCCCCAGACTCGCGAACCAAGCAGCTCTACGCCTGCACCCGGCGAGTCAAAGAACAGCACAGCCCGTCGCCCCGCGAGCACAAGCCGAAGACTCCGGATATCTCGAGTACGTTGGGTGGGGGCGTACGGAGGGTCGCCGCCATTTCTGGGCAGGCTCGGGGGGAAGGAGTGATCCCATGGCCGGCAGCCGGGCGCACAACCTGTACCACCGCCACTACGACCGGGAGAACAGCCCCACGCGGTGTAGCGGGCGGTACCCCACGGCCACGCGAAGAGGATCCCGCCCACGCGTTCCAGCCCCAGCCGAGCATGCCCCCCACGAACTGATGGCGCTCTCCCGCGCCCTATTCGACACTCGGGACGAAGGCGAGATCCTGTGCCTGGCCATGGACGGCATAGCCGCCGCAGGGCCATATAGCGCCGAGGCCGGGTACCTCAGGGTGGACGGCGACCTGGTCCCCAACCCGAGGGACGGGCAGGTCCATGCCTTGGCCGTGGACCGGAAGGTGCGGGAGCTGGCCGGGCATGACGGCCCTGTGACCGTACCCGACCGATCCTGGGGCCGGGCCCTAGGACTGCGCGGACATGAGGGACTCCTCGGCTACCTCGTGGTGACGTCCCGATCCCAGCCCACCGAGGCCGAGCGATCCCTGCTCGCCACGCTCGTCCGGCATGCCGCTGCTGCTTTGACCGTCGCCTTCGCACACCGCTGCCACCGCGAGGACGCGGTGGAGCTTCACCGGCTGAGGGAGGAACGGACTGCCCTCCAACGGCAGCTGATTTCCGTCGTGGCCGAGCTGGGGTGGCAGCGGGCCGTTCACGCGATCATGACCGAGGTCGCGGGCTCGGACGGCGGCGAGGAAGCCATCACCCGCGCTCTGCACGGGCTCACTGGACTTCCCGCGCTGGTCGAGGACCGCTTCGGTCGGCTGAGGTCCTGGACCGGCCCCAGCCGCCCTGACCCCTATCCGGAACCGGACCCTGTGCGCCAGGACGAAATGCTGCACGCCGTCGCCCGGGAGGCCGGGCCGGTGCGGATCAAGGACCGGCTGATCACCCTGGTCCGCCAGCACGGAGAGATCCTGGGCGTGCTGGCCCTGGTCGATGCCCGGGACGAGGCCGACGAGCACACTGTGCTCGCGCTGGAGCACGCCGCCACTTTGCTCGCCCTGGAGCTGGCGCACCTGCGTCTTCTGGCCGAAGTGGAGCTGAGGCTGCATCGCGAGCTGGCCGACGACCTCCTGTCGGGGACGGACGAGGCGAGCGCCTACGCCCGGTCCGAGGCAGTCGGACACGACCTGCACCGCAGCCACTACATCGTCGTGGTGCAGTGGTCGAATCGGACTGCGGACGATTGCTTCGCACAGACCGTGGGCCGGGCGGCCTCTGCCGTGGGCATGCGCTCGCTGCTGACCCGGCGTTCCGACCACGTGGTCCTACTCGCCGACGACAGACCGCACGCCCGGGCTTTGTACGAGGCGATTGCCCGGGAGACCGGGACACGGTCCGGGGCTATCGGGGTGAGCGCCCCGTGCAACACCCCGGACGACATCCCCCACCGCTACCAGGAGGCGCAGCGCGCCCTGGAAGTGCGCCGCCACTCCCGCGAGCGTTACGGCACGACGTTTTTCGACGAGCTTGGCCTCTACCGCATTCTGGGACCTGGCAACGATTACCGGGAACTGGAAACGTTCGTCCACGAGTGGCTCGGGAAGCTCGTCGACTACGACTCCCGGCACCATACAGCCATGGTGGAGACCCTGACCCGGTACTTCGACTGCGGCGGCAACTACGACGAGACCGCCGAATCCCTCGCGATCCACCGCAGTACGTTGCGTTATCGGCTCCAGCGCATCCGCGACATCAGCGGCAACAACCTCGCGAACGTCGAGGACCGCCTCAACCTCCAGGTCGCGACCCGAGTGTGGAAGATCGTGCTAGGCGGAGCCGAGCGGCCCCACTAGCACTGACGTACGAGCGATGTCAGCGGCAGTTTGTCTGCCGTGTCAAAGGCCGCCCGGTTACGAGGCGAGTGCAGGGCGGGCGTCCTACTTCGCCCCGCCGGCCACACAGAGCTCGTTCAGCGGCTCATCGGGCCCGAGATCAAAATTGAGCCCACGGCTTGACACAAAGGGGAGCCACGAGCGGATGCCGATGACAGACAGCTACCGACGCAGTTGGCCGAGTCGACTGCGGGTCAACCTCCGATACGACGGAGTGCGTCATCAGGCGCCGGCGTGGACGTGTGCGGCCCACACCGACGGCAGGTTCGGATACTTCGTCCTGAGCTGCCTGACCGTGCGATGGACCGCCGCCGACGCGCACAACGCACCGGATCGATCCGCGATCAACTCGCCGTAGATCTGCTGAGTGAAGGCTGGTGCCACGGCGTCGTCGACGCGCCAGAGTGTGCCGACCACCTGGGAAAACCCGGCTATCTGAAAAGCCGCCAACGGGTGGATCGCCTCGTCGGACAGGCGCGCGGTGGTGCGGGCCGTGTCGCAGGCCGACAGGAAAGCGAACTCCGCGTTCCGCAGGCGCAGCCCGGAAATGTCCAACACCCGAAACGGCGTGCGATCGTGGTCGTGCAGCGCGAGGTGGCTGTCCGAAGGGTTGTCCGGGTCGCTGTACCCGTGGCAGGCGAAGTGCGCCCAGCCACTGGCCGGCAATGCGTCGAGAACGGCGTCACGAGTCGCGTCCGCGCCGACCAGGACCGTGGCGCCGGGTATGAGAGCGGCCAGGTGGTCGGCTTCGGCCTGTGCACCGGGCAGGTCCGGGGCGTCCGGAGTGTGCGGCATCGCGACCACCAGCAGCCGCGGCTCGTTCCGGTCGTCGCGGCGGCCCGCGCGGGCGTGCCCCAGGGCGCGGATCGTCGGCGTCGTCGAGGAGACGACGCGGTCGAGGAGCACAGGTCCGCCGTCGCGGTGGTGGCCCGCCGCGTGCAGCGGAAGCAGGCTGAGCGATCCGACCGGGGCCCACCAGATCCTTGGCCACGGACCATCCGCCGCCGGTTCCGCCGTCAGCCCCAGTTCGCCCAGCACAGGGCCCACGACGGTGTCCCACAGCCACTCGAGCGTGTCATGGATCGCCTGCTCGGCGATCAGCCGCCCCTCCGTGAACGCGGTGTGCAGAGCGCGTACGCGGTGACTCACGGTCTCTTCGCTCAGACCGTCCAGCGCGCGTGACCGGACCCCGTCCGGAGTGATGATCAGCGCGTCACACCGGTGCCGGCTGACGTTGATGTACACGATCGGGCCCTCGTGCGCCTGCGCGGTGAGGTCGGTGAGCAGCGGCGGCCGTAGGAACCGCTCCATCCCGGGCAGCGCACGAATCCGGTCGGTCACCGCGTCGAGCTCGTCGGCGAGCGCCACGCGGTCGCTCGTGGTGTCGGTTTCGAACTCCACGGTGAGCGTCCGGAAGCGCTCGGCCAGCTCGGGTGCCTGCTCGCGCAGACCGGAAAGATCGCTGCGGCTGTCGAGTGCCTGGGCAGCGAGCACGCAGCGCCCGGATTCAAGCAGGGTCACCGCGCTCACCTCGTCGCCGACGGCCAGCGCGCACGCAGCCGCGTCGGCGGCAACCCCGGCGAACCGGCCGAGCCAGTACTGGGCGTCCTCGCGGCCCAGGCGGCGCCCGGCAAGCCGGGGCAGCAGCCGGACCGCGGCGGCGTACCCCTCGGCGGCCACGTCGAACTGCCCCGCCTCGGCTGACAGACCGCCCCACCGGTCCGCCGCTTCCGCCCGACTCGCCGTCGGCGATCCGGCAGACGCCGCGGCCTCCCGATAGCAGCCGAGTGCCTCGGCCAGCGCGTCGCCGTCGCCGAGGTGCCGGAAGCCGAGCGCCAGGACGTCGGCGACGCGGGTCAGTGAACTCGCCCGCGAATAGGCGTTCTGCTCGGGCCTCCGCGCCGCACTCCGGGCCAGGCCGACCGCCTCGGCGAGGACCTGCGGATCCGGCGGCTCCCGTCGCGCGACGGCGGGTGCGACGGGGTTCGTGCACCAGTCGCCGAGCGCAGCGGCCAAGCTCGAGGTGTACCGGGGCCAGTGCGGGCTGTCCTCCGGAGTCGCGGCCACGGACGCCCGCCGCGCGGCGATGGCGTCCCGCAACGCGTTCCGGTCGCCGAACTTCTCGTACGCCATCTCCAGCACACCGCCGAGATTGGCTAGCCGCACTGCCCGGTCCGGGTCGCCGTCCGCCGTCACATCCGTGGCCGCGCGGTGCGCGTCGATCGCCTCGTCGAGCACGCTCGCCTCGCCCGTCCTGGCGAAACAGTCGGACAGCATGGCGCCAAGGTTGGAGAGCCGCTGTGCCTGCCCGGGGACGAGGCTCGCGCCGAGGCGGACGGACTCCCGCGCGCGGTCGACCGCCTCTGACAGAACCTGCAGTTCGCCGGTCACCAGGAACCGGGTGTGCAGCACGGCGGCGAGGATCTCGAGTAAATACGGGTGGCGGTCGTGCCCTGCGGTGACCTCGGCGGCACGGCGAGCAACGTCGATCGCGTCTACGACGTGAGCCAGCTCTCCGGTCGCTTGGAACAACGCGTGCAGGTTGACGGCGAGGTTGCCCATGAACTGGACCCGCCGCGGATTCCCCGCGGATGTGCACGCGACCGCCTCCCGCTCGATCATGACGGCCTCCGCGAGCGCGACGCGATCCCCGAACGCTTCACCGCGGGTGGCCAGCGCCGCAGCGAAGTGGTCCAGCCGCACGCCGCGGCGTGGGTGCCCGGCGGGGGTTGCCGCCGCCACCGAGCGTCCCAGCTCGATCGCCCGCTCGAGCAGGGCCGAGTCCCGGGTCAGCTCGAACTCGGCGGCGTAGCGGCCGCACGCTTCGGCTTCGGTGTCGGCGCGTTCCCAGTCGGGGGTCGATTTCGGGCGCTCGCCGGTGAGCGCGGCCCAGTCTCGTTCCGTGGTCGTCAGCTCGACGAGGTTCTGCGAGTGCCGCGGATCGGTGACCGGGGTGTGGGCCACCAGCGTCTGCCGGACCCGAAGCAGCTCGGACAGATCATCCCGCGCTCCGCGAGCCTGGTAGCGGTCGTCGAGAAGGTACGCGAGGTTCTTCAACCGGTCGAGCACGTCGGACGACCCGGCCGGCGTGAGCTCCACCGCTCGCCGCGCGGCGACGACAGCCTCCTCCACGACACCGGTCTCCCCGGTCTCATGGGACCAGTCGCGCAGGACCACGGCGAGGAAGTGCAGACTCCTCGCGGTAAGCACGTCATCGGGGGAGCACTCGACGGCGGCCCGCGCGTGCTCCACGGCTTCCGCCAGGGAGGCGAGGTCCTTCGTCACAGTGAACGCCGTCCGCAGCGCGACAATGAGGTTACCCAGGTAGAACGCTTTCTCCGTGGACGGTTCCTCGTCAACGGCCGTCCGGCTCCACTCCAGCGCGTCGGCCAGGGTTCCGCGGTCCTGGTTCTGCCGGAACGCGGTATGCAGCAGCATGCCGATGTTGTTGGCGTAGCTGGCCGAGTCCTCCGGGCTTTCGTATGCCAGTAAGTAAGCCTCCGTGACAATGCGGACGGCTTCCTGCAGGAACTCGAAGTCGCCGGTCTGGTGGTAGCGGGTCTGCAGCAGGCCCCCGAGATTGGACAGGACCAAGCGGCGCTCGGCCACGTCCTCCGCGGCCAGCACGGCACGGCCGAGGTCGATCGCCTTCTCGACCGACGCGGGGTCCGCGCTGTGCCGGGCCACGTGGAACGCCTCCCAGAACCGCTCGGCCAAGCCGTTCACGGGCCCGCCTCCCACCCGTCAGTCCTCGTTGCCGTTCGAGGTGCCAGCCGGGCCGCCAGGCGCCTCGTCCGGCTCGGCGACCGTGCGTTTCGGGGTGTATCCGCGATCCGCGGCCTCCTGCAGCAGTGCCACCTCTTCAGGCGAGAGATCGGGTTCGGGCGGGGGCACGGGTTCGTGCGCCATCATCGCTCCTCCTCCGGCACGGTCGCCGGTTCTCCGGGTTCGACGAACTCCAGCACGTCGAAGTCTTCCGCCCGCAGCCGCAGGCCCGCCGTCCCGCGCACGCGCGCGCCGAACGCCCCGTCTGCACCCATCACGCGCGCCGATTCGAGGTACAGCTCGGCCGGGTGGGGGTACGAGGAGGCGTACGACCGGTTCCCGTACCAGCCGCCCGCCCAGTTGCCGTCCTTGAGCCGCACGCGCACGAAGCATGGTTCGCGGTCGCGGAATGCGTGGTCCCAGGCGCTCGGCGTGCGCAGGAACCGAGCCTTGCGCCGCTGCCGATCCACCAGGGAAACGGTGACCGCCGCCATGGCCGGCACGACGAGGAACAGCACCACGGCGACGAAGCCGACCACTCGCGGCCGGTCCACGAAGCCGTCCCAGCCGCCGCCGGCGCCTCGAGCCAGGCGAACCAGCGCTGGCCCCGCCACCACTGCGTACAGGGCGTCCAGCGCGATCGACGCGACGATCGCCCGCAACACCCGCTCACCCAGATCACGCTCACCGGGCACCGGACCACGGCGGCGTTCCCGGACGAACTGATAGGTGACCCCGGGCAGCACGAGAAGGACGAGTAGAGCGAGCTGCGCGACGGTCGCAGGCGCCTGCACTCGCCACCCCCATGTCTCACGGACTCCGCTCGATCAGGCTACTGGCTTGCGTCTCCGCGGTCGGCGGAACACCCCTTTCCGCGGCTACTGCGAGGCAGCGGGCCGGCCTCGGCGACGGCGGTCCGCATGGGCCTGTTGATCTGCGGGACGGGGCTCTGTCCTACGGCCGCGCGGACGTAGCCGACGACGGCTGGGGCCGATGGGGTTCGCCGTAGGGAGGACGCGGTTGTCATCGGCTGTCCACCTGCTCATGGTCGGGACGGCCCGGAGGGCGCCATGAGTAGAACGGCAGGCTGCGGTCGCAGGGTTCTTGCTCGACCCAGCAGATCAGTGGGGCGCGTTTGCCGACGGCTTCGACGCCGTCGTCGGGGACGGCCGACACCTGGAAAGTCGGGTACGTGGCAGCGCCGGGGATCACCGCCTGCCGTCACGTCGGAGGGCTACCTGAAGGCGTGGAACGCGACGATCCCCTGCCACCACACCCGCCGATGCCCCTGCGGCCATCCCGCGCCGCTTTCCCGTACACACTGGCCCGCATACCCGCCGTCGCGAACCGTGGCTGCGGGCGATCTACGACCGCGGGTATCGACCTGCCCGGACGCCTACGCGTGCCAGACCGGGCGGCGCTCGCGGGCGTGATGTGCGGAGGCATCATCCCGTCACGCGCAGCGTTCACGGCGAGATCACGCACACCCCGGCGCCGGTACCCGCCGCCCCTGGCGCAGACCGGGACACCACACGGCCACGTCGCCCCAACCGTCGGACGCACCTCTGGCACTATCCACCCACCCACAGCCCCTGGCAAACGACGCGGCCCCAGCATGGGGCACAACACCCGATCGCGGGAGTGTCGTGCGCGCCGGTCGCCTCCTGCTATCGGCCTTCTCGGGCGGTGAGGTAGGCGAGTACCGCCAGGACGCGGCGGTTGTGTTCCGCGCTCGTGGTGAGACCCAGCTTGGCCATGATCGAGGCGACGTGGGTCTCCACGGTTCGTTCCGTCAGCCACAGTCGTCGCGCGATGCCGAGGTTGGTGCGGCCCTCGGCCATCAGGGCCAGCACTTCGAGCTCGCGTGGTGTGAGCGCGGCGAGCGGGTCGCGGTGGGTGCCGATCATGCGGGAGACGACTTCGGGGTCGAGGGCGGAGCCGCCCGCGGCGACGCGGCGCAGGGCGTCCATGAAGTCGTCCACGTCGAAGACGCGGTCCTTGAGGAGGTAGCCGAAACGGCCCCTGGTGACGAGTTCCACGGCGTTGCGAGTCTCGATGTGCTGGGAGAGCAGCACGATGCCGAGGTCGGGGAAGGCGTCCCGGATCCGCCGGGCGGCGCGGGCGCCGTCGTCGGTGAGGTCCGGTGGCATCCGGATGTCGATGACGGCCAGGTCGGGGCGGTGCTCGGTGACGGCAGCGATGAGGGTGGGCGCGTCTGCGGCGCGGGCGACGATGTCGTGCCCGGCGTCCGCGAGCAGTCGTGCCAGGCCCTCGCGGAACAGAGCGGAGTCCTCGCCGATCACGATGCGCATGGCAGCACCGCCTCCACGGTCGTACCGCCGCCGGGGGTGCTGGTGACGTGCAGCAGTCCGCCGAGTGCGGCGACGCGATCCTTGAGCCCCGAGAGCCCTGATCCCCTGCCCGGATCGGCCCCTCCGCGCCCATCGTCCTGGATGGTCACGTACAGCGCCCCGTCCTCGTTCCCGCCCACGGCCACTCCGATGCTGGTGGCCTCGGCGTGCTTGACGGCGTTGGTGACGGCCTCGCTGGCTACGTAGTACGCGGTGGTGGCGATGTCGTCCGGGAGCGGGCGTCCGTCGAGCCGCCAGTCGAGTCGCACCGGGGCTCGTGCCGCCAGGGCCTCCAGGGCCGGGCCCAGCCCGTCGTCGAGTGAGCTCGGCCGCAGGCCGTGCGCCAGTTTGCGCAACTCGGCAACCGCTGTGCCCAGTTCAGCCACGGCCTGGTCGAGGAGCCCGTCGACGTCGACGCTGCCGTCGTCGAGATGGCGTTGCGCGAGCCGCAGCGCCATGCCGAGGCTGACCAGCCGCGATTGGGCGCCGTCATGCAGGTCCCGCTCCAGGCGGCGCCGTTCACGGTATCCGGTCCGCAGCAACCGGCTGCGGCTGGCCTCCACCTCGTCGAGTGCCCGGTGGAGTTCGAGCCGCAGCCGTACGGTTTCGACGAGCAGTGCGCCGGCGGTGGCGACCTCGCGCGGGCACGGCCCGTCGATGATCCCGATGGGGCGCCCGGCGAGCCGCACCTCGGTGCCCTGGACCACCGGTGTCCCGGCCGTGTCGTGGAACTCCGTGCCGCCCGGCAGCAGATACCCGACCCGCAGCCGCGGTTCGCGCAGTGCGTCCCGCAGCACCTCCTCCAGTTGCTCGGGCCGCGCCCGTCCCGCGTGCACTTCGCGTTCCAGCTCGTTCACCGCAGCCAGCGCCCGTTCGCGTGCGGGGTAGAAACGCCGGTCCACCGACCGGCGTACCCGGTTCTTCACCGGCACGAGCACTACGGCGACCAGCGCCGTCACGGCGGCCGCCGCCACCGCGCTGCCCCGGCCCAGCGCGAGGCCGCCGGTGAAGGACGCGGCGCTGTAGACGGCGAGCAGCCCGGCGGTCACCAGGCCCCAGGTCACGACGGCGCTGGTCGCGCGGTCCACGTCGTACAGATCGTGGCGCAGGATGGCGAGCGCGGCGAGCGAGGGCACCCCGAGACAGAGCGAGATCAGGCCCACCCAGATCAGGACGCCGACGTGCCCGAAGAGCAGATAGTCCGTCCAGCACAGGAGCAGCGTGCCGGGCAGCGCGACGGCACCGAGCGCGAACCACTGCAACTGCGCCCGCTCGATGGGGCCCGCCGCACGGTAGCGGCCGCGCATCACCAGGGCCGAGCAGACGAGCAGGACCATGAACAGCCCGAGCGCCAGGAAGGAGATCCAGACCGCGGAATCGGGCAGCGTGGGCAGTGGATGCCCGTAGTCCTCGAACGGCGGCGCGTACCGCGTCGGGTCCATGACGGCCGTCACGTTGAAGACGAGCGTGTCGGTCAGCACCCCGTACAGCACCAGACGCGGAAATCGGCCCGATGGCAGCCGTCCGCTGGGAAAGACCAGCATCAGCAGCAGGACCGGCACGTACCAGATCGTCCACAGCCCGGCCGCGAGCTGATGGATCGCCTCGGCGCCGGGCAGCGGCCGGGAGAGGTTCACATAGGCATAGGTGTCGGTCAGCATGACCAACGGCGGTGCCAGCCCGACGAGACCGAGCAGCGGGCCGACCGGGTTGGCGGGGCGCCGGCGCGAGACGAACAGGCCCAGGAACGTGGCCAGCACGCCGGCGGCCACGGACATCACGAGGTCCAGGACTTGGCCGGCGGACACGGCGGCAAGGGGAGTCAGAGCGCAGACCGCCACGACACTTCCTGCGGTCAACAGCGCGACGGCCAAAGAGACTCGACGGGGCCATGGCATGGACCAACGGTAGAGGCGGAGGCGGTCCTCGGCATCCGTGCTGACACGCAGAGCGTCTCCCGTGCCCGCACCGATGTGCGAGCCGGGCCGGCGCTGGCAGCGTGGAGGCTCCACACGCACCCTTCGTTGCCGTCCCTGAACACCCGTCCACGGCCGGAGATGCGTCGGAGCGCCGCGAGGCGTCGCAGAGTCCATCACTCAAGGGGGAGACCGCCATGTCCGATCAGCCCGCACTCTTGGTCCCGCGGACCACCGCCTACGTCTCTGCGGAGACGCGGTCCTTCCTGCGCCCGCTCGCCGTGGCCGTCCTCGGTCTCGTCGTGGTGGGCAACGCGCTCAGCCTGTTGCTCACGGGGTTCACCCCGAACGGGGATCCGAGCCACGGCTTCGCCTTCCAGGAGATCGCCGGGCACCCCGACCGCTTCTGGGCTCTCACCGCCTTCGGCGGCATCGGTCAGGCCCTGCTGACCACCGGTACCGCCTTCGCGGTCTGCCTGCTGGTACGCACCCGGGGCAGCGTACTCGCCCGGGTGGGAGCGGTCCTGTCGGTCCTGTCGGGTGCACTGCTCAGCGCCGGCCTCGCCTCGATCGCGGTGCTGTACGGCTACGCCACCGACCCTGCCGTTCTCGACCCGGCGGCCGGCAGGGCCTTCGTGGACCACGCCAACGACCACACCTGGCGCTTCACCGCCCTGGTGACCCCCGGAGCCCTCTGCGGCATCATCGCGATGGTGCTGATCGCCGTCGCCCTGTGGCGCGGCCGCGCCGTGCCGCGCTGGATCCCGGTGATCTTCTTCATCGGCACTCTCGCCGGCTTCGTGATCAGCAGTGGTCTCGCCGGAGTCCTGGTCGCGCTGCCCGCCACGGCCGCCATGGTCCTCATCTCCTGGTACGCCCTACGGGCCACCCGAGCCACTGCCCAGGTCCCGCCCGCTGCCTGAGGGGGAGTCTGCGGCGGGACCGCTACCCCGCCTGGCGCGCTTCTGGGGGAGCGCGCCAGGCGGCGGAAACGGTCCCGGTCGGCTTCCGGCGCGGCCCAGTCGGGACCGCCACGCCGGAGTACCGGGAGTAGCGGGAGTAGCGGGCAGACCGAACCGGTTCCGGCGAGTACGGAACCCATCCCCGCGCGCCGGGCCTGTCCGTGTCCCGATCTCATGCCCTGGCCAACAACGCCTCCAGTGCCTCAGCTGTGGTCGGGTAACGGTCGAGCAGTGCCGCGCCCGCCAGCTCCGGTTCTGGCGTCGCCCAAGGGTCGTTGCAGCCCAGGAGGCTGGCCAGTGCGTCGGTCGTCGCCGGGTGGGCGCTGAGGATCGTGGCGCCTCGGGGGGACTGTCGTGCCACGGTCAGGGCTGGCGGCACCGGCTGGGTGGCGCGCCACGGGGGGATCCACGCGTCGAGGGCGGGGAGGCGGCCGGGGAAGATGCGGCCGGCTTCGCGGATGAGGAGCGGGGCCAGCTCCGTGCCGCCGTTGCGGAGGCTCATGATCAGGGTGGGGAGCCACGGGAGGAGGACCTGGTCGGGCAGGCGGGCGAAGGCGTTGGAGACGGCTTCCACGACGACGTCGGCGAGGCCCGGGACGGGTTCCAGGGCGTGCAGGAGGCCGCTGAGGTAGCGGGGGTAGGCGGGGACCACCAGGGGGTTGGCGAGCAGTTCGTCGCACTTGGCGCGCAGTTCGGCGCGGGTGAGTGTGCCGAGGTGGACCTGGGCTGCCCACAGCAGGGCCGTCTTCGACGGGTCCTGGGGGTGGGACTGCGTGACGGCCAGTTCCAGCTGGGTGCGGTCGCAGCCCAGTGACAGGGCCAGGGTCTCCATGCTGAACAGGAAGCCCAGCATGGCCGCGACCTGGCGGACGGTGGCGTCGTCGTCGGTGAACGCGGTCGGGAGCAGGGTGCAGTAGTGCGCGTAGCCGGCCTTGGTGAAGGACTCGATCCACGACGGCAGTGTCGGTTCGCTGGTGCGGTAGTAGGAGAGGAGCCGTCGTACGCGGTGCAGCACCTCCGGGGCGCCGTCGACGGTGCGTTCGGCGGACAGGACTTCCAGGGCGCGGGTGCCGAGTTCGTCGGCGAGGCGGCGGCTGTTCAGGTAGAGGGTGGCGTCCTCGACGGCTTCGAGGACGGTTGCCGCGGTGGCCTTGGGGTCGTAGGCGCGGCGGCGCAGGCGCTGTTCCAGGACCTGCTCGATGCTGACGCCCTCGTAGCCGAGCTCGATCAGGGCGCGCTGGTGTGTGCCGAGGGCCAGGTCCCAGGACTCCTGGATCGGGCGTTCGCCGAGCTTCCGCTCGCCCATGATCGGGCGGGCGGTGCCCTCGGGCATCAGGCGGCGCAGCATCCACAGGACGTCGGAGCACGGGCCGAGTTCCGGTCGGCCTGCGATGTCGAGCAGGGCGCGCTGCACGCCGCGTTGCTGGAGTTTGAGGCCCAGGGGTGCGAGTCGGTCGTGCACGTCGCGGGCTAGGGGCGGCAGGGCGTCGTAGCCGACCTGGCCGATGCGGTCGCCGCCCATCATGATCTCGACGAGCCGGCGTACGTCGCGCCGGCCGGGCACCGCGTCCTTCTCGATGCACGTGACGGCCGCGTCCTGGAAGTCGTACGGCGTGGGCTTGGCCCGGTCGCGCATCCCGGCCAGCAGGATCGACGTCTCGAACACGGCGATGGCGTCGGCGGTCGAGGCGAGGTAGCCGTTGCGCCGGGCGGCGCGCACGACGTCCACCGACCAGCCGAGCAGTTCGGCCTCGTCCAATTGGTCGAGGACGGGCGGGCGCTGCAGGAAGCCGGTCAGCTGGTCGCCCACTGGTGCTTGCGGCGCGGGGGGCGGGGTCTTGGCGGGCGTCGTCTTCTTCGCGCCCGCCTGGCCTGTCAGGCGGTACGGCTTGACGCGGGTGCGCTTGAGGTTCTTCGTCCACTGCGTCGCGGCGATCGACACCGAGCCCGCGGCCAGGCCGAACTGCGCCTCGATCGCCGCGTGGCTCGACGGGATCAGGCCGTGCAGCCACTTGGTGGCGCTGCGCGGGGTGATCTCGAAGGTGTCGCTGCCTTCCACGCCGAACTCGGCGACGCGGCTGGCGGCGTGGAAGGCGCCGCAGACGTAGAGGCAGTCCGCCGGGTCGGTGCCGGTGGCCGACAGGTGTTCGCGCATCCGGGTCCACATGTGTCGTTCCCGGTCCTCGTCCACGCGCACCCGGTGCGGGTCGCCGGGGGCCAGGCGCCGGAAGAGGCTGCCGATGAGGAACATGACCTGACGGTACGTGTCGTGGTCGGCGTCGCCGAGCGGCAGCTCCACGTACTGGTGCCACCACTCCGACCAGTGCCGCACGCGGCCGTGGCGCAGCAGGTGCTCCTCCAGTTCGGCGAAGCGCGGCCGCAGGTCGCCGATCTCGACGCCGACCGCGTCGCCGTGCAGCGCGGCCTCCTCCTCGGCGGGCGGGGCGTCCGGGTCGTCCGGCGTGTCGGGTCGCTCGGCGCGGGCGTCCCACTGGAAGACGTGGTCGGAGGAGCGGTCGACCAGGACGAGCTCCACGCCCGGGGTGTCCAGCGCGTAGGCGATGGCCTGGTACTCCGCCGAGGCCTCGGTGATCGGGGCGACCACCGACAGCGGGGCCCAGTCGGCGGGGAAGCCGTCGGCCTCGCTCGCGTACGCCTGGACCGCCACCGGCAGCCTGCAGTTGCGCAGCTCGGTCAGCAGCGGCGTCATGTCCTCGCACAGCTCCAGGTACACGACCTTGGGCTGCTTCTCGCGCAGGCGGCGCGCCATGGCGACCGCCGAGGCGGGCGAGTGGTGGCAGACGGGGAAGACCTCCAGCGGCTCGCGCACCGCGCGGTCGACGTCGTCGACCATGCCGAGGAGGATGCCCTCCAGGGCGTCGGGCCCGTCGGCGAAGGTCGTGGCGGCCTCCCGCAGCTGCGTGCGCAGTGCCTCGAAGGTGCCCTCGTGGGTGCCACTCATGACAGTGTGGCGATCGCGTCGCGGCCGCCCTCGAGGAACTCGGGCCAGGCGCCGCCCTCGTCCTTGCTGCGCGGCTCGACGACGCCGTGCAGGTACTTGTTGAGGATCGCCAGGTCCTCGGGCTCGCGCCGAGCCAGCGAGCCGACGAGCGAGGAGGCCAGGGTGCGGGCGGTCAGGGCGCGCTCGCCGAAGAAGTTGCTGTGCAGGATGGAGTCCTCCAGCACGCCGATCTGCTCGGCGGTGGACAGCGCGGACTCCAGCTTCTCGTCGTCGCTGCCGGCCGCGGCGGCTGAGGCGCGCAGGTCTGCGAAGCTCTGCAGCAGCACGTCGAGCAGGGTCGGCGGCACGTCCAGCTCTATCTGGTGGCGGCGCAGCAGCTCCTCGGTGCGGAAGCGCACGATCTCCGCCTCGCTCTTCTTGTTCGTCACGACGGGGATGCGGACGAAGTTGAAGCGGCGCTTGAGCGCCGAGGACAGGTCGTTGACCCCGCGGTCGCGGCTGTTGGCGGTGGCGATGATGGAGAAGCCGGGCTTGGCGAAGACGATGTTGTCGCTGTCGCCGTCCAGTTCGGGGACGGAGATGTACTTCTCGGAGAGGATGGAGATCAGCGCGTCCTGGACGTCGCTGGTGGAGCGGGTGAGTTCCTCGAAGCGGCCGATGGCGCCGGTCTCCATGGCGGTCATGATCGGCGAGGGGATCATCGACTCCCGTGACTGTCCCTTGGCGATGACCATGGACACGTTCCAGGAGTACTTGATGTGGTCCTCGGTGGTGCCGGCCGTGCCCTGGACGACCAGGGTGGAGTTGCGGGAGATCGCGGCGGACAGCAGCTCGGCGAGCCAGCTCTTGCCGGTGCCGGGGTCGCCGATGAGCAGCAGGCCGCGGTCGGAGGCGAGGGTGACGATGGAGCGCTCGACGAAGCTGCGGTCGCCGAACCACTTCTGTGCGATCTCGCGGTCCAGGCCGTCGGAGGGCTCGGAGCCCAGGATGAACAGGCGGACCATCTTCGGCGACAGGCGCCAGGAGAAGGGCTTGGGGTTGTCGTCGATCGACTCCAGCCAGTCCAGTTCCTCGGCGTACTTGGTCTCGGCGGGGGCGCGCAACAGGTCGGACATGAGGGGCCTTTCGGGCGTGATGGGGTGCTGCTCGGGTTGCGTTGGATTGCTTCGTGGTGCCTTGGGCTGCCTGGGGCGCGCTCAGGCGAGGAACGTCTTGAGCTCGTGGACGAGCTTGCGTATGTGCCCGGAGATCACCGGTGTGCCGAGGTCCTTGAAGCGCTCCCGGAACCACGGGTTGACGCTGCCGCGGCCGGAGCTGGTCACCGAGCCGACGGGGATGAACTTGACCCCCGAGCGGTGGAGGGCGGCCATGCTCTCGAACAGCGGCTCCGTCCGCCATTCGTAGAAGTCGGAGATCCACACGACGACGGTGTTGCGGGGCTCGGCGACCTTCGGCTGCGCGAGCGCCATGGCGACCGTGCCGTCGGTGCCGCCGCCGAGCTGGGTGCGCAGCAAGGTCTCGAAGGGGTCGTGGACCCAGGGCGTGAGGTCGAGCGCCTGCGTGTCGTACGCGATGAGGTGGACGTCCACCTTCGGCAGCCCGGCGAAGATCGAGGCCAGGATGGTGCAGTTGACCATGGAGTCGACCATCGAGCCCGACTGGTCCACGACGACGATCAGCCGCTGGGGTGTCGTCTTGCGGGCGGTGTGCCGGTAGTAGAGGCGGTCGACGTAGAGCCGCTGCTCCTCCGGGCTCCAGTTGGTGAGGTTCTTCCAGATGGTGCGGTCGAGGTCGAGGTTGCGGAACACCCGCTTGGGCGGGACCGAGCGGTCGACGGCCCCGACCGAGGCCTTCTCGACCTGCGTGCGCAGTACTTCGGCGACCTCGTCGACGAAGCGGCGGATCAGGGACTTGGCGTTGGCCAGGGCGACACCGGAGAGGTTGTTCTTGTCCCGCAGCAGCTGCTCGATCAGCGACATGCTCGGGGTCAGCTGTGCGGCGAGCTTGGGGTCGGCCAGGACTTCGCGCAGATGCATCCGCTTGACGAGGTCGGCCTCGATGGAGCCGAGTTCGGGGCCGATCGCCGGGATCAGCCGGCTGAGGTCGGGCGTGGTGCCCCCGCCGCCGGTACCGGTCGGGCTGACGCCACGTCCTGCCGCCCGTCCCCCGGCGCGGCCGCCCCGCAGCTCGCCGGGACGGCAGCCGAGCGCGCGTTCCAGCCAGCCCGCGTCGGACTGCCAGCGTGCCAGCTGCCCGGCAGTGACCGTGCCGGAGCCGGAGGCGAAGACGTTGAGCAGCACCTTCGACACCAGTGCGGCGCGGCGGACCTCGGCGGCCCGGTCGCGTGCGCCGTCCTCGGGTTCGGGTTCGGGGGTCATCAGACCGTCGAGCTCGGCGGCCAGCTCCGGGTGGCGCTGCACGATGGAGTCGACGGAGGCCTGCGGGTCCAGCAGGGCGGGCGGCAGGCCGATGTCCTCGACGACGGCGAGGCTCGCCGATTCCAGGGTGGCCTGCTCCTCGGGGTCGAAGAGCCGGGCCAGCAGGCGCCAGTACAGGACCTGGCGGCGGTTGTCGTACGGGTCGGCGACGGGAGGCCCGTCGGTGCCGTCGAAGTGCCCAGTCTGCCCGGTGATCTGTTCGGTCACTTACGCAGCAGCCTTCCTGCGCGTTCCCGCAGGACGTCCACGGCGTCGGTGGCGGCCTTCTCGGCCTTGACGCCGTTCTTGTCGGTCGTCCCGCCCGCCCATGCCCCGGCGTGGACGGTGACGGCCTTCTTCCGCACGGTCGTCTCGACGGCGAGCGGCTGGACCCGGTACGTGCCGTCGTCCCAGCGGAGCAGGGCGATGCAGGCGCCTGACGCCGTGATCGCCTCGGGGGTGAGCGGCCCGGCGGCCGGGACGCGGTCGGTGTCGACGGCGAGGGTCTGCCCGGCGGCGGTGAACGTCACCGCGCCGTCCTCGGTCCCGGCGGCGTAGCCCTCCAGGAAGACCGGTACGGCGATGCGCGTGGGGTGGCGGTCCAGGGGTGCGACGGTCGGGTCGGCGGCGGTGGGCAGTGCGACGCGGGCGGTGGCGAAGGCGTCTGCGGGCTCGCCCGCTTGGGCGTGGGCGTCGTTCCAGAGCAGGTCGCCCTCGGTGGTGACGGGCATGCCGGTGAGGTCCATGGAGCGGCCCTCGCTGATGGCGGCCAGCAGCGACATGTGGGGGCGGAGCAGTTGCCAGAGTCCGGCGCCGACGACGGAGTCGGGCTTGGGCGCGGACACGCTCGCGCGCACCAGGCGGGGTGTCGTGCCGTCCGCGGGTTCGAGCACGGCGTGGACCTGGGCCTGTACGGCGGTGGCGTGCTCCTGGAGGTCGACGCCGAGGGGCAGGAGGCGGCCGGTTGCCGTGCTGGTGGCGGGTGCGCCGGTGGCGCCGGGCAGCGTCAGCAGCATCCCGCGTGACCACAGGTCGGCCCAGCGGCGTGCGGGGAATCGTTCCATGGTGGCGCCGGGGCAGGAGGCGGCGAGTTCGGTGGCGAAGCCGTCGAGGAGCGTGGCCAGGCGGCGCAGTGTCGGGTCGGGCAGCATCGCGGAGACGATCTGTGCGGCGCCGGACACGAGGTCGTGGTCGAGGCCCTGCCAGCCGGAGCGGGCCAGGTCGGACAGCCAGGACCGGGCGGCGGCCAGCAGGTTCGGGGCCTGGCCGCCTTCGGGCTCCGGGGCGTCTTCTTCGGCGCGGGGGCGGCCGGTGGCCTCCTGGATCCGGGCCGTCAGCGCGTCGTGGGCGGCGCCGAGCAGCGCGGTGCGGGCGGCGGCGAGGACGACCAGGTGGTCCTCGCTTGCGGCGCCGGCCGCCGCTTTCTCGGCCGCCTCGGCGACCCTGGCGGCCAGCGGGGTTCCCGCGACGGCGTGGACGAGTTCCGTCAGGCCGGCGGTCTGGGCGGGCTGCGGGCGCAGCAGTCCGGCGACGAGCGTGGCGTCGAAGGCGTCGACGGCCGCCAGGGTCTCGTCGAGCCCGGGGAGGGCTTCCGTGAGCAGGTCGTGGCGCATCACGCCACCGCCCTGGTCGGCGGGAACCACTGCATCTCCGGCAGCGGGGCGGTGGTGGGGGCGAGTTCCAGGTAGGCGAGGTGGCGCAGGAACCGGCTGAAGACCGGCGCCGCGGCCTGCTTGTCCCCCTGCGAGGGGCGGGCGCCTGTCATGGCGGCGGTGAGGGTCTGGGCGTCCGGCTCGCCGCCCGCGGTCTCGACCTTGACGTAGCGGGAGACGCGCTCGGCGCCGTACTGCAGGACGGCCTCGACGATCAGGGCTCGTATGTGGTTGCAGAAGCCGCCGCGTGCGCCGCCGCAGGGCCGGTTGTTGTTGGTGCTGCAGGTGTAGGCGTAGGTGCCGGCGGCGACCGACGAGACGTAGACCCGCTCGATGTCCGAGCCGCTGGACACCACGCCCTGCAGTCGTCCGTCGGCCAGTTCGACGAACGGTACCTTGGCGAGCTTGCGCGGCCGGGCGGGTGCCGTCACCCGTGCCGTGCTCGATTTCTCCCAATCTGACAACGCGCCATCTCCTGTGCAGCATGGGGGTATTCCGCGCCACATCGGCGGGACGTCAATGAACATATCCGCGATCACTGACAACGCCGTCTGGCTATGCACAGCCCCAGGTCAAGGGCACAGGGAAGTGCACGGGGCGACCTCCGAGAACACCGCTTCACGGCCCTCCCGGCGGAAGGTGTGCCGGAAGGACCACCGGGCGTCCCGGCGGACACCGCGTCACCGCGGTGAGGCGAGCCCACCGCGCTCCGGAAGCGGGGCGGCGAAGCGCCAGCCGCGGGCGAGCAGCGCATCGACGGCGGTCACCGCCTCCGGGTCGTGTGCGCAGGTTCGAATCCTGCGGGGGCACCTCGCACGAGGTGCCGAAAGACCCCGCTACCAGCCATAACGCTGGATGCGGGGTCTTCGCGTATGCGCAGGCGTATGCCGCCGGAAGCGGGCCTAGGACGAGGTCCGTGGACTATCCATGGAAGGGATCTTGAGGCATCGGCGCAGGTCAGTCCGCAGAAATGACGAACCCCGAACGTTGACGAGGCTCCCCCCATCTGACTGTCGCCGGAGTTTCGTAAAAGGCCAGGTCGTCGGAATGGGGGCACTTGAGATCCAGCACCACTCCGCAGGTCTACCCGGCAGCCACAACCTGGCCGGCCGTGACCTGAGGGGGGTTGGGAAGCAGTGACGCGAGGTTGTCACGTACGAAGTCCGCCGCCCTCTTGACCGACTCTTCGGCCCCGGCTTGGTCTTCAAAGACGCTGGTAGAGACCATCACTCCATCCCCGGCGTCAACCCAGTAGTAAGCCACGAACCCGGGGACTTGGCGGAGGAGAGCCACGAATCCCTCGGCCACTCGTCGCCCCGCCCCAGCCGGGTCGGTCACCCCTTCGTAACGCCGAACTACTGCGTACATAGCTGATCTCCTCACGGATCCCAAGGTCACCTTGCGCGAAACGACATACCCCCACCGCGCGTCTCTCGCTCGCGGGACGTCCGAAAGTGACTCGGACAGGCGCATTGGTGATCCAAACCGGGCGTCTGTCGTGGCCAGGGCTGGGCGAATCGCAGCTTCACGACCGGCGCAACGTCCACGGGCTTCCCACCCGTCCCGGCGCGTACGCGGGGCTGTCACGCCAGCAGGCGCGCGCCAGCCGAAGGCCGAGAAGGGCATAGAGGTGTGTGTCGTCATGCGGTGCTTCGCTCACCGCTCAAGTGTTCCAGCACGCCCGTAGCTGGGGAAACGGATTGCCGTGGCTTGGACCATGGTCACCGGGCCGGAGCAGCGTGCCGGGCGGCGTACCGCCCCGGGTTGCACGCTGTCCGTATGCGCGCGACGCGGACCGGCTTCATCAGCTTCGGGCTCGTGACGCTCCCGGTGCAGCTCTTCACAGCGACTGAGGAGCACGGCGCTGGCTTCCACCAGGTCCACGCGAGCGATGGCGCGTGCATCCGCCACCGGAAGGTCCGCGAGCGGGAGGACGTCGAGGTGCCGCAGTCGGAGATCGCGCGCGGCTGGAACGGCCTGACGGCCGCACGGTGGTGCTCCTCGACGAGGACCTGGCCCCGCTCCCCATCCCGACGAGGAAGACGGTCAAGGTCCTCGGCTTCGTCGACGAGCGGGACGTCCACCCGGTCTGGTACTCGAAGCCCTACTGGGTCGGTGCGGCCGGCGAGCAGGCGCAGCGGCCGTACGCGCTGCTCGTCGAGGCCCTGGCGCGGCATGGCACGGTCGCCGTGGCGATGGTGACTCTGCGGACGAGGGAGCGCCTGGCGGTGCTGCGGCCGCGCCACGGGATGCTCGTCCTCCACACGTTGCTCTGGCCGGAGGAGATCCAGGCCAACATCGCTTGCCGCGTCTTCACTGATCCCGAAGCTCCGCTTCCTGGCAAGGCAAAAGTCCTCTCCCAGCTACGGAGACGCAACAGGTCGCCTCCCACCTGGCTGCAGGACCGGAAAGATCAACGGTGTTCGCCTCCCGCACACACCACCACGACGACACTTCCGCTTCCCACTGCCGGCCGGTCAGGGCGCGGGAAAGGAGAGGCGCAGGCCGTACTGTTCCTCGGTGCCGCGGAGTGAGGGGACGAGCGTCTTTCGCAGCTCGCGGATCTGGTCGGCGTGCTCGTCCACGAAGCGTGTGCGCAGGCGCAGACGCGCCGGTTCGCGGACGGCCTCGACCGGGCGCATGCAGGAGGCGTAGGCGTGGCCGAGTTCGCGGTTCACGCGCGGCAGGTCGATGGTGTCGGCGGTGAGCAGGCGGGAGTCGACGAGCCCGAAGAACGCGTCCTCGTCGCGGACGTGGAAACCGTGTCCGGCGAGACAGCCGGGCAGGGTGCCCAGGGCCCGGATGGTGGCAGGGTCGCGGCGCAGCGAGGCGAGTTCGCGGAACCACTCTCCCTGAAGCGGGGCGAAGGCATCGCGAGTCCGACGGGCAGCTGCGGAGCCTGCGTCGCTGCAGCGGCGTATCGCGGCCGGGTCGGCGGATCGGGCGGCGGCGGGATTGCCGGAGCGGGCCGTGAGCGCGCCGGCGGCGGGGGCCGGCACTTCGGCGCTCTGGCCGAATCCGTGCCGGTCGATGAAGTCCAGGTCGGGAATGTCTCCGAAGGGGATGAAGGCGACCGGCATCTGTTCGGGCAGGCTGATTCCGGCGTCGCGCGCGCAAGAGGCCGCCGCGTAACGCGATGCCTGCTGCCGGAGGACGTCCATGCCCTGGGTCCAGCGGGTTTCGGCGCCGGTCGCGGGGAAGAGCATGCGTACGGGATCGTCCGGCAGGGTGTGGGTGAGGCGGGCGGGGACGGCGTGGGCGACCGGCGCGCTGCCCGACGGGATGGGGCCGGTCGAGCAGGCGGCAGCGGACAGGGCGACGGCCGCCGCCGCGACGACGCGGGCCACGAATCGGTACGGGCTCGCCGGACGGATCATCCGGGTCGCTCCTCTCCTCCGGTGGCCGGGGGCCGCCGACAGGCGGCACCCCGGCGAGGCGCGGAATTGGGGTCAGTGAGTGATCTTGACCGTGTCGCCGCTGTCCAGCCAGCTCGCGACCCCGAAGCGGGTGCCGTCGGCGACGTCGGTGCACAGGAAGAAGAAGGGGTCGCTGACGCTGTGGTTCCCGTCGTAGACCCTGACGTCGGTCCTGTATCCCCTGGAGCAGGTGAACCAGCTGCCGTCAGAGGAGCGGCGCAGGCGGCCGGCGTAGTAGTCGTAGTTGTCCGCCGACTTGTCGTCGGTGTAGGTGAGGTTGAGGTCGCTGCACGAGCTCGTGGACGACTTGACGGCGGTGATGGTGCCCTGGGCCTCGTACCCGGTGTTGAGCGTCGACGTCACGCAGGCCTGCGGCGCTGCGGACGCGGCAGGAGCGAGCACCAGGCAGGCCGCGGCGGAGACCAGCGCAAGGGCGCCGGAGACGATGGATCGGTTCATGGATCCCCCAGTTCACGTGTCGTCTCGGGTGGACGTCGTCCGCCCACCCGGGTGTGCTTCGCAGTGCCCCCTCGGGACAGTCGTCCACAGCTGTCGCTGTTGGCGTCCGGCGCGTCGCCGGTGTGTCCCCGTGGTTCGGTGGCGGGTTCGAGCTTGCCGGGTGCGGGGCACGAAGGCATTGTCCTGTGGCGACAGTGCATTGACGGTTCGCGTCATGCCTCCGGAACCGCTGTGAGCTGCTGCCACTCGCGGGGACTGATGCCATAGGCGGCGCGGAAGGTGCGGGTGAAGTTTGCCGGGCTGGCGAATCCCCAGCGGGCGGCCGTGGCGTGGATGGGGCGTTCACGCAGCAGGGGGTCGGAGAGGTCGCGTCGGCAGCGGTCCAGGCGGCGGGTCCGGATCCACGCGGCAGGGGTGGTTTCGTGGGTTCGGAAGAGGCGTTCCAGCGTGCGAGGAGAGACGTTGTGTGCCGCGGCGATGCGCCCGGGGGTGAGAGCGGGATCGCCGAGGTGGTGCTGGATGTAGGCGAGGGCGCGCTCGAAGAGCACCCGGGTGTCCGAAGCTTGGGAGGGTTGCCGGAAGTCCAGGCGCTGGGAGAGGAGGGCGGAGATCAGGTCCAGGCTGACGGTTGCCAGGCGGGCGGTGTCCAGGGGGCTGTACTGGCCCGCGTGGGCCAGGAGACCGCTCAGGTGGGCCGCTGTCAGCGCACCGGTCCCCGTCCGCCCGCACATCGGCGTGGCCAGTAGTGACTCCGCGGCTCTCGCGGACACGGGCAGCAGCCCCCGGGGGATGCTCACGGTCAGGCCCCGCACGTTGCCGGACTCTGCCCTCAGCACATTGGTGTACGGACGTGAGGAGTCGACGAGCACCAGGGTCCCCGCCGGTAACACTGCCGACCGGTCGCCCTGCACGAGCCAGGCCGTCCCCCGTGTGATCAGCCCCAGGTGATAGACGTCGGGGTCCGACCGGCGGATCAGCCGTGCGGTGCGCCTGGCCTCGAGACCGGGCTGATCGAAGGACGCCACGCGCAGCGGGCCGGCCTCGACCGCATGAATGGTGGCGTCGAAATCCGCCGTATGGTCACTGTAAATCTCAAGGGGCGCCACGATTCGCTCGACCATCTCCTGCCAGAAGTCGAAGCGCTCGTGGCGCGGTAAGACGCGCGTACTGACCCTTGTTTCCATACCCTTACCCCCCATGGATGATCCGGCTGACGGATTCCGAAGCGCATGTTTTGGCATGGCCAAGCCAGGCAACTCTCGGCTTGGCCGAAAACGCCTCATCGTGAGCGAGCCGGGATGCGGTGTGCGGCCGCCAATCCGGCCCTCTTTTGGGTGGCGCTGGGCACTCAATCGCCCGAGTGCCGCACCAGGGCGGACTACGCGGGAACGGGCGGCCTGCGCGGGTCGGTCATGCTCAGCACGGCCACGCTGCCGCCGACGGCACCGGCGGCCCGGTTGGGCGCGCGACGTGGACTAGCCTGCTCCGCCATGATCTCCCCCGTGAAGTCAGCGTGGCGAGTGCCGATGATGCCATGAGCGAGCGCCTCGCGGACAGCACCTTCACCGCCATCCGTACCGGTTCGACGAGGGAACCCGCGGGCTGCGAGTGAACCCGCTTGACGGTAGAGTGCCGTGTCCCGCCTGCGGGTCCGCCCGTCGGCGCGTGCCACCGGACGGGCCGATCTTCGCCGCCGATTCCGGTCCCGTCGCTCCGAACACCGATCCAGCGGGTCGCCGTCGCCCGGGTCACTCCGGCGCGTTGTACCTCACCCGCTCCGGCAAGGGCGCGGTGAACCCCCAGCCGCGGGCCAGCAGCGTGTCGACGGCGGTCGCGGCCGTCCGCAGCCGCTGCTCGTGCGGGCCGGTGAGCACCACGTACAGCAGGCCGCGGCGGGTGAGTTCGGTACGGAAGCGGTCGGTCATCCAGGAGCGCAGGTGCTCGCCGTCGCGCAGCCCGTCGTCCTCGAAGGGCACACCGGCGTCGTCGGTGAGCAGCCACAGGTGCTGCCGGCCCCGCGCGGCGACGGCTTCGACGCGCGGATTGGGTCCGCCCATGTAGCGCTCGTGCCAGATGGTCGTGGCCATGGCGTCGGTGTCGCAGAACAGGACGGGCGACCCGGTCCGTGCGGCGGCGTCCTCCTCGGCGTGCTGGCGTTCGGCGATCACCTCGAACTCGTCGGAGTCCCAGGTGACTTCGTCGAACGTGGCGTCCGGCCGGGTCTCCCGCAGCCGCGCGTACTTCTCCTCGCTGAAGGTGCGCCCGTACTCGGGCACCCAGCGCGTCGCCTCCCACACCCCGCCACGCGCCCGGTAGTGCTCCGCGAGGGCGCGGGCCATGGTGGTGGTGCCGGTCGACTCCGCGCCGACGACCACCACCCGGCGGGCCAGGGCCGCCCGTACCGGTGCGGCCAGGTGGTGCCAGCAGGCGACGGGGTCCTCGCGGACGGCCGTGCCGGAGACGGGGTGTGCCGTACGGCGCAGGTCCACCGTCACCGCCGCCGCGCCGAAGCGGCGGGCGAGTTCCTGCCCGTACGGCTCGGAAGTGAAGACGGCGTCGACGGGATCCGGGACGGCGGCCCGGAAGACCGCCATGTGGGCGTCCCAGACGGCGGGGTCGGTGCAGTCGACGGGTATGTCGTCCACGGCGCCGACGATGTCGATGCCCGCCTCCGGGTGCACCTCCCGCATCCACGCGACGCGTTCCGCGAGGGGGACGGACTCCACGGCGGAGGCGCAGACCAGCACCGTGAGCCTGCGGCACCGCGCGGCGGCGCTGCGGACGAGGTGGTGGTGGCCGGCGTGCGGCGGGTAGAACTTGCCGAGCACCAGCCCGTGGTCGAACTCGCTCACGCCGCGACCTCCGCCGGGGTCGCTGTACTCGTACGGGCTGCCGACTCGCCGATCCAGCCGCGCAGGCCGACCAGGCAGAGCAGCAGGAAGCCGGCATAGAGGAGCGAGGTCAGGTAGAGGCCCTTGTAGGCGTACAAGGGGATGTAGACGAGGTCGGCGGCGATCCAGAGGTACCACGACTCGATCTTCTTCCGGCACTGGCCGTAGGTGGCGGCGAGCGACAAGGCCGTGGTGAGCGCGTCCCAGAAGGGCACCGTGGAGTCGGTGGCCCGGTCGAGCAGCACGGTCAGGAGCGCGGTGGCGATCACCGTCGCCGGGGCCAGGACCGCCCAGGTACGGCGGTCCGTTCGGCTGACGGCGAGCCGCCCGGCGGCCGATCCCGCGGCGGCCCAGGACCACCACCCGTACACCGCCAGCGCCACGTAGACGATCTGCAGGGCGGCGTCCGCGTAGAGGCCGGCACCGGCGAAGAGCAGGATGAAGAAGAGGTTGTTGGCGATGCCGACGGGCCAGTTGGCGATGTGCCGGCGGGCCACGAGCCACACGCAGAGCGCGCCGCTGCCGAAGCCCAGCACCTCGACCCAGCTGACGGGGGTGTCCAGCAGGATGAACAGCGGCTGCTGGAGCGGGGCGAACACATCCGCGAGAGCCACGCGGCGACCTCCCATAAATGTCAACCTGACGATAATGGGCGGACGTAGCTGGGGCAAGGGAATTACCTCGGTGCGGAGGTGCGAGGCGGACCCCGGACCGGGGAACCCGTACCCGGCGCTTGCGGTCGAGGTGCGGATTCCGCTGCTCACTTCCGCGCGCGGTGAGGGTGGGCACGGGATGATCGTCCCCACGAGCAGGATGCGACCGCGGACACGATCGCGCCGGACCCGTCACACCCCGCGCAGCGAGTTCTCGCGCCGGAAGCGGGCGGGTGTCGTGCCGAGATGGGCCCGGAAGGCCCGTGAGAACGCGGACTCGGAGTAGTAGCCGACCTGGCCGGCGACGGCCGCGACGGTGGCGTCGGTGCTGGTGAGCAGTTCCGCTGCCGCCATCAGCCGTACCCGGGTGAGGAAGGCGCCCACGGTCGTCCCGGTGTCCCGGGTGAAGTGGCGCAGGAAGGTGGCGCGGGACATGGCGGCCGTGCGGCTGAGCCGTTCGATCGTCCAGTCGGCTCCGGGGTCGTTGAGCATGCCTTCGACGGCCGACGCGATGCGGCCGTCGGCCGCCGCGGTCCACAGGGTGGTCCGGGTGACATCGCCCCGCGCGGTACGCAGCACCATCGCCAGCAGCACGGTGCACAGGGCGGAGAGGATCGCCGCGGTGCCCTCGCCCTCACGTCTCGCCTCACCGCGCATCAGGGCACTGAGCATGCGCAGCACCTCGTCGCTCTCGGCCGACTGCCCGAAGGAGACGTGCACCGGGTCGGGCAGGCTCGCGAACAACAGTGAGCCCGAACCGGCGTCGAAGGTGTAGTGCCCGCAGAACAGGTCGATGACGGGCTCCGCGCCGTGCTCGCTGCGCGTGGTCACGAACACGTCCCCGGCCGCCTCCGCCGTCCCCACCTGGCCGCTTCCGCCGTCGGTGATCACCCGGTGCGGGGCGCCGCTCGGGATCATCACCACGTCCCCGGGGCGCAGGTCGAGCAGGACCGTGCCCACCTGCAGCCGGCATGTGCCTTCCAGCAGCACGTGGAAGGGCGCCTCCAGCTCGCCGTGAGCCGGCACGTCCATCCTGGTGCCGGCCCCGAGCAGGCAGCGCTTGTCGAGGTCGGCCCTGAGCCGGGCCAGGCGCAGCAGTCGGCTGACAGAGTCCACGGTGAGACTTTCGGGCAGGACAGTGAGACGCTCGAGTCTATTTGCCCCAGTGGCCGGGTCGCAGACTCGACGCATGGAGATCACCACAGCACTCACCGCGGACGTCCTGGTCATCGGCTTCGGCAAGGGCGGCAAGACCGCCGCTCATGCGCTCGCCGAGGCCGGCCGCCGCGTGGTCCTGATCGAGCGGTCCGAGAACATGTACGGCGGAACCTGCCCCAACGTCGGCTGCGTACCGACCAAAATGCTCGTCCACTATGCCGGCACCAAACGCCTCAAGGACGACGCGCAGGGGTTCTTCGCCCACTCGATCGCCGGCGTCCGCGCGCTGACCAGTGCCTTCCGCGCCGGCAACTTCGAGGCGCTGAACGGCAGGGACACCGCGACGGTGATCACCGGCACGGCCCGGTTCGTCGATCCGCACACCGTCGCCGTCGGGGAGGGACCGGACCTCGTCACCGTCACCGCCCCCACGATCCTGGTCAACACCGGATCGGAGCCGGTGATCCCCCCGATTCCCGGCCTTGCGAGCAGCCCCCATCTGGTCTCCAGCACGGAGCTCACCCGCACGCAGAACCTGCCCGAGCGTCTCGTGGTCCTGGGAGGTGGATACCTCGGCCTGGAGTTCGCGGGGATCTACCAGCGCTTCGGCACCGAGGTGACGGTCCTCGAAGCAGCCGACCGGCTCCTGCCGCGGGAGGACGAGGACATCGCCGGGTCCGTCGGGGAGATCCTCACCGGCGACGGCATCCGCCTCATCACCGGCGCGAACGTCACCGAGGTGCGTGACAGCGGCGCCGTCTCCACCGTCGTCTACGAGAAGGACGGGCGGACCCACACCGTCGAGGCCTCCGCGCTGCTGCCCGCCACCGGGCGCCGCCCCGTCACCGACGGCCTCCGGCTCGACGCCGCCGGCGTCCGAACCGCACCGAACGGTGCGATCGTGGTGGACGAGTACCTGCGCAGCAGCCAACCGCACATCTACGCACTCGGCGACGTCAACGGCGGCGAGCAGTTCACCTACATCTCCCTGGACGACGCGCGCATCGTGCTGGACCAGCTCCTGGGTGAGGGCAAGCGCACCACGAGCGACCGCAGGGCCGTGCCCCACACCCTGTTCATCACACCCCCGCTCGCCACCGTGGGACTGACCGAGAGCCAGGCGCGCGCACAGGGGCTGAACATCAAGGTCTCGCGGGAGAAGGTCGCCGACATCGTGGCCATGCCCCGCGCATACACGGTCGAGGAGACCCGCGGCGTCATGAAGTTCATCGTGGACCCGGACACCGATCTCATCCTCGGGGCCGCCCTGCTCAGCATCGACGCGCAGGAGATCATCAACACCGTCGCGCTGGCGATGCGGCACCACATCACGGCCACGCAGCTCCGCGACTCGATCTACACCCACCCGAGCTCGACCGAAGCCCTCAACGAGGTCTTCGGCAAGGTCCTCCCCTGACCGGCCCGAGCCGCCCGCGGCGGGCGTTCACCCGGGCACGGTGTGCCGTCAGGCCCATATCGCGTCTCGCCACGCCCTTCACGTGGCGTCGACGGAATTCCGCGTCGGGGCAGGATGCAACTGCCGTCAGGCCGTGAGACAAATGGGACAGGTCCAGAAGAGGTCCAGGCGCCTCAAGCCGCGGGCGCCGAGCGAGAACGACCAGCCGACCCGCCTTCCAGAAGAGAAACGAACGATGCAGCAGAAGAACAGGCCCTTCGAACTCGGCGACGTCCGGATGCACACGCGCGAACTCGGCGACGGCGTGTACGCGGTCATGGCAGCGGATGTCGACGACACCGACCACACCGCGACCAACGCCGGTTTCGCCGTCGGCGATTCGGGAGTGCTGGTGGTCGAGTCGCTGAGCAACGGCCGTTTGGCGTCCCAGGTCATCGGCGCGGTGCGCACAGTGACCTCGCTGCCCATCCGGTTCCTGGTCAACACGAGTTTCCACGGTGATCATTGCTTCGGAAATTTCGCCTTCCCGTCACAGACGGTGATCATTCACCATGAGGCGACCAAGCGTGCGATCGACGAGCGATTCGAGCAGGACCGCGCCTTCATGATCGACTTGCTCGGCCCGAACGTGGGAATCGAGGAGGTGGTGGCCCGCTCGGCGGACGTTGCGGTGTCCGGGCCGTGCTCCCTGGACCTGGGAGGCAAGCACGTGGACATCGACCACATCGGCTTCGCCCAGACCGACGGCGACCTGGTCGTCCGAATGCGCGAGGACAACATCGTCTTCGTCGGGAACATGCTGCAGGCGCCGCCCCCGGCATTCCCGTGGCTGCTGGAGGGGCGAGCCCACGAGGCCCTCGCCACCTACCGGCGCCTTTACGACGTCCTCGACGACGACACCCTGATCGTGCCGGGCCACGGCCGCACCATGCGCCGTGCAGACATCCTGCACTCGATCGCCTACCTCGAGGAACTGACCGGCCTGGCACGGGACGCCCACGACAAGGGACTGCCGGCCGACCAAGCCCACCAAGCACTCGAGATGAAGGAGTACAGCGACTACAGCATGTACGAATCCATCCACCTACAGGTCAACATCCCTGCAGTACTGAACGCCCAATGAGCAGCGTGCGCAGGAACCCTGGCACCTGGCGGCCCCCCGCCCGGACGCCACCCGCAGCGGCAACCACGACCCGCTCAACCACCGACTAACCGACAGGCAACGGGACTTGAGCAGCAGACTCGGGGGTGGGCGCGTCCTGTCCGGCAGGGTGAACAGCGACTGCTGGACGAGGGCGAGCACATCCGCGAGAGCCACGACGGGCGAAGGGGTGGCGAGCGGCGGCAAGAGCCGTGAAGGCGTCGACCAAGCGGGGTACGTGAAGCCACCGACGCGTGCGCGGCGTCGGCACGATCGGGCCGACTCCGCTGCAACAGAACCCGGCCCTGTCCCCTGGTGCGAGTGGCAACGGCCGGGGTCAGCCAAACAGACCACCTATACCCCAGGGACACCCTGCCTGGGTGCCTCACGGGATAAGATCCGGTGAACCGGATTTCGTCGTGGCCTCGAGGACAATGGCAGCAGGTCGGCAAAGCAAAGGCAATACCTTTGCGGAGCGATACCGCTCCGAGAATGGCCGCAAAATGCCCATCCTGTAGTCGGTCGCGGCCCTGACCTGGCAGTACGGCCCAACTGCCCGGAAAGCCGCGTGGCATGGTTGTCCGGATTTCGCCCACGCTGCCGTCAGGCGCGAAATCAATTCAGGATACCGGGTGGACCGATCCCCGGCGTGGCGTGGGCTCCACTCTGCCCGTGACTCCTCCACCCCGTAAACGGGGTGGCTTCTCGCTATGCCGGTTGGGCTTCGCGACGGACCAGCCCGGCCCGTAGAACGTTCAGGGCGCCCACCGTGTCAGCGTGCGCGGTGTGGCCGCACGAGACACAGTGAAACTTCTCCTGTGTGGGCCGGTTCTCCGCGCTGGTATGTCCGCATTGCGGGCACTGGCGCGAGGTGTTATGGGGGTCCACGGCGATCACTTCCCGTCCGGCGCTTTCAGCCTTGGCGTGCAGGATTGTCAGGAACACCCCCCATCCGGCATCGTTGATCGAGCGGTTGAGTGCGGTCTTCGCCACCGCGCCGTTGGGCAGGAACGCGCCCGGCTTATCGGGGTCGGGCTTGGGCCTGGCGGCGCGGACCATGTTGCGGATCTTGAGGTCTTCGTGCGCGATGAAGTCGTGTTCGCGGACCAGCGTGAGGGCGGTCTTGTGTGCGTGGTCGAGCCGCTGGCGGCGGACCTTGCCGTGCAGCTTGGCGACCTTCTCCACCGCGCGGCGGTGGTTGGCCGTGCGCTTGTCCCGGCGTACACGCGGGAACTTCGCCAGGGCCTGCTGCGCGGCTTGAAGCTTCGCAGCGTTGGCACGGCCGTGGCGCGGGCTGGGGACGAATCCGCCGCCCGAGTCGGCGAGGAAGTTGGCTATGCCCAGGTCGATGCCGACCACACTGCCCGTCGCGGGCAGCGGCTCGGGCTGGTCCTGTTCCGCCATCAGCACGACGAACCACTTACGGCCCTCGCGCTTGACGCTGACCGTCTTGACCTTGCCGACCACCGGCCGGTGCTGATGCACCTTGACGTGCCCGACACCTTGGAAGCGGACGCGGGTGACCGGGTCGTGCGGCGTACTGTCCCAGCGGCAGCCGTCCCCATCCTTGGGGAAGTCGACCGTATCGAACCAGTTCACCCCTCGAAAGCGGGGATATCCGGGCGCCTGGCCGGCCTTGAGGCGGCGGAAGAACGCGGCGAACGCCTTGTCCAGCCGGCGCAGGGTGGCCTGCTGCGAGGAGAACGACCAACGGCCCTGACACTCCGCGTCGAATGCCCGGATGTCCTTGAGCTGCGCGGACTGCATTCCGTACGTGACGCTCGTCTTCGACACGTGCCGGTAGGCGTCGCGGCGTTCTTGTAACGCGCCGTTGTAGAGCGAGCAGTGATCCCGCAGCATCTCGGAGAGGGCCTGGTCCTGACCGACGGTGGGCCGCATAAGGAACTTGTACGCACGGATCACCAGCCCACCCCCTTCGGTACAAGTCGACCTCGACTCTAACATTGGTTCATGTCACCACGCTGGGAGCCAAACCCCGATGTACGGCGCGGCCGTCACGTCGTCCATAACCTGCACGCGCACTTGGTGTTCGTCACCAAATACCGGCGGACCGTCTTCAATGACGCCATGCTGACGCGCTGTGAAGAAATCATGCGGAAGGTGTGCCAGGACTTCGAGGCCGACCTGACCGAGTTCAACGGCGAAGAGGATCACGTGCACCTGTTGGTGCACTACCCGCCAAAGGTCGCACTTTCCAACCTGGTCAACTCCCTCAAAGGCGTCTCCTCACGCCGCCTGCGGCAGGAGTACACCGGCCATGCCAACCAGGCAATCATGCACGGCCGCTTCTGGTCCGGCTCCTATTTCGCCGGCTCATGCGGTGGAGCGCCCCTCCAGGTGGTCAAGGACTACATCGAGAACCAGAAGCGGCCCGACTGAGCGCGGGCCACTGGTGGAGGATTCCGGAGCGATGCTGCGGCGCTCCGCGCCGCAGGGCTCAGGATCGGATTCCCTCCCCGCCTGAACGCGGCGATTCCCTCCGAAGAAGAGGGATGGGAGGTCCCCCGGCGTGCCGCAGGACACGCACACACATTATCCGTCCACCGAAGAACCCCGACAAAGTAGTCGCGGTATCCGCACACCCACAGCGGTCGTTGTCGTCCTGGTCGCCTTGGTCCTGGGAATCGCGTTCGCCTCGCATATCCGGATCGACGTCCACATCGCGGCTCCGACACTGCCGGCCCTGATAGCGGCGGAGCTGATCCGTAGGCTCATCCGTTCCTTCATTTCACCGAAGGACCGGTAGGCGCCGGAAGCACGAGTCGGCGCTGCGCCCGACAGGCGTCCTCCGGGCGTCCGACACAATGGCCCCGTGACCCCGGCATCCGAATCCCACCACCGCCCCGCAGACTCGGCGCGGACCCGACTGACGGCAGCCGCGGCTGCGGTCACCACCCTCTGTGCGGGGCTGGGGCTCCGGGCCGTGGCGGAGGGGAGCGTCGCCAAGTACGGCGGAGACGCGCTCTACACCGTCCTGCTCGTCACCCTCGTCGTTCTGGTGGCCCCCCGGGTGACGCCTCTGATGGCCGCCGGAAGCGCCTTGGCCGCCAGTTGGGTGATCGAGTTCCTGCAGCTCAGCGACGTGCCCGCGGAGCTCGCCCAACGCAGCGTCGTCGCCCGTCTCGTGCTCGGTTCCACTTTCAATCCGCCGGATCTGCTCTGGTACGCCTTCGGCGCGGCGGCGGGCTGGCTCGTCCACACCGCGGTGTGCTCCTTCCCGGAACGCCGGCGTACGGAGCACCGCTGACCCTGTCCCGCCGCCCCGGTTCAGCGCGCGGCGAGCCGTAGCGCCATCTCCCGGGCGGAGGAGGGCAGTCCGCGGACGGGCTCCCCGTACTGCGGGTGTGCCTGGTCGAGGGTGGGGACCAGGGAGCGGGACCGTTCCTCGGGTAGGCGTTCCAGGACCGTCGTGCCCGTCTCCGCCTCCAGGGCCGGGGCGTAGCCTGCCGTGCGCAGGGCGGCGAGGGTCTCGTCCGGGGGCAGGGTGGAGATCAGCACCGTCGGGGCGATTCGTCGCAGGCCCAGCTTGGCGAGGCCGCGCGTCTGCGTGACCTCTGCGATCAGTGTCGTGTCGTCGGAGCGGATGCAGCACGCCGAACGCACCACCCGTAGCCGCCCGTGGCTGCGGGCGACGTCCTTGACCGTGTACGTGAGCGGTTGCGGCAGTTCCGTTCCCGGTCGGCGGACGGCGGTGAGGCGTTCGAGGATGCCGTCGGCGTCCCATCCCGCGTCGAAGGCGCGGCGCAGGGAGGCGGGCGTGATGCGCCAGACCACGGCGTGCCCCTCGGACTCGATGTCGCCGACCGCGGACAGCAGCGCTGCCAGATCGGGGGCGGGGGCGCCGGTGACCGTGGCTGTGGAGTCGGCCTGGAACCGGGCCGTGGTGCTCGGCGCCGGCAGCATCGAGCGCAGGGCCTCGCGCAGCGCGGCCACCGCCTTGGCTAGGGCCGGGCGCTCGGCCAGGCCCTCCCCGAGCCGGTCGGCGCCCTCGGCCGCCGGGTCGGCGTCCGCGCCGGGCACGGCCGGGTAGTGGCGGGCGGCCCCGGCGCCCAGGAGTCCGGCGACCGCGCGGCCGGCTTCGGTGAGCGCGCCGTGGGCCATCAGGCCGAGCAGCTCGGCCTCCGCCAACGTGGCCTCGAGCCGCCCTTCCAGGTCCTCGTCCTCGTAGGGCGCGATCAGCACCGGCCGGAACCAGACGGCGCGCTCGAGTAGTTCGTCGCGTCCTTCTCCCCCGGCGGTCAGCCCGTATCCGTCCGGCAATGTGGCCAGCGCCTGTAGCACGCCGTGCCGCAGCGGCGCCGCGTAGGGGTCCTGGGGGCTGATCAGCGCGACCGGGGTCTCGCCCTCCTGCGGCCAGTACGTGAACACCTCGGGGACCGCGGCCCAGGCGGCCGTCAACGGCAGCAGCTTTCCGGCGGGTGTGGCCGCGGCCCAGGCGTCGTAGCGCTCGCTGGGCAGCAGACGCGCCGGCTGTGGTGGAGCGGCGGGTCGCCTGCGCCCCCGGCCGCGAGCGGCAGGCTCCGCCTTCTCACTCTGGGGGGCGGCGAGGCCCGCGTTCACCGCCAGGTCGAGCCACAGCCGGGTGTGTGCCTCGTCCGTCCCGGCCGCCTTGGCCAGCCTCCTGGTGTCGCGCACGGCGATCCCGCCGGCCTTGCGCACCGCCACCGGACGCGCGGCCAGTTCCCGCAGCACCAGTTCCGCCCGCCATGCGGCGGCCCCCGCCGCCACCGCGCCCTGGGCCGCCCAGTCCGGGGGCAGTCGCGTGAGGCACGTCAGCGGCTCCGCGTCCAGGCTCGGCGCGGGCGCGGGCTGATCCGCGCGCAGTGCGTGGCCGACCTCGTACGGCAGCTCCACCAGATCAGGCCCGACCGGCACCACCATGCCGTGTCCGGCGAGCCAGTCGGTGCCTTCGTCCCCGCTGCCGCCGTCCCGGAACGTGTACTTGCGGTCCGGTCCCGCGTAGTCGCCGAACCGGGGGACGAAGCAGTGCGTGCGCAGCAGCGGGGGTCCCTGCAGCATGTGGTCGAGCAGTTCGTGAGCGGCCGCCGGGGCGGTGGCCACCAGCTCCCGCACCCGGCCGGGGTCCGCGAGCAGCGCGCCGACCGCTGCTTGCGCGTCCGCGCGGGTGCGCTGCTCGATGCCGAGGGCGGCGGCGATCCGTTTGATCTCGGGCGCGTTGTACGCCTGTGTGAGCAGCAGGTCGGCTGGCCTGCCGTAGCCGTCCATCCGGGCCGCCGATGTATGCAGCAGCGGCGGCAGCGCCAGCCGGCCGTGCGGCGCGGGGAGCACCAGAGCGCGCTCCCGGAGCCGTTGCAGGGCTTCCGCGGTCCTCTCGCGGGGTGTGCCGCCCTGCTCCAGCCAGTCCAGAACCTCTGCCTCGGGCACCAGCCGGGTGTAGGGGTCCACCGGCGGCGGCGCCGGGCGCCAGGCGTACGTGTGCTGCTCGGCCGCGGGCACCGGCCCGTACGTCTCCAGGGCCCGGGCCGCCACGCACGCCAGCAACTGCGCCTCCCCGCCCGTCCCCGCGGCGACGGCGCGCTCCACGGAGTCGTCGGTGAGGAGGTGCTCAGCCAGTTGCCGGAAGGTGGTGACCGGCGCATAGCCCGCGGCACGGGGCAGTTCGCGCTCTTCCAGCAGGGCGGTCAGGGATTCGGAGGAGAGCCCGGCGAGCCACTGTTCCAGGGCAGTACGTGCATGCACCCCCCTGAGCCTAGAACAGTCCGAGTCCCCCGATGGCACCCTCTCGCGATGTGCTTCGGCTCGGGAGGCGCCGTACCTGCGGGAACGAGGTGCGGCCTCACGACACGGCATGCCGCCGTGCCGTGAGGCCGCGCCCCGCAAGGAGGCTGCTCAGAAGCCCAGGCTCCAGGTGTCGAGGTAGCCGGGGAGGACGATGAAGTTGCCGGGGGTGTTGTCCCTGACCCGGAGCTTCCAGGTGCCGTTGGCCGGGACGGCGGAGGCGTCGACGGTGAACGTCTGGTGCAGTTCGGGGATCGCGACGGGGCCCTGCGACCAGCCCTTGACCGGGATCACCCGGCCGTCCTCGCTGACCAGGTCGATGACGTAGAAGCCGACGTGGACGGCGTAGAGGTCGACGGTCACCTTGAGGTCGGCCGGGGCGTTGCCCGTGCGGCCGCTGACGGTGACCGGGCTTTCGATCACCGCCCAGTTGGGGATGTCGTACCGGTTCGGGTTGACGAAGACGTCGCCGCCGGAGGCGAGGACGGTCCACTGGTAGTGGACGGTACGGCAGTTGCCCGCCGCGTCCTTGACGGTGATGGCGGGCCGGTACTCGCCGCCCTTCACCGGGGTCCCGGAGACCAGGCCGGTCCTGGCGTTGATGGACATGCCGCGCGGGAGGCCCTTGGCGGAGTAGGTGAGGGGGCCGGGGCGGGAGCTCTGTGCCTGGATCTGCCAGGTGACCTGCTGGCCGGTCGCCGTCCGCCGCGGGTTCGTGCTGTCGACCGCGATGTGGTCGACGAAGCGGTAGCCGACCTTGACGGCGGCCCAGGCGTTGCCGACCGCCTCGTACTTGTTGCTGCCCATCCCGTAGAGGTCGGCGGCGGCCTGGAGCGTGGCGGCGCGCGCACCGGCGTAGTCCGTGGTGCTGGTCATGTAGACGGTCAGCGCGCGGTACCAGATGTCGGTGGCCGACTCGCGGCCGATGCCGGAGACCGCCTTGCCGTCGGCGGTCGGGCTGTCGTAGCGGACGCCGTTGATCGTCTTCTTGCCGCTGCCCTCGGAGAGCAGGTAGAAGAAGTGGTTCGCCGGGCCCGAGCTCTGGTGCGGGTCGAGGTGCTTGGTGCCGGTGGTCCAGTAGTCCTGCGACGCGCCGTAGCCCACGTCGTCCTTGGACGGCTGGTCCATGTAGCGCAGCGGTACGCCGGTGCCGTAGACGTCGACCTTCTCGGCGATGAGGTAGTCCGGCACGTCCTTGGGGCTGTTGGTGAAGAACTCCACCGCGGTGCCCATGATGTCGCTGGTGGCCTCGTTCAGGCCGCCGGACTCGCCGCTGTAGACCAGGCCCGCGGTGGCCGAGGTGATGCCGTGCGTCATCTCGTGGCCGGCGATGTCCAGGGCCGTCAGCGGGCGGGCGTTGTCCTCGCCGTCGCCGTAGTTCATGCAGAAGCACTCGTCGTCCCAGTACGCGTTGACGTACCGGTCGCCGACGTGGACGTAGGAGCGTGCTCCGACGCCGTCGCCCGCGATGCCGTCGCGGCCGTAGCGGGAGTGGAAGAAGTCCCAGGTCTGCTGGGCGCCGTAGGCCGCGTCGACGGCGGCCGTCTGGCGGTTGGACAGCGTGCCGTCGCCCCAGACGTCGTCGTCGTCCGTCATGACCTCGCGGGTGTCGTAGTCGTACGTCCCGTGGTTGCCGCGGGCGGCGTCCACCAGCTCGAAGACGTCGCCGTTGCGGACGGAGCCGATCTGCACGGTGCCGTTGTGCTGACCGGTGCCGGTGCCGGAGTGGACCTGCTCGACGCTCGCGAGCTGCTTGCCGGTCTTCGCGTCGGTCACCACCTGGAGGCGGCTGGGGGTGCCGTCCTTCTGGACGCCGGTGACGACGGATTCCCACGCTAGGGTCGGCGCGCCGGTCGCAGCCCAGACCACCAGGCGCGGGGCGCGGTCCACCGCTGCCTTGCGGGTCTCCTCCCGGCCGGCGATGTCCAGGGCCGACTTCCGCGCCTCCGCCGATGCGAGGGCGGGCTTGGTCGTCGGCACCGTGAGCCTCGCGGCCGACGCCTTGGTGACCGTCCGGGCGCCGGCCCGCTCGTGGACCACCAGGTCGCCGCCGAGGACGGGGAGACCGGCGAAGGTGCGCTCGTACCGCGTGTGGACGGTGCCGTCGGCGTCCTTGACGACGTCCCTCGGTATCAGCTGTTCCTCGTCGCCGAGCTTCAGCGATTCGGCCGTACCGGCGCTCGTGTCGGCGGCGGCCTTGAGCAGTTGCCCTCGCTGCGCGGTGGTGAGCGGGACCGTCCGCGCTCCGGGCACGGTGGCCGTCGCGGTCCCCTGCGGGCTCTCCTGCGCTCCCGCCGAGGCGAGGGGCAGGACGGACGCGATGAGCGTGGCCATGGTGACGGTCGCGGTCGCCACGGCGCGTCTGCGCCCTGACGACCGGGCTGCGGATGGCGTGGACCGGGTGGCGCGGAAGGTGCTCGTCACTCCTGAGGCTCCTTGTGAGTGGGGCGATGCGGGGACGGGTGAGGACGTGGCTGCGTCGGAGCCGCCCTCGCCCCCCTGAAGTGGCCCGAACACAGCCCCAGATGCTTGCAGCGGCCGGTCCTACTGTCACGAGTGCGGAGATCATTGTCCGGATTCCGGAGAGGCGCTCGCCGAGGTGTCACAAGACAGCGGCCTACCTGGTCTTTTTGCCCCAGCACGGGGGGTGACGGTCCGTCAAACCTGGTCGCCCGGCGAGTTCCGGCCGCCCACCACGGACGCCGAATGGCGGGTGCCAGAGGATCGGTTCTCCGAGGCGCCACCAGCGCACAGGCCTCACGCTGTCGCTGGTCAGCCGGATACCGGCACGGGTGGCGAAACTCCTGATACGAGGGCCCCACCCGCCGTCCCGCATCGGCAGCGGACCGGGGCGGCACGAGTGGCGGCGGCCGGCGGTGGGACCCTCGCCTGCCCGGTCACCGGCGGAACCCATGGGGGCGTGCGTGCCATCGCACCACGAAGGAGCCAGATGGTTTCCAGCCAATCTGGCTGCCGAACGACGCACCTGTGGACGGGTGAGGAGGCACGACGACACCTGGATCGCACGCGGCTCCACCCACGCCGTGACCTGACCGGCGTGCCGTCGCGGGCGGTGTGACATGGGTCAACTGGTACGCGCAACACCCAACCCAGTAGCGTGGTCGGCCGCTTGTACGACGAATGGCGACGCACTACGGGGGTGGCCGGCGTGAGCGCCGAGGCATTGCGGCTGCGGCTTGTCGATCTCGCCGCGACGGGGCGGGGCGAGTCTCGCCGCAGCGAGCTACTGCCGCCCGCGATCGACGGTTCGACGCCGTCCGCCGAGGCGGGTGGCATCCGCCGTTTGTTCGCGTGCACCGACGAAGCGGCGCTGGAGCGCTTCGCCCAGGCGCGTGGAGAGACGTTCCCGGTGCGGGTACCGGCCTACGGCGCGCAGTTGCCCACGAGCAGTTTGAGCGGACGAAATGACGGACCATGAGCGGCGCGTGCGCAGGTTCTCAGGGAGCGGACTGAAGGTCCTCGACACGTCGCCGCCACCGGGCGTTTCCTCTGTTCTCGACGCGGCACGGAAGGTGGCGAGCATGGAGACGACGCCTGTCGCCACCGTCCGACACGACGCCGCAGCCCTGCCGGAGGTGGATCGTCTGTGGTTCCTTCACGCCTCCCAGAACAATCTCTTCGACCCGGACGGATTGTTCCTGATCAGCGCAGCAGGCCCGGACAGCCGCGCCCTCGGCTGGACTCACGTCCAGTGGCAGGAAGGCGCGCAACTGGCCTCCAGCCTCCAGGACGAGCAGTCACCGGAGTTCTTGGCCCTTTCCACGCACGGCCGCTGCATGTGCGCAGTGACGACGGAGGAATACGACTACTGGGTCGTGGTCCATCGTTACAGCTGATCGAGAACTCTGCCTGCAGCATGCCCGGGCGGAATTCGTCCCTGCCGAACTGCACCGGTCCCAACGCCGCTCAATCCCGCGGAGGTGACTGGGGGTAAGGGCGGGCAGCAGACTACCGGTCCCGATGCCTGCCCCGGCGACTTGGACCGCAGGCCCGCGGGTCGACTGAAGGCGACTGCTCACGCCACCGGCTTCCCTTGCGCCCTGGCAGGGCTCACGAACGCGGCCGGCGCCGATGACCCGTTGGCAGCACACAGCCCGACCGGATCCTGTCCCATCGGCCGTGGCGCGACCACGGTTTCCTGCTCCCCTCAAGCGATCTCTCCGGCGCGCTCCTGCTGACGGGCCAGGACTACGGCCTGGTGGCGCGGAGTTGAGGTCGCGGATACGTCGCACCGTGGAGAAGCTCACGTGTGCCACGCGCTGACGGAACCGCGCATCGCACCCGAACAGACCCATGGCCGTGACACGTGAAGTCTGTATGCTGTATGCCCGCAGCCCAGTGGACAGCCCGACGGCCGGAGGCGACATGGCAGACCTGAACCCCGAGGTGGTGCTGGGCATGACGGCCCAGGCGCCTGACGGCGTGGTGATCATCGACCGGGAGGGTCTCATCCGCTACTGGAACCACGGGGCGGAGCGGATCTTCGGGTTCTCCGCCGCCCAGGTCGACGGCCGCAGTCTCGACGTGATCATCCCGGAGCGGCATCAGCAGCGTCACTGGGACGGTTTCGAGAAGTCCATGGCCAGCGGCACCACCAAGTACGGGGACGACGACCTCCTCACAGTCCCCGCGGTGGGCGCTGGCGGCCGGAAGCTGTCGATCGAGTTCAGCGTGGTGTTGCTGAACGGCGTGGACGGCCAGCCGGGTTATGTCGGGGCCGTCATCCGGGACGTCACCGAGCGGCGGGCCAAAGAGAAGGATCTGTACCGCCAGGTGGCGGCCGCCAAGGCGGACCAGACGACGACCACCTGACCTCCGCGCAGGCTGCAGCAATTCGCGACTGCCGCGTCTGCCGGCGGGTCTTCTGGGCCCGACGCTCTCGAGGAGTTGATCGGGCGGACTCTTCCAGCGGCAGAGCGGGCTACCGCCGTATCCAGCAGTACAAGCCGTGTCCCCGAGCGACTGCACGCTCCGCGAGTGCCGCGAGCTGTTGAAGGAAGCGGTCCAGTTGTTCGATGTCCGGCGGTGTCGTGAAGCGAGCGGAACGGGCCCAGCCGCGGGCAACATCGTGTAGAAAATCCTGGCCTATTCCCGCGAATGCGTCACGGAAGGCGTCAGTCAGCGACACGCAGACAACCTCGCCGTCTTCCAGCGCTGCCACCACGCGTCCGTGCCGAGGGTCGGATTTGATCACGCTGGCGGGTCGGCCTGTCACGGCAAACTCAACGGGCAGCAAATCAACATTCGGGTCGATGTTCTGCACCAGAATTTGATCAAACCCGTCGCCACTGGTTTCACCGCTCGTAAGCCATACCGCTCGGCTGGCGTCCTGATCATCAGCGGCAGCGTAATACCCATAGAGTGCTTCCATACACTCGATCATGGCACGCACCGACGGTGCGTGCCATGATCGAGTGCTTTTATGCACAGGATCATGACACGCACCTGCAGTCTGTCCCACTTGAGGCCGCGTCACAAGTTGCTCGTGCCGCACAAGATCTGCGAACGCGTCGGGTTCACCGCCCTGAGCCAACACAGCTAAGCAAGCTGAGCATTGAGCGGCAATCTCGGCGACCGTGGCGAACTTGAACTCGTTGCGGGACTCACATGGGAGATTCTTCCGGCTCCACTCGGATCGGATCAGCACCGCCCAAGTAGAGCATGCAGCCCGAATCCTCCTGGTCAACACTTTCCAGTGGGATCACATACATGCCCGCGGTGGGTGCAGGAGTCCAACCTAGGCTGCGAGAAGGTTTGTACTCTTCGTAATATCCCACATGCACACGTGTCGGGGGGATTGAGACTTTACAAGCCGCTCCCGCATGGAGCTCGGATGCTGCCGGCTCGAGTCGCCACGGAACCCATTCCGTGGCGCTTTCACCATAAGGCAACGCGACCGTTCCGTCCCACCGAATATTACCCGAGTTGTCGACGACCCTCCAAGGCCACTCGACCATGACATACCGGGAAGTCACGGCCACCACTCGAGCACTTGCCGGCTCACACGAGACGACAACTTCGCCGCCAACCTGAAAGGACATATCCCGTCCAAAATGCTAGCCATGGGATGGAATCGGTACGCGCGAAGTTCGGATCGAGCGCCAGACCATGATACACGCCTTCGAGAGGTCGCAATCTCACTCTTGCCGCCAGAACATCCGCCACGGCGAAGCTTTAGGGCCACCGGGAAAGTTGCCACCACCGAATACTATTCCCGAATCCCCCGACAGCGGAGAATGACACTTCCAGCATACGTTGCGAGACGCTGCACCGAAAACGATTTGTTCACCTTCGGCAAGGTTGTTCAAAATCGTCCGTTCTGCGTGCCCCTCGCCCGGGACGAAGGCATCCTTAGCCCACTGCGGCCAACTATCAGGAGCGGGCCCACTGTGGTTCACAGCTGTCCGCACCGTAATGTTTCCTGACGCGTCTCGAACCCCGATGACCGCCGTTGTACCGAACGTTCCCTGGTCACCTCTGACTCCGGGAATGGTCTCGTTCGTGGCGCGGTGGCGGGCCTGCTGCAAAACGTCGGCGGCTATGTAAGCATGCTCAGCTTCCTCCTGATTGCTGAGACCGCCGCGTTCGTTGCAGTTGTGGACGAGTACCGATGTGTCGCCGACCTGCACGTAGTACGTGTGGAGGTCGGAGACCGTCAGGTTGTTGACTGTGGACTGCTTGACCGTCCAGCGCTCGATCGCCGTGATCTGGACGTACGTGCCGGCGCTGGTCCTGAGCCACTGGTCCGACTTCAGGTCGGTGGCCTTGATCCACTCGCCCAGCTCGGCGACCCAGAAGGGGTGGCCGTCGGTCGCGGTGACTTCGGCGGTCTTCGAGCCGTGCTTGCCGTCGATGTCGATGGTGACCTTGACCAGGTGCTTGAGGCCCCGGCCCTTGATCTCGGCGGTGACCGTCTCGGTGCGGGTCTCACCGGTCTTGGGGTCCGTGGCGACGACCTTGTCGCCGACCTTCACCTTCTCGATCGCCTTGGTGGAGCCGTCGGCCATCAGCACCTTCGTGCCAGGCACGAAGCTGTTGCAGGTTCCACCCTCCCCGGACTTGCCGGAGCCACCGCCACCGCTGCTGCCTCCGTTGCTGCGCGAGGAACCGCCGGACTTGCCGCCGCCTCCGCCGCCACCGCCGCCCTTGCCTCCACCGGAGTGCGAGGAGGACTTGGGTGCGGCCTTGGCCTGGGACTGCTTTTGGGCGGGGTTACCCGTCTTCCGCTTCGCGGCAGCCGCTGCGTCGGCTCTTCTCTTGGCGGCCTCGGCCGCCTTCTTCTTGGCCCTCTGCGCGGCCTCCTTCTTCGCCCTCTCGATGGCCAGCTTCTTGGCCCGTAGCGCGGCTGACTCGGCGGCCTTGGCCGCCTTGAGGACGGCTTCGGCGGCCCGCTTCGCGACCTTGAACGCCTTGATGGCGTCGATGGTGCGGTTGACCGCCTTGATCACCGCCGGGATCTTCCCGAGCTTGGCCCACGGGATGGCGTCGACCGCGATGCTGACGCAGGACCACATGTCGCCGCCGAAACAGGCGATGGCGTCGTTGATGCCGATGAAGTCCTTCAGCGTCTCCCACGCGACCGCCAGGATGACGGAGGTGAGGGACTTGCCCTGCATCGACTGCGCCTGCGCGACCTGCGCAGCGGACAGACCCGCGCCGGCGAGGGCCGCGGCCTTCTCCGAAGCGGTCAGGCTGATGGACAGACCCGTCGGGTCGGAGTACGTGACCGGGTTGTTCTGCGCGTAGGCGTACCCGTTGGACTGCAGCGGGTCGTTCAGGTCGAGCACCGGGTCGACGGACAGGAAGCGTCCGACCACCGGGTCGTAGAGGCGGGCGCCGAGCGGCTGGTAGCCGGAGGCGTCGTCCGTGGTCTGGCCCAGGAATCCCTTGTGGTTCTGCAGGCCGGCACCGGCGCTGCCGCGCTCGTTGCCAAAGGGGTCCTGCTTGCGGATGCGCACCTTCATGGTGCCGCTGAGGACGACCTCGGTGTAGGCGCTGCCCTGGTGGTCTGTGGTCTGGGCGACCAGGACGTCCGCGCTGGTGCCGTAGGCGTAGCGCATGACCGCGCCGCCGGGCGCCGCGTAGGTGCGCTGGGTGTTGACCAGGACACCGCCCTTCTGGACGGTGACCTCGGCCTCACCCAGGTGGAGGGTCGCCTGCTTGCCCTGGATGGTGAGCAGGCGGGACCCGTCGGGGCCGTAGATGTGCCGGGTGTCGTTCTGCGGCTCCCACAGCTGCGCCGTGGAGGAACCGTCACAGGTCGCCAGCACGACCGGGGTCGAGTTGGCGTTGACGGCGCCCTGGACCGCGAGGCACAAGGTGGGAGTGCCGGCCAGCATGAGCTGCCCGACGGCGTTGCGCTGCAGCTCCTGCAGGGCGGAACCGTCGCACTTGCGGATCTGGACCGCGGACCCGACCGACGCCGCGGTGGGCTGGAGGCACCAGGTGTCCTGAGTCGAGAGCGTGCCCCGGTTGGAGTTGGCCTGCCCCGGCGTGGGGGTGAACTTGAACTTCTGCGCCCCCGAGGAGTTGCAGGAGTAGAGCTGGATCACCTGGTTGGCCGACGGAAGGCCGCCCTTGAGGTCGAGGCACTTCTGGCCGAGACCCACGTACGAGGTCTTGCCGCCCGAGCCCTGGCCGGTGATCCGGTCGACCTGACCGTCGTAGGTCCAGGTCAGGTCCTGCTTGTCGCCGTTCTGGACCGAGGTGACCGACTTGGTCTCACCGGTCAGCTCGTACAGACGTGTGGCCTCGGCCGTGATCTGCGCACCCGCGGGGGTCTTGTAGGTCTTCGACACCTTGGTCAGCGTGTGCGGCTGGTCCTTGGCGGCGTTCTTGCCGTACGCGTACGTGGAGACCGCGTTCTTGGTGGTGTCGCCTGCGAGGTCGTTCTCGGTCAGCTTGGTGCGGTTGCCGAGCAGGTCGTACTCGAACTCCTGCCAGTAGCCGGAGCCGTCCGCGCCCGCGGCGACCCGGAGCGTGCCGTCGGCGTTCTTGTTGAGCGAGCCGTCAGGGTTCCTCGGGTTGACGCAGGTCGTCTGGTCCTTGGCGGTCCAGGCCGACTTCAGCTGGCCCAGCGGGTCGTAGACGAAGCACTGGCGCTCCGCGATCCCGTCGGACTTCTCCTGGATCGAGGTGACGTTGCCGGCCGGGTCGTAGGTGTACGCCCGGTTGGACACCAGGTTTCCGCCGACGACGGTCTTGTCGTCCGTCTTCTCGCGGTAGACCGACTGCTCCTTGAGCTCGCCGCTGCCCTCGTCGAACGAGTTCTGCGTCCACACGCGGTACGGCTGGGCACCGAGCGTGGAGCGGAGCACCTGGCCGTAGGCGTCGTATGCGGTCTCGGAGCCGTACCAGTCCTTGCCGGAGATCGAGAGCGGATTGCCGTCCTTGTTGTAGCGGACGACCAGCTTCTCCGCCTCGAAGTTGCCCACCGCCGGAACGGTGGACTCGTCCAGCATCCCGTTGTCGTTGTACGTGTAGTCGTACCTGTATTCCTTCTTCAGGCCCCAGGTGTCGACGATGGACTGCGGCAGGGACAGCGTGGTCGAGGTCGGCTGGTAGTCCTTCGTGTAGCCGTTGACCGTCTGCGTGTACGCGAGGCCGTCGGTGTAACGAGTGGCGGTGGCGGGCATGCCCTTGCCGCCCGTGGCGGAGTCGTACGTGAACGAGGAGAGCAGCTTGCCACTGGAGTCGTTCTCCCGCACCTCCTTCGGCCGCGACAGCTCGTCGTAGCTGTTCCAGACCTTGACGCCTCGGTCGTTCGTGGCCGTCTGAGGCCGGCCGAAGGCGTCGTACGTCGTACGCGTCGTACCCGAGTCGGGGTCGGTCGCCGTCTCCAGCTGGCCGCTGTGGTTGTACGTCCACGACCACGGGTGCGACTTGTCTTCGGAGGCAGTCGCAGTCTTGACCTGGCCGCGAGCGTCGTACTCGTAGTCAGTCGACGTGAACCCGCCCGGGGCCGCCGGGTTGAAGGTGTCCGTCCGGACGGTGCGGCCGAGCGCGTCGGTCCAGACGCGGTAGGTCGAGTCGCCCTCCGGCTGGATGACCTTCGACCAGTCCTCACCGTACTCGTAGCGGACGGCCCGGTCCTCGTACGCCTTGGAGAAGGACTCCTTGGTGTTCTCGTCGATCCACTTGAGGTACGGCGTCTCCTTCAGCACGCGGCCGAGACCGTCGTAGGTGTAGCGCGTGATGTTGGGGACGGCCGTGTCGGCGAGCGGGCTGAACAGCTCGCCCGGCTTCGCCTCGTCGGTCAGGTAGGCGTTGTTGGTCTGGTAGACCTCACCGGAGTTGTTGTACAGGGTGTCGGTGATCAGCCAGCCCGCGTCGTTGTCGGCTTCCTCCTGCGTCTGCCGCTCGCGGCCGAGTCCGTCGTAGAGGGTGACGGAGGTCTCGATCCGGTCCTCGTAGCCACGCGCGTACGTGGTGACGTACGGAGGCTTGCGGATCTTGATGTTGGCGTCGGTGGGGTCGGTCTCCTCCGCCGGGATCGTGTAGACGGCGCGGAAGTCCGCCACGCCGTTGCCGGGGGTGCGGCCCGGGGCCCAGGCTTCGGCAAGCCGGCCCAGCGGGTCGTACACGGCCTCGCTGACCTGGCTGTTGGCGTCGGTCGTCTTGACGGTGACCGAGCGGCCCGGCTCCAGCTCCTGGATCTGGCTGTGCCCGAGGACGTTGGTCGTGGTCACCTTGAAGACCTGGCCCGTGGCCGGTCCTATGGAGTCATAGGTGATCGTGCCGGACTTCGGATTCTGCTGGGTCAGCTGGTCCGCCGGGGTCTCCTTGACCACGCGCCCGATGGCGTCGAACTCCTTGGTACCGGCGGTCTGGAAGCCGGTGCCGGCGCCGTTGAGCGTCCACGTCTCGGTGGCCAGGCCACGGGTGGAGGCGCCGAGCGCCGTGCCGTACGCCGTGCCGTCGTACGCGGTGCGCTGGCCGCCGCTGAGCGTCGACAGGTCGGCCCAGTCGGCGTTGTCGCAGGTCGTCGGCGAGACCAGGAACTGCTTGGACAGACCGATGAGGTTCTTGTCGGTCCGGTGCAGGTACTCCAGCTTGGTGCAGGACTCGTCACCGGTCTTGGTGGAGTCGGCGTCGCCCAGGGACTCCACCAGGATCGGCAGACCGTAGGTCGCGTCGTACGTCGTGTTCGTCTTGACCGTGCGCAGGGTGCGCGGGTCGTCGGTGTTGGTGCCGGACGACTTGGTGTACGCGATCTCCTCGGGCTCCGTGACCCGCCAGGCCCGCAGCGGGCTCAGGCCGTCGTCGCGGTCGCGCTTGGCGAGCTCGATGGCCTCGGGCCTGGTGATCGAGCGGGACAGCCAGTCGGAGTCGGCCTTGGTGGAGTCGGTGTACGTGATCTCTTCGGCGATCCGGCCGGCGAACGGCTCCCGGTCCTTGGCGATCTCGGCGCCGGTGATGTCCTTGACGGACACGGTGTCGCCGAGGCCCCGGAAGAAGCGGGTGACGGACTTGGAGCGCTGGCCGACGGTGTCCGGGGTGTCCTCGACGACCGGACCCGTCAGGACCGTGGTCTGCTCGACGCCCGCGAACTGCGAGTAGGTGCGCTGGGACTTCTTGGTGAACTCGGCCTCGGCGAGCTTCCAGGCCGGGTTCTTGTACCGGTACTCCGTCCTGGTGGTGAAGCTGCCGTCGATGTTCGGCAGTTCCTCGACCGTGTCCACGACGTACTTGTGGAACCAGTCGACGTCCTCGACCTCGGGGTCGGGGTTCCAGAACGACGGGAAGCAGAGCCGGTCGTTCACCTTGAGCTGGGCCTGCAGCCGGGCCATGGCCGTGGCCCTGTCCTCGCCGGGCTGCTGGTCGAGCACGGGCAGGTTGCCGGAGAGGCAGTCGCCCTCGATCGGCTTGTACGTGACGATGGTCTCGCCGCCGTACTCGTTGACCACGCGGCCGATGCGCAGCCGGGAGAAGCCGGGACGCGACGGGTGGACCTTCTTGACGCGGTTCGGCATGTCCTCGGCGTTGGGCTCGAACCGCACCGTGTTGAGCTTCACGCTCGCGTCGGTGGAACCCTTGCGGGCGTAGCCGGTGCGCTGGACCGACTCCAGCCACAGGGCCGTGTTCGGGCCGGTCAGCAGCTTGGCGAAGCTCTGCTTGAGCTGGTACTCGTCGACGACCTGGCGGGCCGTGGTGGTGGTGAGCCGCTGGGCCGAGGTCGTGATCTTGTCGAGGCGCTTGCGGGTCCAGAAGGACGGACCGGCGTTCCAGCACTTCTTGCCGGCCTCGCAGCGCAGGTCGGCCGGGGTGTCGAACCAGGGCCGGTAGTTGCGCGGGTCCTTGGAGGCGAAGTTGGCGTCGGAGCAGGTGACGTCGTCGACGGTGTAGCAGCGCTCCGCCACCTTGAAGCCAACCCGGGCCGGGGCCTCGGCCGTGAAGATGCTGTTGTTGCGCTGGCCGTAGTCGATGTGGTCGAGCCAGCCGTCACGGTCGTAGGGGACCGGCGCCTTGAAGTTGAAGTTGCGGGCGTAGTAGTTCGGGGCGTCCTTCTTCCACCACAGCGACATGGCGTTGCCGTGGACGTCCTCGATGTAGTCGAGGCCCCAGCGCCAGCCCTGCGTGCACCAGGAGTTCGTCCAGTCGGTGGTCGTGGAGCCCTTGTAGCAGTCCTCGCCCGAGTGGTTGCCGTAGACCGGGACCGTGAGCACCGAGTCGGTGGTCGGGTCGTCGGCGGCGGTGCCGTGGTCGGACCAGCCCGGGAGCTTGTTCTTGCCGAAGTGGTACTTCGTGCCGTCCTTGGTGGTGACGACCCAGTACTCACCGTCCTTGGCGCCGTTGCCGGTGGCCTCGCCCTTGATCACCTGGACGGTGGAGCCGTCGCCGTTGGCCGTGAACCACTTGCTCTGGGTCTTGTCCCAGACCAGCTCGGTGGTCATGCCGCCCAGGGAAAGGGTGGCGTTCTCCGAGCCCCAGCACAGGTCCGCGGTGCGGTGGGTGGCGTTGTTGGAGCCGGCCTTCTTGGAGTCCTGGCGGCAGTTGGCGTACGTGCGGGTGATGGAACCCGCGTTGTAGTCCCAGCCGTCGCCGATCCAGGAGGCCTGGTTGTTCGTCGAGGAGGTGCGGCCGTCGACGGACTGCGAGGAGTACGCCAGGTTGACCTTCGGCATCAGGCCGCCGGCGGTCTCCGGGACCTGGACGTCGTACGAGTAGGTGAAGGCGCCCGAGGAGGAGCCCGAGGACCAGGAGCCGGAGGACAGCAGCGGCGAGGCCGTGAAGTCACCGGTCGCGGACGAGCCGGTGTCGAGGCCACCGACGGCGGCGCCGCCGCCCGCGGAGACCGCGGGCTGGACGCCGTCCCGGTAGGAGGCCTTGGTCGCCCCGGAGGGGACGAAGCCCTCGTCGACGAGGCTGGAGACCGGGATGGTGCCGCTGAGGATCTTGTGGGTGGGGGTGTTCTTCGCCGTCTTGGCGTTGGTCGGCGCGTCCTTGGCGGGCACGGTCGTCACCGTGCTGCGCAGGCGCTGGAAGTTCTTCCTGCCGTTCTTGACGTTCTTGTCCCCGTCGGAGAGGGACATCGTGCTCGTACCGCCGTCCTCGGCGCAGTCGCCCTCGGTCGGGGAGGAGTAGACGCACTCGGGCAGCAGCATCAGACCGAAGCGCTCGACGGCCTGCGGTCCGTAGAGGTCGGCGAAGCCCGCGGTGTCGATGCTGATCGCCACTTCGGCGGCCGGATCGACGGTGGCCGGCGGGGTGAGCTTCATGATGATGCCGGAGACGCCCGCGTCCTGCGAGGTGGTCTGCGGGGCCACGCCCACGGTCCAGTTGCCGGCGAGGGCGGCGGCGTCACCGCCCTCGGGGACGCCGATGGCGACCGGCAGGTCGTTGCTGACCGGCTTGGTGGTGCCGGGCGCGCTGCTCGCGTCGAGCGTGGCCTGACCGGTGCCGGAGGTCCACGCCGCGGTGGCGGTGGGGGTGTACGAGGTGACCGGGTTCTCCGGTGCGAGGGTCAGGGTCTTGTCGGCCAGCTCGTCGCCCTCGACCTCGGTGGCCTCCGGCAGATCCGGGAGGTCGACCTCGGCGATCGACTTCTCGCGGTTCATGCCGGGCCCGGGAACGGCGAGCGCCTCACTGCCCAGGCTGGTCATGGTCAGTGTCGAGGACAGCAGAAGGACGACCCCCGTGCGGCTTCGCCGCCGGCGCCATCGTTGTGACTCCGTCATGGCTGGGCGTCCCCGCCCCAGCCACGACAGCCGACCTGAAGCACGCATACGCGTCGACTCCCACCCTGGCGATTCAAACGACGGACGAGGTGCGGAAACACCAATAGGCACACCCCTGGCTCAGGCGCATGCATGTGGCACCTTCTGTCATGTCCGCCGCAGACGCAAGATCGCCGCGGGGTGCCGAAAGCCCGCGAAAGTGATCTGCGACACGGTGCGTAACGGATCAGACCGCTCTAGTAACGACCAATCAGAAGGATGGTGGAAACCCAATGATCACCGCCAATGCGGTCCCGGATATGCCACAAACCGGACTCAGTTAACAAACGGTCAAGTCCGCTCCACGCCCATGTAACGGATTCATAAAATCTTCACCCGTGGACGTAAAGACTTCACACGTGTGATCGTGTGCCCGCCTTCTGCCCCGCGGCCTGCCGACCGGGGCTGTCTGTGCTGTCCTCAATCCGTCTGGTTCCCACGGGAGTAGACCGCCGTGACCGCGCCGCCTCGATTTCTCAGCCCATTCGTGCGCACGCGCACGCGGCTGTCCCTGACCCTCGGCCTCGTGCTGACCGCCCTGACCGCCGCCCTGCTGCCGTGGTGGCAGCCGGGCGCCCCTTCCCCGGCCACCGCCGGCCGCGGCACCACCAACGCCACCCCCGTCTCCACCGGCCCGCGCGACGAGGCCACCGCGATGGCCCAGGCCGTGCGCACCCACAAGCAGGTACTCGTCGACACCGCGACCAGCGCCACCACGCTGACCTGGGCGCTGCCCGACGGCCACTTCAAGACCCGGATCACGGCCGCACCGACCCGGGCGAAGAACGCCAAGGGCGAGTGGGCCCCGGTCGACAACACCCTGAAGCGAACGGCCAAGGCCCCCAGGGGCCTTGGCATCGCACCCGCGAACCCGGCCGTTCCCGTCCGCTTCGCGAGCGGCGACGCCCGCAAGACGCGCGCCGACCGCTCCTACGCCCGCACCGAGACGCCGGGTGAGACGGTGCTCGCCGAGGTCGAACTCGACGGCCACACCGTCGCGTACACCTGGCCGGACGCGTTGCCCGAACCGGTCCTCGACGGGCCGCGCGCCCTGTACTCCGAGGTCCTCCCGGGCGTCGACCTGCTGCTCGTCGCCCGCGAGGAGGGCGGTATGGCACAGGTCCTGATCGTCAAGACCCCCGAGGCCGCGCGGCAGGAAGCGCTCAAGACCGTCTCGTACGGCCTGCGCTCCGCCACGGCCGTGTTCCGGCAGGACCGCAAGGCCAGCCGGGTCCAGGTCCTGGACAAGGCCGGCAAGGAGGTCGGCACGATCCCGACGCCGTTCGCGTGGGACTCCGGCGGCCGTGACCCCGAGCTGCCCGAGGGCACCCCGGACCGTAAGTCCGTCGCCACCCCGGCCGACGTGCTGAAGCTGTCGGGCCTGACCGGCATCGAGCCCGGCGCGCAGTCCGCGCCGCTGCCGATCACCCTGGACGGCGAGGACACCCACACCGCCCGGCTCGGCCTCGGCTTCGCCGCCTCCGGTCTTGCGGCGCGCGAGGACGTCACGTACCCGCTGTTCGTCGACCCGCCGCTGAACCCCGGCTGGGACGCGTGGACGGTGGCCTACAAGCCGTACCCGAGCACGAGCTTCTTCAACGGCACCAACTTCTCCTCCGGAACCTCCGACGCCCGCGTGGGCCACGAGTCCGACACCGGCGGCACCGCCCGCTCCTTCTGGCGCATGGACTGGAACAAGGCCATCAAGGGCGCGGCGATCACCAGCGCGACCTTCAAGGTGCTCAACAACCACTCCTGGTCCTGCACGGACCGCGAGTTCCAGCTGTGGCGCACCGGTGCGATCTCGTCCGGCACGACGTGGAACGCGCAGCCGAGCTGGTCCGACGAGATCCAGCGCAAGTCCTTCGCGCACGGCTGGTCGTCGAGCTCCTGCCCGGACGAGTACGAGGCCTTCAACGTCAAGGACGCCGCCCAGTACGCGACCGACCGGGGCGATTCGACCGTCACCCTGGGCATGCGGGCCACGAGCGAGTCGGACACGCAGACCTGGCGCAAGTTCAAGGCGACCTCCGCGACCATCGAGGCCGTCTACAACCGCAACCCGTCCGAGCCCACCGGCGGGTCCTCGAAGCCCGGCGGCCCCTGCACGCCCGGACCCGGCGCGGGCGTGACGGTCGGCAAGACCAACATCACCCTGTCGGTGACCGCCAAGGACCCCGACAACAACATGAGCAAGGTCCGCTTCCGGTTCTGGAAGACCGGCGGCACGGTCCCGGCCGGTGTCGAGATCACGATCGGCGCCTCCGGCGGCACCGCCACGTACACCATCCCGTCCAGCGACCCGCTGCTGAAGGACATCACCACCAACACCACCTTCTCCTGGGACGCCATGGGCAAGGACTCGGCGGGTGCGACGTCCACCAACTACCCGCCGGGCACCGAGCCCTGCCGCATCACGGTGGACCCGAGCGGACCGTCACAGCCCACCGTCGCCAGCGACGTGTTCCCCAGGGCCACGTCGGACGGCGCCACGTGGGCGACGGTGAAGTTCGGCCTGACCGGACCGATCACCTTCGAATCGCCCGGGGCCGCGAGGTTCACCTACGCGTGGGGCGGGGTCGGCGCGGTCTCGGTCAACGCCGACGCCAACGGCGTCGCCACCGTCCCCGACCTGCGGCCGCTGAACGCCGGCCCCAACACGCTGCAGGTCTACGCCTACGACAGCCTCGGCAACGCGAGCGCGCGGACGGACTACACGACCTACGTGCCGCCGAAGGACAACGCCGACGCCCCGGGTGACACCGGCGGCGACGGCACCGCCGACCTGCTCGTCATCGACAACACCGGGGTCCTGCGGACGTATCCGGGCCAGCCGGGCGGCGAGCTGTACGGCCAGCTGACGTCCTCGTACACCATGGGCGCGGGCGGCAAGCCCGCACTGAACCCGGCCGGTCACTGGTACAACGCGACGACGGGCAAGCCCGCGCTCATCGCGCACTACCAGGACGCCTACCCGGGCGACGGCACCACGGACCTGTTCGCCGTCAATCCGGACGGCACGTTCTGGCTCTACCCCGGCGACGGCTACGGCTCCTTCGACGTCAACCAGCGGTTGAAGATCCGCCTCCCGTCGAACGCGCCCGCGCCGTCCACCTGGACCCAGCTCAAGGCCATCGGCGACATCACCGGCGACAAGCTGCCCGACCTGGTCCTGCGCACCGACATCGGCTTCTGGGTGCTCTCCGGCTACAGCGGCGCCACCTTCCGGACCGCGACCCTGATGAACCCCGACGCCTGGGGCCGCCGCGACATCGTCAACCTGGCCGACATGAACAAGGACGGCACGCCCGACCTGCTCTGGCGCAACCTGGACAACGGCAACATGTACGCCCGGCACGGCAAGCCCGGCTCCGTCGCCGGCAGTGTCGACCTCAACTCCCTGATGCTGGCGGCCAACTCGCTCAACGGCGACGTCCCGTTCGGCACCGGCTGGACCGAGGCCAACGTCAACGCGGCGATCGGCATCCCGGACATCAACAACGACGGCATCCCGGACATCTGGGCCCGGTTCGCGTCGGACGGCCACATGGCCATCTACAACCCGTCCACCACCAACACGAACGCACCGGTGAAGACCGTCATCGGTTCCGGCTGGAACGACAAGCTGGTCTTCGGGTGATCCTGCCCGCCTGACCGCCGTTCCGCACGGCGAAGCCCCCGGCATCCGATCCTCGGTGCCGGGGGCTTCGCCGTGCGCCGCGCGGGCACACCGCCCCGGACGCACGTGTGCCCCGCGCGCACGGATCGCGCGGGGCACACGTGGGACTGTGCGGAACCGGTCAGACGATGATCTTCTTCTCGCGCAGGGCCACGATGTCGTTCGCGTCGTACCCCAGGTCCGCCAGGACCTCGCTGCCGTGCTCGCCGAGCAGCGGGGCACCCTTGATCTCGGGCTTGAAGTTGGAGAACTTGATGGGGCTGCCCACCGTCAGGTAGGTGCCGCGGCCCTTCTGCTCGACCTCGACGATCGTGCCGCTCTTGCGCATGTCCGGGTCCTCGGCGAGCTCCTTCATGCTGAGGACGGGCGCGCAGGGCACCTCCCACTTGCGCAGGATGTCGACCGCCTCGTACTTGGTCTTGTCGGCCAGCCACTTCTCGATCTCCGCGAAGATCTCGAAGATGTGCGGCTGCCGCGCCCTGGCGGTCGTGTACTCCGGGTCGTCGACCCACTCGGGCCGGCCGATGGCCTCGGCGGTGCGCTTCCAGTTCTGCTCCTGGACCGTGAAGTAGATGTAGGCGTTGGGGTCGGTCTCCCAGCCCTTGCACTTCAGGATCCAGCCCGGCTGGCCGCCGCCGCCGGCGTTGCCGCCGCGGGGCACCGCGTCGCCGAACTCGCCGTTCGGGTACTGCGGGTACTCCTCCAGGTAGCCGATCTTCTCGAGGCGCTGCTGGTCGCGGAGCTTGACGCGGGTCAGGTTGAGGACGGCGTCCTGCATGGACACCGACACCTTCTGGCCCACACCGGTCGCGTTGCGGTGGATGATCGCCGTCAGCAGGCCGATCATCAGGTGCATGCCGGTGTTGCTGTCGCCGAGGGCCGAGCCGCTGATGGTCGGCGGGCCGTCCCAGAAGCCGGTGGTGGAGGCGGCGCCGCCGGCGGCCTGGGCGACGTTCTCGTAGACCTTGAGGTCGTTCCACGACGAGTCGTCGTTGAAGCCCTTCACCGAGCCGAAGATCAGCCGCGGGTTGAGCTCGTGGATGTGCTCCCAGCCCAGGCCCATGCGGTCCATGGCGCCCGGCGCGAAGTTCTCGACCAGGATGTCCGCCTCGCGGATCAGCTTCTCCATGACCTCCTTGCCCTCGGGGGTCTTGGTGTTGATGGCCAGCGAGCGCTTGTTGCTGTTGAGCATCGTGAAGTACAGCGCGTCGAGGTCGGGGTCGTCCCGCAGCTGGTTGCGGGTCACGTCGCCGCCCTGGGGACGCTCGACCTTGATCACGTCGGCGCCGAACCAGGCGAGCATCTGGGTGCAGGCGGGGCCGGCCTGGACCCCGGTGAAGTCGATCACCTTGATCCCGGCGAGCGGCTTTTCACTCATGGTGGCTTCCTTCTTGTCTGTTCGCGGTGCGCGGGTGGGCGGTGCTGGGGAACGGTGCTTCGGGGTGCGGTGCTTCGGGGTGCGGTGCGTCGCCTACGGGGCGGTCACTTCTTGGCCGGCACGATGTTGCCGACGGTGATGCCCTTGGGGTTGAGGTGGGCGATGTGGCCGCTCTCGGTGCCCGCCGAGGGGTCGATCACGCAGTCGATGAGGGCCGGGCCGCCCGAGGCGAGCGCCTCGGTGAGGGCGGCGGTGACCTCGGCGGGGGTGGTCGCGCGGTAGCCCTTGCCGCCGAAGGCCTCGAACATCACGTCGTGGCGGGCCGCGGACATCAGCGTCGTCGGCGACGGGGCCTCGTCGTAGGGGTTGACGTCGTCACCGCGGTAGACACCGCCGTTGTTCATGATGACCGTGACGACGGGCAGCTTGTAGCGGCAGATCGTCTCGATCTCCATGCCGCTGAAGCCGAAGGCGCTGTCGCCCTCCACGGCCACGACCGGCGCCCCGCTCTCGACGGCGGCGGCGATCGCGTAGCCCATGCCGATGCCCATGACGCCCCAGGTGCCGCTGTCGAGGCGGTGCCGCGGCACGTGCATGTCGATGACGTTGCGCGCGATGTCGAGGGCGTTGGCGCCCTCGTTGACGAGGTACGTCTCGGGGCGCTCGCGGATGACGTCGCGTACGGCCTTCAGGGCGCCCATGAACTGCATCGGGTGCGGGTCGGCCTTGAGGCGCTCGGCCATCTTGGCGACGTTCTGCGCCGAACGCGCGCCCAGTTCCTCCCGCCAGGCGGCGGGGGCCGCGATCTGACCCGGCTTGCTGCGCTCGATGAGGGCCTCGACGACCGACTCGATGTCCCCGACGAGCGGCGCGGCGATGGGCTGGTTGCTGTCCATCTCCTTCGCCTCGATGTCCACCTGGACGAACTTCGCGTCGGGGTTCCACTGCGGTGCCTCGCCGTGGTTCAGCAGCCAGTTCAGGCGGGCGCCGACCAGCATCACCACGTCGGCCTTCTTCAGCGCCAGCGAGCGGGCGGTGGCCGCGGACTGCGGGTGGTCGTCGGGCAGCAGGCCCTTCGCCATCGACATCGGCACGTAGGGGATGCCGGTGGACTCGACGAACTCGCGGATCTGCGTGTCCGCCTGCGCGTAGGCCGCGCCCTTGCCGAGGACGATCAGCGGCCGCTGCGCGCCGGCCAGCAGCTCGATCGCGCGGTCCACCGCCTCGGGGGCGGGCAGCTGGCGCGGTGCGGGGTCGACGAGACGGCTCAGCGTCTTCGCACCCTCCCCTGCGTCCATGATGGAGCCGAGCACCGCGGCGGGGATGTCGAGGTAGACGCCGCCGGGGCGCCCGGATACCGCGGTGCGCAGGGCGCGGGCGATGCCGCGGCCGATGTCCTCGACCCGGCTGATGCGGTACGCGGCCTTGCAGAACGGCTGCGCGGCGGCGAGCTGGTCCATCTCCTCGTAGTCGCCCTGCTTGAGGTCGACGAGGTGGCGCTCGCTGGAGCCGGAGATCTGCACCATCGGGAAGCAGTTGGTGGTGGCGTTGGCGAGGGCCACCAGTCCGTTGAGGAAGCCCGGCGCCGACACCGTCAGGCAGATGCCCGGCTTCTTGGTGAGGTAGCCGGCCGCCGCCGCCGCGTGTCCCGCGTTGCTCTCGTGGCGGAAGCCGATGTAGCGGATGCCCTGCGCCTGGGCGAGTCGTGCCAGATCCGTGATCGGGATGCCGACCACCCCGTAGATGGTGTCGACGTCGTTCATCTTGAGCGCGTCGACGACCAGGTGGTACCCGTCGGTGAGCTCGGCCGGTGCGTCGGCGTTCGCCGCGGTCTCCAGTGGTGAGGGGGCGGTCATGGTCCGAGGTCCTCCTTGGGCAGGTCATGCGTGCGGCTTCTCCCTTCACCATCCGCAGCCCGCTCCCCCGCGTCCAAGACCTATCGGCGACCAGCCGATAGACGGCGTTTATCGACGCACGCCACAGGGGCGTTGAGGTGGGTTGATAGACCTCCGCTATCGACCGTTCGCCAGTGCGTATTGGACGGGTGCTCCGCGCCCCGCGCAGTCTCGCTGGGGACGGTTCATCAGACATTCCAGGCGCGAGGAGGTGCGGCCATGGCCGTTCCGGCCGCTGCATCCGTGCGCGACCCCGACCCTTACCGGCCGCCCGCGGTCACAGGTCTGACCGATCTCCTCGACCGGCACGCCCGGGGGCGTCCGCAGGCTCCGGCACTGATCGCCGGCGCGGACCGCGCGGAGGTCTCCTACCGCGCCCTGGACGAGCTGGCCGACACGGTGGCCGCGCGCCTGACCTCGGCGGGGCTGCGCCCCGGGGACCCGGTCGGCCTCGTCGGCGCCAACACCGCGGAGTTCGTCGTGGCGTTGCTGGGCGGGGCGCGGGCCGGACTGGTGGTGGCCCCCGTGGACCCCGCGCTGCCCGAGCCGCGGATGACGGCCCGGCTGGAGGCGCTGGGGGTGCGGGCCGTCCTGCTGGGCCCGACCGCGGGCGGCGCCCCGCCGGCGGCCGTGGGGGTGCCCGGTGTCCCTGCCTGGACGCTGCGGGTGGACCTCTCCCCTGCCGGGACGGCGACGGCCGCGCTCGGAACGGGCGCGGGCGCGCCGGCCGCAGCGCGGGGCGCGTCCGGCGAACTCACCGCGCACGACGCCCTGGTGCTGTTCACGGCGGGGACCACCGACCGGGCGAAGATGGTCCCGCTGACGCACGGCAACGTGGCCGCCTCGGTCCGGGGCGTGTGCGCCACCTACGAGCTGGTGCCGGGCGACGCGACGGTCGCGGCGATGCCGTTCTTCCACGGGCACGGGCTGTTCGCCACGCTGCTGTCCACGCTGGCGAGCGGGGGCTGCGTGCTGCTGCCCGCGCGCGGGCGGTTCTCGGCGCACACCTTCTGGGACGACATGCGGGCGGCGGGCGCCACGTGGTTCACCGCGGTCCCCACCGTCCACGAGCTCCTCCTGGAGCGGGCGGCGACGGACCTCACGGGCCCGCAGGTGCCGGCGCTGCGGTTCCTGCGCAGTTCCAGCGCTCCCCTCAACACGGCCACCCAGCGGGCGCTGGAACGCACCCTGGGCGCGCCCCTGCTGTCGGCGTACGGCATGACCGAGTCCGCGCACCAGGCGACGAGCGAGCCGCTGCCGCAGTACGGGTCGCTCAAGCACGGTTCGGTCGGCCGGCCGACCGGGATCGAGCTGCGGGTCCTGGACCCGGACGGGAAGCCGTGCCCGCCCGGCGGCGAGGGCGAGGTGTGGGTGCACGGTCCCACGGTGGCCCGCGGTTACCTGGGCAACCCCGCCGAGACCGCGCACGGCTTCGCCGACGGCTGGTTCCGCACCGGCGACCTGGGCGCGCTGGACGAGGACGGCCACCTGTTCCTGACCGGGCGCCTGAAGAACCTCATCATCCGCGGGGGCGAGAAGGTCGTGCCCGAGCACGTCGAGGACGTCCTCGCCGGGTGTCCGGGGGTGGCCGAGGCCGCCGTGTTCGCCGTGCCCGACGCGACGTACGGGCAGCGGGTCGGCGCCGTCGTCGTCCTGAGCGGGGCGGAGGCGCCGGGGGCCGAGGCGCCCGGGGCCGAGGAGATCCGCCGGTACTGCCGCGCCCGGCTGGCCCCGTTCGAGATCCCCGACCGGATCCGGGTCGTCGCCTCGCTCCCGCACACGGCGAAGGGAGGCCTGGACCGGGCGGCGGTGGACGTCCTGTACGCGGAGGGCCCCGTATGGCCCGGGCTCACCTGACGCGGTGCTCCGCGGGCAGCGGCTCGTCGAAGAACTCGTCCAGCGACAGCCCGGCCGCGGCGGTCATGAACGCCCGCGCCGCGACCGACCCCGGGGTCGCCGCGTGGATCGCGACGGAGACCTGCGCCCTGGCGTCCGGCTCGACGAGGCGCACGGCCCGCATCCGGCCGAGCGGCGGCATCGCCCGCAGCCAGGTGTGCGGGACGATGCTCGCGCACGCGCCGGCGCCCACGCTGGCGTACAGGGCGGCCACCGAGTCCGTCTCGACCTGCGGGGTCACCACGACCCCGCTCTCGGCGAACGCGTCGTCGATGACCTGGCGGATCCTCATGTCGGGGGTCAGCAGCGCGAGCGGCATCGTCGCCGCGTCCGCCCACTTCATGGTGTCGGTCTGCGGCAGCAGCTGGTCGCTGGAGGCGAGGAGCATGTACCGCTCCTCGTACAGCGGCATCACCTGCAGGTTCTCCCGGTCGTGCGGGGCGAAGTGCGCGATCGCGGCGTCCAGCTCGAACGCGAGGAGCTGGCGGTGGAGTTCTGTGGTCGACAGCCGGGAGCGGACCTGGACCTTGGCCAGCGGGTGGGCCGCGCAGAACGCGGCGACGGGCAGGACCAGGGTGGTGGACGCGGTGGGCTCGGTGCCCAGCCGCAGGGTGCCCGTGATGCCCGACTGGACGGCGGCCACCTCGGCCTTGAAGGCCTCCTGCTCGGCGAGGATGCGTTTGGCCCAGACGACCAGCCGTTCGCCCTCAGGGGTGAGGCCCTGGTAGTTGTGCCCGCGGTTGATCAGCGTGACGTTCAGCTCCCGCTCGAGCTTGGCTATCGCCGCCGAGAGCGCGGGCTGCGAGACGTAGCAGGACTCCGCCGCCCGGGCGAAGTGCCGCTCCCTGGCGACCGCCACGAAGTACTCCAGCTGACGGAACAGCATGAACGACTCCTCTCTGCCTGGGCCGCGGCCGCGCCGGCACTTCCTGCTGGAGTCGCAACGCCGTCGGTGCCGGCGGACCGGCGCTCCCGGGTTCGGGACGTCCCCGGGCGGCCGACGGCGGACGAGCTGGTTGCGGTGTGACCGGGCACAGCCTACCGAGCCGGATCGCGGCCCTCGTTCGTGCCCGCCAAGCCGGTGCGGGCCCCTGTCCGGGGCCGGTCCCGTCGCCGCCGCGACGGGACCGGCCCCGGAGGTACTGCGGCGGTCGTCCGGCGGTGGACCGGGCGATCCGCGGGTGTCTCGGGTTCGGATACGCGGGGGACGGGTCAGGCGGGGACGGGTTTGCGCGCGCCGGCCCCGTTGTCCCGGTCCGCGGTGACGCCGCGCGCCAGCAGGTCGGTCGCGGCGTGGACCGCCCTCAGGTTGGGGGCGTCCGCGCCGGAGATGTCGGCCATCTCCACGACGGCCGTCACGATGGCGTCGAGTTCCAGCTGCTTGCCGGCCTCGAGGTCCTGGAGCATCGAGGTCTTGTGGTGTCCCACCCCCTCAGCGCCCCGAAGCCGCTTCTCGATGGAGATGTCGGGGGTGCTGCCGACCCTGGCCGCGATGTCGAGGGTCTCCTCCATGAGCTGGGCGACCAGCCGCCGGGTGTGCGGGTGCTTGCAGATGTCGACCATGGTCGCCCTGGTGAGGGCGCTGATCGGATTGAAGGCGACGTTGCCCATCAGCTTGATCCAGATGTCGTCGCGCAGGTTGGGCTCCACCGGGCACTTGAGGCCGCCGGCGATCATGGCCTCGCTCAGCTCCGTGCACCGGTCGGAGACGCCGCCGCCCGGCTCGCCGATGGAGAACCGGGTGCCCTCCAGGTGCCGGATGACCCCGGGGGCCTCGATGACCGTCGCGGGGTAGACGACGCAGCCGATGGCGCGTTCCGGCGCCAGCACCGCGCTGGTGGCGCCGCCGGGGTCGACCGCCTCGATCCGCCGCCCCTCGTAGGGGCCGGCCAGCTCGTGGAAGTACCACCAGGGAATGCCGTTCTGACCGGCCACCACCGCGGTCTTGTCGTCGAGCAACGGGGAGATCAGCGGACCCGAGGTCGCGTAGGAGTGTGCCTTCAGGCCCAGGAAGACGTAGTCGACGGGGCCGATCTCCTTGGGGTCGTCCGTGGCGTGGGGCTTGGCCACGAAGTCACCGCGCGGGCTGTTCACCCGGACTCCGTGGGCACGTATCGCCTGAAGATGCTCACCCCGGGCGATCAGGTGGACGTCGGCGCCACCACGGTGCAGTGCCGCGCCCACGTAAGCGCCGATCGCACCGGCTCCGAGGACTGCAATTCTCACGGCGACTCCTCTCCATTCGAAGGGGGAGTGAATACTGTATGCAGTACCCTCTTGGGATGTACAGTCCCCTCACGCAAAGTCGCACGCCCGGCACCGAACAGGGTCCCGCCCGGCGTCGCGACGGAGGTCTCCGGCGTCGCGCTGGACCATGAACCGGGTCACACACGCTCCGGACAGGTTGATCGAGCACGCAGCGGGGGAACGCTTCGCCGCACACGCGGTCCCGGGCACGCACGGCCGCACCACGAGGCCGGGGAGCACGCAGTGCGGACGACGGCTCGGCTGACGACGCCGTGACGTCAGTCAGTAGCGACGGAAAAGGAGAGCGATGTCTGATTCACCCCCACAGCAGATCGGTGTCGTCACCGAGTCCACCGCCGGGGAGACGCGGGTGGCGGCCACACCGGACAGCGTCCGCCGGCTCCTCGGCCTCGGCTACGAGGTCGTCGTGGAATCCGAGGCCGGAGCGGCCTCCGGCTTCCCCGACGACGCCTACGCCGAAGCGGGCGCGCGGATCGGCGACGCCTGGCAGGCGGACGTGGTCCTGAAGGTCAACGCCCCCTCGCACGAGGAGATCGGCAAGCTGCGCCAAGGAGCGACCCTCATCGGGCTGATCGCCCCGGCCCACAGCCCCGACCTGGTCGAGGAACTGGCGGCACGGCCGATCACCGTCCTGGCGCTGGACGCCGTCCCGCGCATCTCACGGGCCCAGTCGATGGACGTGCTCAGCTCGATGGCGAACATCGCCGGGTACCGGGCGGTGATCGAGGCGGCCCACGTCTTCGGGCGCTTCTTCACCGGTCAGGTCACCGCGGCCGGCAAGGTGCCGCCGGCGAAGGTCCTGGTGGCCGGCGCGGGCGTGGCGGGTCTGGCCGCGATCGGCGCGGCCGGCAGCCTCGGCGCGATGGTGCGGGCCACCGACCCGCGGGCCGAGGTCGCCGACCAGGTCCGTTCCCTGGGCGGCGAGTTCCTCGCCGTCGAGGTGGAGCAGGAGGCGAGCGGCGACGGCTACGCCAAGGCGACCTCGCAGGCGTACGACCGGCGTGCCGCGGAGATCTACAGCGAGCAGGCCGCAGACGTCGACATCATCATCACCACCGCGCTGATCCCCGGCCGCCCGGCCCCCCGGCTGATCACGGCGGCCGACGTGGCGTCGATGAAGCCCGGCAGCGTCATCGTCGACATGGCCGCCGCGCAGGGCGGCAACGTCGAGGGCACGGTCAGCGGGAAGGCGATCGTCACCGACAACGACGTGACGATCATCGGCTACACCGATCTGGCGGGCCGGCTGCCCGCCCAGGCCTCGCAGTTGTACGGGACCAACCTCGTCAACCTGCTCAAGTTGCTGACGCCGGGCAAGGACGGGCGGCTGACGCTCGACTTCGACGACGTCGTGCAGCGGGCCGTCACGGTGGTGCGGGAGGGCGAGAAGACCTGGCCGCCACCGCCCGTCCAGGTGTCGGCGGCGCCCGCCGGGCAGGCACCGGCGCCGGTGGTGGCCGCACCGCAGCCGAAGGCACCCCGGCTCTCACCGGCCGCGCGCTACGGCCTGATCGCCTCCGGCATGCTCGCGATGTTCTTGTTGGTCGCCTTCTCCCCGGCCCAGCTCGTGGGCAACTTCACGGTGTTCGCGCTGGCCGTCGTCATCGGTTACTACGTGATCGGAAAGGTCCACCACGCCCTGCACACCCCGCTGATGTCGGTAACCAACGCCATCTCGGGGATCGTGGTGGTCGGAGCACTGCTGCAGATAGGCCACGCCGGACCGGCCGTCACCGTGATGTCGGTCGTGGCGATCATGTTGACCACCGTGAACATCTTCGGAGGATTCGCCGTCACCCGCCGTATGCTCGGCATGTTCTCGAAGGGCTGAGGATCGATGAACGCAACCACGGCCGCACAGGCCGCCGACATCGTCGCCGCGCTGCTGTTCATCTTCAGCCTGGCCGGACTCTCGCAACACCGCACCTCCCGCGCCGGGGTGGCGTACGGCATCGGCGGCATGGCGCTGGCGCTGGTCGCCACCGTCGTCGCCGCGGCGCAGGACATCCCCGGCACCTCCGTCGTGCTGATCGTCGCCGCCACGGTCGTCGGCGGTGCCATCGGCCTGTGGCGGGCGCGCCGGGTCGAGATGACCCAGATGCCCGAGCTCATCGCCGTCCTGCACAGCCTCGTGGGCCTCGCCGCGGTGCTGGTCGGCTGGAACAGCTACTACGAGGTGGAGGCGCACGGCGCCGCGCAGACCCGGGTCGCCGGCGACCTGCTCGGCATCCACCACGCGGAGGTGTTCATCGGCATCTTCATCGGCGCGGTCACCTTCACCGGATCCATCGTCGCCTACCTGAAGCTGTCGGCGCGGATCAACTCCCGTCCGCTGACCCTGCCCGGCAAGAACGCCCTCAACCTCGGGGCGCTGGCCGCCTTCGTGGCCCTGACGGTGTGGTTCACGGTGAGCCCGGACCTCGGCCTGATGATCGCCGTCACCACCCTGGCGCTCGCGCTCGGCTGGCACCTGGTCGTCTCGATCGGCGGCGGTGACATGCCGGTCGTCGTCTCGATGCTCAACAGCTACTCGGGCTGGGCCGCGGCCGCGGCGGGCTTCCTGCTCAACAACAACCTGCTCATCGTCACCGGCGCGCTCGTCGGCTCCTCCGGCGCCTACCTGTCGTACGTCATGTGCAAGGCGATGAACCGGTCCTTCCTGTCGGTGATCGCCGGAGGCTTCGGCGCCCCGGCGCCGACGGGCGGCGACACCGAACAGGGCGAGCACCGCGAGACCTCCGCGCAGGAGACGGCCGAACTCCTGGAGAACGCCACGTCGGTGATCATCACCCCCGGCTACGGCATGGCGGTGGCCCAGGCGCAGCACCCGGTGGCGGAGCTGACCCAGGCGCTGCGGCGGCGCGGGGTCGAGGTCCGCTTCGGTGTCCACCCGGTGGCCGGCCGGCTGCCCGGGCACATGAACGTGCTGCTCGCCGAGGCCCGGGTGCCGTACGACGTCGTGCTGGAGATGGACGAGATCAACGACGACTTCGGCGACACCACGGTGGTGCTGGTGATCGGCGCCAACGACACCGTCAACCCGGCGGCGGAGGAGGACCCGTCCAGCCCCATCGCCGGCATGCCGGTGCTGCGGGTGTGGGAGGCGGAGAACGTGGTGGTCTTCAAGCGGTCCATGTCCTCGGGGTACGCGGGGGTGCAGAACCCGCTGTTCTTCCGCGAGAACAGCCGCATGCTCTTCGGCGACGCCAAGGAGAGCGTGGACGCCATCCTGCGCTCGCTGAGCACGCCCGACCCCGCTTCCGCGGCGTCGCAGGGCCTGCGCACCGACCAGCAGCCCGCCCCTGCCTGACGGATGTTCCACCCACGGCGGTGGGGGGGGGGAAGCACGGCTTCCCCCGCCCCGTCCGCCGTGCCGCCGGTGCTCCGCCGCGGGCTTCCGCACGCCGACGGCCGATGTCCGACCGAGCCTTGTTCCATCCTGCGGCTGAATTGCATACCGAAATCTGTATTCTTGGCATTGTGCAAAGAACTCAGCCGACAGGGGGGCTCATGCGCGAGAGAAGCACCGCGGCGGCCGCCGTCCGGGTCACCCGGCCGGCACCGTTGCGCCAGGCCGTCTACGAGGCCCTGATCGACCTGATCGTCAACGGCACCCTCAGACCGGGCCAGCACCTGGTCGAGGCCGAGCTCGCCGACCACCTCGGCGTCAGCCGCCAGCCGGTGCGCGAGGCCCTGCAACGTCTGCAGACCGACGGCTGGGTCGACCTGCGTCCCGCCCAGGGCGCCTTCGTCCACTCCCCCACGCAGGAGGAGGCCACCCAGCTCCTCAGCGTCCGCGCCGTACTGGAGACCCACTCCGCGCACGGCGCCGCGCTGCACGCCACGGACGCGGACGTGGCCCGGCTGTGGGAACTGCAGGACGCCGGCATCGCCGCCCTGGCGGCGGACGACGCCCGCGGCATCGTCGAGGCCAACGCCGCACTGCACGGCTTCATCACCGAGCTGTCCCGCAACCAGGTCCTCGGCGAGCTGATCCTCCAGGTCGACCGGAGGGTGCGCTGGTACTACATGCCCATCGCGCGGCCCCGCGGCCGGGACGCCTGGAACGAGCACGCCACCATCATCGAGGCCATCGCCCTGGGCGACGCGGAGCGTTCCGAGGAACTGATGCGCCGCCACACCCGGAACACGACCGACTTCTACTGCCGGCAGATCGCCGCCGCCGTCGACGCCGGAAGGGCCTGAGGCCCGCCGCCGGAAAAGGCCGGCGGGGGGGGGGGGGGGGGGGCCGGGCCCGCCGCGC
>NZ_JBHWGA010000033.1:89655-104934 GCF_042733315.1 Streptomyces sp. NPDC059718
CCCCACACCCCCCCTATTCCCTCCGCCGCCAGCCGCCCCCCGCGGCCCCCCGGTGGGGGCCCCCCCCCCCCCCGGGGCCCCGGGGGGGGGGGGGGGGGGCGGGCCCCCCCCCCCCCCCGTCGGGGGAGGGGGAGGAACGGGATCAACGGGAGGAAACGGCAGAGGAGGGCGGGCGGGGCCGGACGGAGCAGGGGGCGCGCCCCACCGGCCGGCCCCGCCTCCGTGACACGGGCACCCGGTCCGGGACTGCCGCCGCCCCGGGCCGGACGACATCGCCCGCGCACGATCTGTGGGGAGCTCCTCGCGGAGCCCCGGTACCGCGACCGTCAGGTGGTCGCCTCGGCGGGAGTAGGGGTACGGCCGCCCACCTCGGCCACCGGGCTCCCGTCGCCGCTCCGGCGCGGGGCGCCGGGCTGCCGCAGGAACACCGTGATCAGCGCGGAGAGGAAGGCGATACCTCCGGCCAGGTAGTACGCCCCGGCGTAGCCCCAGGCGGCGACCACCCCGGCCGCCACACCGCCGCCGCCGACACCGCCGACCAGCTTGGCGCTGTAGACCAGTCCGTAGTTCTGTGCGTTGTTGTTCTCACCGAAGTAGTCCGGCGTGAGCGCGGCGAACAGCGGGTAGAACGCCCCGCCGCCGAAACCGTTGAGGAACGCGAAGAACAGGAACAGGGGTTCGTTGTGCGCCTGGCCCGACCACAGCACGCCGAACTGCGCCAGCCCCGCCACCACCAGGACCAGGCCCAGTGTCTGACGCCGGCCCAGGTAGTCCGAGAGCCAGCCCACGATGGCCCGGCCGACACCGTTGACCACGGCGAGCACACCCGCCGAGGAGGCCGCGACCAGCGGGCCGAAGCCCAGGCTCTTGGCGAACGGGACCTGGAAGTTGATGCCGAACAGCGACACGCCGCCGATGCAGACCAGGGCGAACCACATCAGCGGCAGCTGCCCGGTCCTGATCGCCTCCATCGGGGTGAACTGGCCCTTGGCGGGCGGGTTCTTGGCCAGTCGCTTGGCCACCCGCCGCGCGTCCTCGCTCACGCCCCGGTTCAACGGGTCGACGTCGTGCGGCCACCAGCTCTTCGGCGGGTCGCGGAAGAACATGCCGCAGAAGGCGACGACCAGCACCATGCCCAGGGCGATCAGGTCGAGGACCATCTTGTAGTTGGACGGGTGGAACCAGTAGTTGAAGACGAAGATGAGCGGCAGGGTTCCGTAGGCGAAGCCACCGTTCACGAACCCGGTGCGGGCGCCCTTGTTGTCGGGGTACCACTTGCCGACCATGTTGATGCAGGTCGCGTACACCAGGCCGGCGCCCGTGCCGCCCAGCACCGAGTAACCGGCGATCACCACGTAGGGGTTGCTCAGGTGCGAGAGCGCCAGGAAGCCCAGTCCGGAGAAGACCGCTCCGGCGAGCATCGCCGTCCTGGCCGGCAGGACCCCGGTCTCCCGCAGCCGTCCTGCGGGGAACGCGACGCCCGCCTGGAAGACCGCCCAGATGCTGGCGATCCAGAACGTCTCGGTCAGGGTCCATCCGTGGGCGTGCTCGAGCACCGCCTCCGCGGAGCTGTAGCCGTACTCGTAGACGCTGACGCCCATCATCGCAATCCAGGGGAGCCAGACCATCCAGGCCCGGGGCCTCCCCAGGAGGGAGCGGTCGGTCTCCCCGACCCGGTAGACGCGGCCGTTCGCGTCGCTGACCTCCCGGTACTGCCCGGGAACCACGTGCGGTGTTACTGACATCGGTGCCTTCCCTTGCGTGAAAAGAACCTGGCGTGCGCCCCCTGGGCCCTTCTCTTCATGCGGAGGGGTGGAGCGGACCATCCCTGCGGCTCGGCCCGGCATGGCCGGGCCCGGTGGTACGCCGTCCGGGCAGCTGAGGTCGGTCCGGGGCGGCAAACCCGGATCGTGACAGCGCGCAGTCGGGTGACACGGTGGTACGACGTGGTACGACCCCGGGCACGCCAAAACGGCCGTGCTCAGGGGGTGTCGGAACGAACATTCAGCTGGTCAGCGCGATTCTCCATACTGGAGATTGCATACGGTATGGACCGTCGAATCGGGGTGTCCAGGGGATGACGGGAAGATTGACCAGTGCATTACCAACCGGTGGAGCCCGCTCCACGCCCGCCCGGACGGCCGACTCCGGCCGCTCCGGGGCGCGTTGCCCCTGGTCACAGAGGTAAGTCCAGTCGCCCGCCGAATGGTTGCCTGCGGCACCTGATACCTCCGCACCGCTGGACGCGCGAGGTGCGGGTAAAGGGCCGGCAAGGAAAGCCACGAGCGCGTAAAAACCGCCTCGGGGCGTCCCGGGGCGGCCTGCCGCCCCGGGACCGCCACCGCTACGCGCTCAGGCGCCCGAACCTCCGTACCGCCAGCGGCAGGAAGACCGCCAGCAGGGCCAACGGCCAGGCCACGGCCGCCCAGACGTGGCCGGGTTCGCCACCGGGACCGCCGAACAGGTCGCGTACCGCCGTCGCGGTCCGGGACATCGGGTTCCACTGGACCGCCGTGCCCAGCCAGCCGGGCATGGAGTCGGGCGTGGCGAAGGCGTTGGAGAGGAAGCCCACCGGCCAGACCAGGATCTGCACGGCCTGCACCAGCTCCGGCTTCCCCGCGACCAGCGCCAGATGGATGCCGATCCACAGCATCGCGAAGCGGAACAGCAGCAGGAGGCCGGCCGCGCCGAGGAAGGCGGCGACCCCGCCGTGCGTGCGCCAGCCGAGCGCGTGGCCGACCCCGGTCAGTACGGCCAGGCCGGCGGCCGACTGGAGCATGTCGGCGACGGAACGGCCCACCAGGACCGCGCCGTTGGCCATCGGCATCGACCGGAAGCGGTCGATCACGCCCTTGTTGAGGTCCTGGGTGACCGCGAGCATCGTGCCCTCCAGGCCGAAGGCCATGGTGAGCGCGAGCATGCCCGGGACGAGGTAGCCGAGGTAGTCGCCCGTGATGCCGCGGCCGCCGCCGACGAGATAGCCGAACATCAGCAGCAGCATCACCGGGAACACGAGGCCGACCAGCACCTGGACCGGTTGCCGGGCCCAGTGGGCGAGTTCGCGGCGGGTCATGGTCCAGCAGTCGGCGAGGACGTGGGATCCCCACGCGGGCCGGGCCGGGCCCCGGGTGGTGTACGTGGCGCTCACGCGGTCTCCTTCGTGGGGTGGTCCCCTCCGGTGAGGTGCAGGAACACCTCGTCGAGGGTCGGACGGCGCAGGGCGATGTCCTCCGCCTCGATGCCGGCCGACTCCAGGGCGCGGACGACCCCGGCAAGCGCCGCCATGCGGTCGGTGACCGGGGCGCTGAGCAGCCGCCGGTCGACGTCCACCGACACCTCGCCCCCGGTCGCGGGCAGCAGCGCCCTGGCCGCGCCCAGTTGGCCGGCGTCGCGCAGGACCACGTCGATGCGGTCGCCGCCGGTCCGCGCCTTGAGTTCGTCCGCGGTGCCGTCGGCGATCACCCGGCCGTGGTCGACGACCGAGATGCGGTCGGCGAGCTGGTCGGCCTCCTCCAGGTACTGGGTGGTGAGCAGGACCGTCGTACCGCCGTCGGCCAGGGAACGGACCGAGGCCCACACCTCGGCGCGGCCGCGGGGGTCGAGTCCGGTCGTCGGCTCGTCGAGGAACAGCACCTCGGGATCGGTCACGAGGGACGCGGCGAGGTCGAGGCGGCGCCGCATGCCGCCGCTGTACTGCCGGACCGCCTTGCGTCCGGTGTCCGCGAGGCCGAAGCGCCCGAGCAGTTCGCCGGCGCGCTCGCGCGCCCGGCGGGCGCCGAGATGGTGCAGGCGCGCGAACATCTCCAGGTTCTGGCGGCCGCCGAGCTGCTCGTCCAGGGCCGCGTGCTGCCCGAGCAGGCCGATGCGGAACCGCACCTCCCGGGCCTCGGTCACCACGTCGTGCCCGGCCACCTCGACGCGGCCGCGGTCCGGCCGGAGCAGGGTGGACAGGATCCGGACCAGGGTCGTCTTGCCCGCGCCGTTGGGGCCGAGCACCCCGTGCACGGTGCCGCGCCCGACCAGCAGGTCGAGCCCGTCCAGCGCCGGTTTGTCACCCGGTTTGTCACGGTACTTCTTGTACGCCCCTTCGACGGTGATCGCTGCGTCGGTCATGGGCCACTCCCCCACTGATCAACTAGTCAAACTTGACTACTGGCGCAAAGTAGCGGGCGTGGAATCCATTCGTCAAATGTGACTAGTGCTCGTCCCCAGGATGGGGTTCGCCCGTCGCGTACGGGTTCTCCTCGCCCTGTGCGAGCACGCCCACGAAGGGCTCGCCCTCCCCGGCGAAGGTGTAGGCGCCGCCCTCGATCCGCTGGACGAGCCCCCGGGTCCACGCGGCGTCCGAGTCGGCCGTGTGCACCCAGAGGTTCATGATCTCGCCGATGTGGCCGAGCTGACCGGGGCCGTCCTCGGGGACGTAGTGCTCGGTGACGGCGGCCCGCCACTCCTGGATCCTGCGGATCCGCTCCCTCAGCAGGTCCAGCGCCTCGTCCCGGGGCAGGTCGACGATGAAGCCGATGGCCGCGGACTGGAGGTCCATCTTCTGGTCGTACGCGACCAGCGACTCGTGCAGGAGGCGCAGGAACTCCTCGGTCCCGGTGTCCGTGATCTCGTACTCGGTGCGGGGCGGGCCGCCCGCCGTCGAGGGGGCGACCTCGTGGGCGTGCAGCAGTCCCTGCTTCGCCATCTGCTTCAGGGCGTGGTAGATCGAACCGGGCTTGGCGTTGGACCACTCGTGCGCGCCCCAGTACTCCAGGTCGTTGCGCACCTGGTAGCCGTGGGCCCGCCCGTGCTGGCGGACCGCGCCCAGGACGAGGAGACGGATCGCTGACATGCCGTCCAGATTAGGCCGAACGGCACCGGGCCCCGCACGCGCCCCGGCACCGCTGTGCCGCAGCAGGTGCCGGGCCCGTGCCGGGCCCCGTGTACGTCCTCGTCCGGTCAGCCCGCGGGGTTGCGGCGGCCGCTCCGGCCGCCCCGGCCCTCGGTGCCGGCCACCGGCCGCCGCCCGGAGCCGCGGGTCCCCGTACCGGAACCGGTACCGGAAGCCGCGCCCGCCGCGCCCCGGCGGTCGGATCCCCGGCCGCCCGAACTCCCTGCGGCACTCGTCGCCCCGCGCGCGTCCGCCCGGCGGGCGCCACCGCGAGCACCGGTCCCGGCGGCGGCACCTGCCGCCGCCCCGGCTCCGCCGCCGCCGCTGCGGCGTCGGCGGGCGGGCCGCCCGCCGTTCTCGGTGCCGTTCTTCGGGCGGGACGCCTTCGGCGCGGCCGCCGGCTGGGGCACCTCGATGGTGACGGCCACGCCGGACGGCTCGCGGGCGCCGGTGATGGTGGCCAGTTGCGCGTCGCTCGACGTGATGCGGGCCGTCCGGGGGCGGATGCCCGCGTCCGACATGAGCCGGGTCACGTCCCGCTTCTGGTCGGGCAGGACCAGCGTGACCACGCTGCCGGAGCCGCCGGCGCGGGCCGTACGGCCGCCCCGGTGGACGTAGTCCTTGTGGTCCATGGGGGGATCGACGTTCACGACGAGGTCGAGGTCGTCGATGTGTATGCCACGGGCCGCGACGTTCGTGGCGACCAGCGCCGTCACCTGGCCGTTCTTGAACTGCTCCAGGGTGCGGTTGCGCTGCGGCTGGGAGCGGCCCCCGTGCAGAGCCGCCGCGCGGACACCGACGGCCAGCAGCCGCTTGGCGAGCCGGTCGGCGGACCGCTTGGTGTCGAGGAAGAGGATGACCCGGCCGTCGCGTGCCGCGATGCGCGTGGTGACGGCCTTCTTGTCGGTCTCGTCCAGGACGTGGAGCACGTGGTGCTCCATGGTGGTCACCGCCCCCGCGGACGGGTCCACGGAGTGCACCACGGGGTCGGTCAGGAACCGCTGCACCAAGCGGTCGATGTTGCCGTCCAGGGTGGCCGAGAAGAGCATCCGCTGCCCGTCGGGCCGCACGCGCTCGATCAGCCTGGTGATCTGCGGCAGGAAGCCCATGTCGGTCATCTGGTCGGCCTCGTCCAGCACCGTGATGTCCACGCTGCCGAGCACGCAGTCGCCGTGTTCCACCAGGTCGTTCAGCCTGCCGGGGGTGGCCACGAGCACCTCGACGCCGCGCCGGAGCGTGGCGGCCTGCTTGGTCATGGACAGCCCGCCGACCACGGTGGCCATGCGCAGGTTCACCGCCGTCGCGTACGGCGTCAGCGCGTCCGTCACCTGCTGGGCGAGTTCACGGGTGGGCACCAGCACGAGGGCGAGGGGTGCCTTGGGCTCCGCGCGCAGTCCGGCCGTACGGGCCAGCAGCGCCAGTCCGAAGGCGAGGGTCTTGCCCGAGCCGGTGCGGCCCCGCCCCAGCAGGTCACGGCCGGCCAGCGAGTTGGGCAGCGTCGCGGCCTGGATGGGGAAGGGGGTGGTCACCCCCTGCGCGGTGAGGGTCTTCAGCAGCCCCGCGGGCATGTCGAGATCGGCGAAGTCCTCGACCGCGGGAAGTGCGGGTGTCGTGCTTTCCGGCAGCCGGAATTCTCTCGGCGACGATGCGGACGGTGCGGACGACGGCGCGCGCCGATTCGATTTCTGGGGCCTGCGGGACATGCGGATATTTGCCTTCCTGGAGCAGCGCAAACCGGGGTCCGCACCATGACGGTGCGGACCCCGGTGAGCAGGTACGCGTCCGGCGATCAGGCGGGGACGATGTTCTCCGCCTGCGGGCCCTTCTGGCCCTGCGTGACGTCGAAGGTGACCCGCTGGCCCTCCAGGAGCTCACGGAAGCCCTGGGTGGCGATGTTCGAGTAGTGGGCGAAGACGTCGGGGCCGCCGCCGTCCTGCTCGATGAAGCCGAAACCCTTTTCGGCGTTGAACCACTTCACGGTTCCCTGTGCCATGACATTCTCCTTCAGTAGGCAGAGGGCCCATCCGGGGAATGCCGGAGAACAAATAATGCGCCTGCGGGAGATGAATTCCGTCAGGCGCACATAGGTTTCATGGGTACCACAACTGCAACCAGGACACCTTAGCACAGGCCGTGCCCCGGACGACGGAGCGCAGGCGGCGGCAGGGACGGGACGGCGGGCGGGCACCGTCGGTCACGAAGCGTTCACGCGGCAGCGTCAAGCCGCCCACCCGTCCGTGTCCCGGAGGCTCGGCACGCCCCCGCCCGGTCCCGGCCGGCCGGGACCGGCCGGGATTCCGCGTCGTCAGCGCAGCAGCTTCACCGCCTCGACCACCAAGGGGTCCAGCCCCTCCGCCCCGGCGTCGACGAAGTCGAGGAGACGGGTGCGCATGCGCGGGTCCCAGAACCTGCCGATGTGCCCCGCGACGGCCTCGGCCGCCCGGTCGCCCGGCAGATGGACGAGGTTGGCCGCGATGTCGTTGGCCATCCGGCGCTCCGCCGGCACTGCGCCGGCCACCTCAGTCCACCACCGTCAGCAGCTGGTCCCGGTCGTGTTCCGCGCCGTCGGCCCGCCGCGGGCGGGCGAGCCCCACCTGCACGGCGGTCACCTTGTACTCCGGGCAGTTGGTCGCCCAGTCGGAGTTCTCCGTGGTCACCACGTTCGCCCCGGTCACCGGGTGGTGGAAGGTGGTGTACACGACCCCGGGCGGCATGCGGTCGGAGATCTCGGCCTTCAGCGTCGTCTCCCCCACCCGGCTCGCCAGGGTCACCGTGTCGCCGTCCACGATGCCGCGGACCTCGGCGTCGTGGGGATGCAGCTCCAGCACGTCCTCCGGGTGCCAGGCGACGTTGCCGGTGCGGCGGGTCTGCGCGCCCACGTTGTACTGGCTGAGGATCCGTCCCGTGGTCAGGATCAGCGGGAAGCGCCGGGTGCTGCGCTCGGCGGTCGGCACGAAGGTGGTGACCACGAACCTGCCCTTGCCCCGCACGAACTCGTCCACGTGCATGATGGGCGTGCCCTCGGGGGCCTGCTCGTTGCACGGCCACTGGACGCTGCCCAGCTTGTCCAGCAGCTGGAAGGAGACACCGGTGAAGGTCGGCGTGACCTGGGCGATCTCGTCCATGATCTGACCGGGGTGGTCGTACGCCATGGGGTGGCCCATGGCCGTGGCGATCTCGGAGACGATCTGCCACTCGTGCTTGCCCGTCTTCGGCTTCATCACCGCGCGCACCCGGTTGATCCGGCGCTCGGCGTTGGTGAAGGTGCCGTCCTTCTCCAGGAAGGACGCGCCGGGCAGGAAGACGTGCGCGAACTTCGCGGTCTCGTTGAGGAACAGGTCCTGGACGACGACCAGCTCCATGGCCTCCAGCGCGGCGGTGACGTGCTTGAGGTTGGGGTCGGACTGGGCGATGTCCTCGCCGTGCACGAACAGGCCGCGGAACGTCCCGTCGATGGCCGCGTCGAACATGTTCGGGATGCGCAGCCCGGGCTCGGCGAGGATCGTGCCGCCCCAGAGGTTCTCGAACACGGTGCGCACGGCGTCGTCGGAGACGTGCCGGTAGCCGGGCAGCTCGTGCGGGAACGAACCCATGTCGCAGGAGCCCTGGACGTTGTTCTGGCCGCGCAGCGGGTTCACCCCGACGCCGTCGCGGCCGAGGTTGCCGCAGGCCATCGCCAGGTTGGCCATGCCCATCACCATGGTGGAGCCCTGGCTGTGCTCGGTGACGCCAAGCCCGTAGTAGATGGCGCCGTTCGGGGCCTGCGCGTACAGCCGTGCCGCCGCGCGCAGTTCCCCGGCCGGCACGCCGGTGAGCTCCTCCGTGGCCTCCGGGCTGTTCTCCGGCCGGGCGATGAACTCCGCCCACTCGTCGAAGTCCTCGCACCGCGCGTCCACGAAGTCCCGGTCGACCAGCCCCTCGGTGACCACCACGTGCGCCATGGCGTTCACGACCGCCACGTTGGTGCTGGGCCGCAGCTGGAGGTGGTGCTCGGCCTGGACGTGCGGGGAGCGCACCAGGTCGATGCGGCGCGGGTCGACGACGATGAGCTTGGCGCCCTCGCGCAGCCGGCGCTTCATCCGCGAGGCGAACACCGGGTGCCCGTCCGTGGGGTTGGCCCCGATCACCATGATGACGTCGGCCTCGGCCACGGACCGGAAGTCCTGGGTGCCGGCCGACTCGCCGAAGGTCTGCTTGAGCCCGTACCCCGTCGGGGAGTGGCAGACCCGGGCGCAGGTGTCGACGTTGTTGTTGCCGAAGGCGGCGCGCACCATCTTCTGGACGACGTACACCTCTTCGTTCGTGCACCGCGAGGAGGTGATGGCGCCGATCGCGCCCGATCCGTACTGCTCCTGGAGCTCGCGCATCCGGCGGGCGACCGTGCCGATCGCCTCGTCCCACTCGACCTCGCGCCACGGGTCGGTGATCTTCTCCCGGACCATGGGCTTGAGCATCCGGTCGGGGTGGCTGGCGTAGCCGAAGGCGAAGCGGCCCTTCACACAGGAGTGGCCCTCGTTGGCGCCGCCGTCCTTGTACGGCACCATCCGCACCAGCTCGTCGCCGCGCAGCTCCGCCTTGAAGGAGCAGCCGACGCCGCAGTACGCGCAGGTGGTGACCACCGAGCGGGTGGGCATGCCGAGCTCGACCACCGACTTCTCCTGGAGCGTGGAGGTCGGGCAGGCCTGCACGCAGGCCCCGCAGGAGACGCACTCGGACTCCATGAAGGTCTCGCCGGCGCCCGCGGAGACCTTGGAGTCGAAGCCGCGCCCCTCGATGGTCAGCGCGAAGGTGCCCTGGACCTCGCCGCAGGCGCGGACGCAGCGGGAGCAGGCGATGCACTTGGACGCGTCGAAGTCGAAGTAGGGGTTGGAGGTGTCCTTCTCGGCGTCGAGGTGGTTCTCGCCCTCGTAGCCGTAGCGGACCTGCCGCAGCCCGACCACGCCGGCCATGTCCTGCAGCTCGCAGTCGCCGTTGGCCGGGCAGGTCAGGCAGTCCAGCGGGTGGTCGGAGATGTACAGCTCCATGACGCCCTGGCGGAGCTTCTCCACCTTCGGGGTCTGGGTCCGCACGCTCATCCCGTCCGCCACCGGCGTGGTGCAGGACGCCGGGGTGCCCCGCCGGCCGTCGATCTCCACCACGCACAGCCGGCAGGAGCCGAAGGGCTCCAGGCTGTCGGTGGCGCAGAGCTTGGGGATGTCGATGCCGGCGAGCGCGGCGGCGCGCATCACCGACGTGCCCTCGGGCACGGTCACCGGCATCCCGTCCACTTCCACCGCGACCGTCGCCGCGCCGGGTCGCTCCGGGGTACCGAAGTCGGGTTCCTTCAGGAGTGTCATGCCGTACCCTCCGTCCTTCCTCCATGGGCGTGCGTGCGTGGGATCGCCCGGCCGGGGTCGCGGGCGAGGAAGTCGTCGGGGAAGTGCGCGATGGCGCTGCGCACGGGCATCGGCGTCAGCCCGCCCATCGCGCACAGGGAGCCGTCGGTCATCAGCTCGCACAGGTCCTCGAGCAGGGCCAGGTTCTCGTCCCGCTGCTGACCGGCCACGATCTTGTCGATCACCTCGACACCGCGGACCGAACCCACCCGGCAGGGCGTGCACTTGCCGCAGGACTCCTCGGCGCAGAACTCCATCGCGAACCGGGCCTGGGCGGCCATGTCGACGCTCTCGTCGAAGACGACGACGCCGCCGTGGCCCAGCATGGCGCCCGCCTCGGCGAACGCCTCGTAGTCCATCGGCAGGTCGAACATCGACGTCGGCAGGTAGGCGCCGAGCGGCCCGCCGACCTGCACCGTGCGGACCGGCCGCCCGGAGAAGGTGCCGCCGCCGTACTCCTCGACCAGTTCGCGCAGCGTGACGCCGAAGGCGGTCTCCACGATCCCGCCGCGGGCGATGTTGCCGCCGAGCTGGAACACCTGGGTGCCGCGCGAGCGTTCCACACCGAGTTCCTGGTACGCCTTGGCGCCCTCGGCGAGGATGACCGGCACCGTGGCGAGGGTGAGGACGTTGTTCACGACCGTCGGCTTGCCGAACAGCCCCTCGATGGCGGGGATCGGCGGCTTGGCCCGGACGGTGCCGCGCTTGCCCTCCAGGCTCTCCAGCATGGAGGTCTCCTCGCCGCAGATGTACGCGCCGGCGCCGACGCGTACGTGCAGGTCGAAGTCGAGCGGGGACCCGAGGATGCCCTCGCCGAGCCACCCCTGCTCGCGCGCGATGCCGATCGCCGCGCGCATCGTGGCCACCGCGTCGGGGTACTCGGAGCGGATGTAGAAGTAGCCCTCGCGGGCGCCGACGGCGTGCGCGGCGATCGTCATGCCCTCGATGAGCATGAAGGGGTCGCCCTCCATGACCATGCGGTCGGCGAAGGTGCCGCTGTCGCCCTCGTCGGCGTTGCAGCAGACGAACTTGAGTTCGTCGGCGCAGTCCATGACGGTCTTCCACTTGATGCCGGCCGGGAAGCCGGCGCCGCCGCGGCCGCGCAGGCCGGAGTCGGTGACCTCGGTGACGACGTCGGCGGGGGCCATGCCGAGGGCGGTGCGCAGTCCGGCCAGGCCGCCGTGGCGCAGGTAGTCCTCCGGCGAGAGGGGGTCGGTCACCCCGACCCGGGAGAAGGTGACCCGCGTCTGGCGGGCCAGCCAGGGCAGTTCGTCGACGACGCCGAGGCGCAGCGGGTGGTCGGCGCCTTCGAGCATGCCCGCCGCCAGCAGTCCCTCGACGTCCGAGAGGGCCACCGGCCCGTAGCCGACGCGGCCGGCCGGGGTGACCACCTCGACCAGCGGCTCCAGCCACAGCATGCCGCGGGAGCCGTTGCGCACCACGTCGACGGGTGCCTCCCGCTCCGCCGCGACGCGCCGCAGCGCGTCCGCCACCTCGTCAGCGCCGACCGATCTGGCCGCCGAGTCGCGCGGGACGTAGACCGTCACCGTGGAGTCGGAAGAGTCCTTCATCATGCGACCGTCCCCTTGAGGATGGAGCCCAACCGGGCCGTGCCCACTCGTCCGTACAACCGGCCGTTCACCTCGACCGCCGGCCCCAGGGCGCAGTTGCCGAGGCAGAAGACCTGCTCGACGGTGACCGAGCCGTCCGGGGTCGTCTCCCCCAGGGCCAGTCCCGCTTCCCGCGTGTAGCCCACCAGCGCGTCGGACCCGAGGGCCTGGCACGCCTCGGCGCGGCAGATGCGCACCGTGGTCCGTCCCGCCGGCTCACGGCGGAAGTCGTGGTAGAAGGTCACCACTCCGTGGACGTCCGCCCTGGAGAGGTTGAACTCGTCGGCGAGCACCGGTATCGCCTCTTTCGGCACGCAGCCCAACTCGGCCTGCAGGGCGTGCAGTACCGGCAGCAGCGCACCGCGCTGATCCCGATGGTCGGCCACAACCGTCCGGACCACGTCTTCGACCGTCATGTCACTCCCGCCGATCGTCATTGACCACTCCGCCTTCGCCAGGTCAGGGAGTTCGGGCGCGGGATCGTCACAGAGCCGCTTCGCCTTCCCGACGGTGCCGGCAGTACACCGCGACGATACCGCATACAAACTTCTGCATACAGAATCCTGCAGCCAGGACTTTCCCAAGTCCTGGCCGCGGAGCGCGTCTTGTCGCACCGAAAGGCATGTTGCATACCAAAACCTGTATACTGAGCGTTCCCGCCGCCAGCGACCCTCACGGCGGCCACCAGTGCAGAGCCGTCGGCCCACAGGCTCGGTGGCAGAACGGGGGAACCATGCGTGAGGCCCTGACGGCCGCGGCGACCCGCCGGGTCGCCCGCCCCGCACCACTGCGCCAGGCCGTGTACGACGCGCTGATCGAACTGATCATCAACGGCTCCCTCACACCGGGCCAGCACCTGGTCGAGGCCGAACTCGCCGAGCACCTCGGGGTCTCCCGCCAGCCGGTGCGCGAGGCCCTGCAGCGCCTGCAGACCGACGGCTGGGTCGACCTGCGTCCCGCCCAGGGCGCATTCGTCCACTCCCCCACCGAGGAGGAGGCCGCCCAGCTGCTCGGCGTCCGCTCGGTGCTGGAGACGTACTCGGCCCGGCTCGCCGCCGAGAACGCCAAGCCCGAGGACGTCGAACGCCTCTGGGAGCTGCAGAAGGAGGGCGTCGAGGCGCTCGCCGGAGGCGACGTGGAGCGCCTGGTCACGGCCAACACGGCGTTGCACTCCTTCATCACGTCCATCGCCGCGAACGCCGTGCTGGCCGAGCTGATCTCGCAGGTGAGCCGGAAGGTGCGGTGGTACTACACCCCCATCGCCAAGCCCCGCGGCAAGGACGCCTGGAACGAGCACGCCCAGCTCATCAAGGCCATCGCCAAGGGCGACGGCGACCGCGCCGGCGAGGTCATGCGCAAGCACACCGAACGCACCGGCGATTACCGCAAGGCGGTCGCGGCGGGGGCGACGGCGCTGAGCTGAGCCGCCCGGCCCGCCCCCGCCCCGCCCACCGCCGCCGACGCGGCCGTCTCCGCGGCCTCGACCGACGGGTGGACGGCCGAGGGGCCCAGGGCGTCGCGCAGTTCGCTCAGCCACGGCAGCACGGCGCGCAGCACGACCTCGCGCCCCGCGCCGTCCTCCCCGAGCATCGCGTCGGCGGGGACGAGGACCGGGTCGGCCAGGACCGTGGAGGTGGCACTGCCGTGCGGTCCTCCTCCGTCCGGCCGGGCCGGGACGAACAGGTCGGGCGCGTGCGCGGGCACCAGCCACAGGGTCAGCCCGTCCCCGGCGGCCAGCGGCAGCGACGACCAGACGTAGCTGTCGGCCTCCCCCGCCGCGACCACCTCGCGCTTGCGGGCGCGCAGGGCGACCACCTCTCCCGAGCGGGTGGCGGTCGCGCCCGCGGCACCGTACGCGCCGTCCGTACCGTCCGCCAGGGCGAGGCTGCTGAGGTGGCGTCCGGCGGCCGTCTCACCGCGCACCCAGCGGCTCCCGCACGCCTCGATCACCGCCACCGCCGCGTAGTGGGACTGCAGCACGGCCGCGGTCACCGGGCAGGTCCCGGCGATCCGCGCGACGACCTCGGCGGCCTCGGCCGGACCCCGGCCACCGCCGCCCAGGTCGGCGGAGACGGTCAGCCCGAGCAGCCCGGCCTCGCCCAGGGCGCTCACCGCGCCGCGCGGGAAGCTCCCCTCCCTGCCGGTCCGCTCGGCACGGGGCGCGATGACGTCGCTCAGGACACGGGAGAAGGCGTTGCGGTACGACACGAGGTGACCCCCTCGGGAACGGTTGCTGATCTGCCGTCAGGCAGCGGATGTGGGCACGGCGACGGACGGGGCGGCCGGGCACGCGGGTGCGTGCGGGCCGGCCGCCCCGCCGGCGTGCGCGCGGACCAGCCGCCGGGAGCAGCCGTCCCGCGTCTCCCGGCAGGTTGCCGTCCGCCGGTCCGCGCGCAGGTCCTGGTGGGGGTTTGGGTGCCCCGGGTGGCTCAGGGGCGCGGGTCGATCTCCCGCAGCAGCCCCGTCGTGACGTCGAAGACGAACCCCCGGACGTCGTCGGTGTGGGGCAGGAACGGGGACGTACGCACCCGCTGCATCGACTGCCGGACGTCCTGGTCGACGTCCTGGAACGCCTCCACCGCCCAGGCGGGGCGCTGGCCGACCTCCAGCTCCAGCTCGTGGCGGAAGTCCTCGGTGAGGGTCTGCAGACCGCAGCCGGTGTGGTGGATCAGTATCACGCTGCGGGTCTTCAGGGCGCGCTGGCTGATGGTCAGCGAACGGATGGTGTCGTCGGTGACCACACCGCCGGCGTTGCGGATGGTGTGGCAGTCGCCCAGTTCCAGGCCGAGGGCGGCGTGCAGGTCGATCCGGGCGTCCATGCAGGCCACCACGGCCACCTGGAGCACGGGCCGGGCGCCCATGCCCGGGTCGGTGAACCCGGCGGCGTACTTGCGGTTGGACTCCACGAGGCGGTCGATGACCGTCTCCCCGCCCGGGGTGCTGCCGCCGGGCTGTGCGGAACCGTACGTTGACGTCGTCATGACTTCCGGTGCGCTCCTTTTCTGGTGCGGCCGTCCACGTGCTCCGATCATCCACGCGGGCGGCCGGTCCGGGGCGGACCACGGCGGCTCCTGCCGCTCCCGTGTCCGTCCGGCGGTCGATAGACGGGGTGTATCAACGCAGGCCGGACCGTACGGCGCACCGGCCCCGGTACGGCGGCGGGGTCCGCGGCGCCGGCGAGCCGCACACCGGGCGCCGCCCGTACGGCGGCGGGGCGCACCGCCGGGTCGTGTCACTGCCGGTGGAACGGCGCGCGTGGTCCGCGGTCATGTCAGATCACTCCCAGTGCCTTGAGCCCCGGCAACTCGTCTTCGTGGATGCCGAGTTCGGTGGTGTAGATGTCGTGGTTGTGTTCGCCGAGGAGGGGTGAGCGGTGGATGGTGGTGGGTGAGTCGGAGAGTTTGAGGGGGTTGCCGAC
>NZ_JBHWGA010000034.1:0-7455 GCF_042733315.1 Streptomyces sp. NPDC059718
GGGGGGGGTGGCGCGCGGGGGGGGGGCCGGGGCCCCGGCCGGGGGGGGGGGGGGGCCCCCGGCCGGCCCGGCCCCCCCCACCGCGTTCGGCGGGGGAGACGCCGAGCTCCGGCGGCGGCGCCCCGGGCCGAGGGCGCCGCCGAACGGGAACGGCGGCCACCGGCGCTCCCGTGAGCGTGGTGGCCGCCGTTCACACGGTCAACCGTCCCCCCGTGCCGTCTCCTCGGCCGCCTGCGGCGCGACGCTCAGCCGAGCCGCAGCACCGAGGTGAGGACCTCGTCCAGCGTCGCCGCGGGGTCCTCCACGGCCTCGCGGCTCCGCCATGCGACGAAGCCGTCCGGGCGGACCAGGATCGCGCCGCTCGGCGTCAGGCCGTGCACCGCGGTCCAGTCCGTGCCCGCCTCGGGCACCAGGTCGGCCTGCGTCGACTCGCCGAGCCGGTACGCCTCCAGCGGCACCCCGAGGCGCTCCGCGACCGTGCGGGCCGCGTCGTGCCAGGCCGTGCCCTTCGGCCCGTCGCCGGTGAGCAGCACCATGGAGCGCTCGTACAGGTCCAGCGTGGAGCGGCGCTCGCCGTCCCGGGTGGTCACCCACACGTGCGGGGAACGGCCACCGGGTTCGGCGACCGGCCGGAAGTCCTCGGGGACGACCGGCCGCCCCGGGTCCGCGCCCAGGAACGCGCCCTCGGGGTAGCGGTAGCCCAGCGCGACCACCAGGACGCCCTTCTGGGGCCCGCCGCCGGCCGGCGGCGCGTAGCCCGGGTGGGCGTGCTCGGCGGAACGGGCGGAGGCCCGCTCGCTGGTGGCCACGGCGACCGGGCGGCGCTCGGCCTCGTACGTCTCCAGCAGCTCCGGCCCTGCCCAGCCGCCGGTCACCGCGGCGAGCTTCCACGCCAGGTTGTGGGCGTCCTGGATGCCGGTGTTGGAGCCGAAGGCGCCGGTGGGGGACATCTCGTGGCACGAGTCGCCGGCGAGCAGCACCCGCCCGCGCCCGTAGGAGTCCGCGACCCGCTCCGCGGCCCGCCAGGGGGCCCGGCCGGTGATCTCGATCTCCAGGTCCGGCACGCCCACCGCGGTGCGGATGTGCGCGGCCAGCCGCTGGTCGGTGAAGTCCTCCGGCGTCTCGCCCCGTTCGGGGTGCCAGGGGGCGTGGAAGACCCAGTTCTCCTGGTTGTCGACCGGCAGCAGCACGCCGTCGGCGTCCGGATTGGTCAGGTAGCACGCGATGAAGTAGCGGTCGCCCACCGCGTCGGCCAGCCGCTTGGCGCGGAAGGTCGCGCTGATGTTGGCGAAGAGGTCGCCGCGTCCGGTGTGACCGATGCCCAGGGCGCTGCGCACCGGGCTGCGGGGACCGTCGGCCGCGACCAGGTAGTCGGTCCTGACGGTGCTGCGGTCGCCGGTCTCCCGGTCCATCAGCTCGCAGGTGACGCCGTCGTCGTCCTGGGTGAACGACACCAGCTCGGTGCTGAAGCGCAGGTCGCCGCCGAGCGTGCGGGCGTAGTCCAGGAGCACCGGCTCCAGGTCGTTCTGGCTGCACAGGCACCAGCCGCTGGGGCTGATGCCGGACAGCCGGCCGCCCGGGTCGATCTCCCGGAACAGCCATTCGGCGTTGTCCGAGGTCAGCGAGTCGGCCTGCAGGATGCCGTGGTTGTCGGCGAGTACGGAGGCGGCCTGCCGGATCAGCGGCTCGGCCCGGGCCGTACGGAACAGCTCCATGGTCCGCAGGTTGTTGCCGCGGCCACGGGGGTGGATGGAGGTACCCGGGTGCTTCTCGACGAGGACGTGCCGGACGCCGAGCCGGCCCAGGAAGACTGAGCTGGAGAGCCCGACGAGGGAGCCCCCCACGATGAGGACCGGAACCCGGTCTTCGGCCTGTGGAGTCATAGCTCCCTTGATGCCCGATTACCGGGGGTATTTTCGCCCGTCACCCAATTGGATCACATATCTCGCACCGGTTGGGCCACCACAGCACGATCGTTGGACGACGGACCTCGGGGGTTGCTCGCTCTCGGAAGAGGTGGAATATGCCGGCCCAGGCCGAAAAGGTCTCGCAGTCCGCGCTCGATGGCAATCGCCTGCGCGTCGTCCTCATGCTTGATGTTGAAGACGATGCCGAGCAGCGGTTTCTTGACGCGTATGACCAGATGTGCCGCCACGTCGCTGCCGTGCCCGGACACGTCAGCGACCAGCTTTGCCAGTCGATCGAAAATCCCTCGCAATGGCTGATCACCAGTGAGTGGGAGAGTGCGCTGCACTTCCTCGCCTGGGTGGACAGCCCGACCCACCTGGAGATGGTGCAGCCGATGCACGGCTGTGTGAAGGACACCCGCTCGCTCCGCTTCGGGGTGCTGCGGGAGACCCGTACCTCCTACGAGTCCGGTCGCATGCAGACCGTGCCGAGGGTCGGGGACGGGATCATCCGTCACGCCATCACCTTCACCGTGAAGCCCGGCAGCGAACAGCAGGTGGCGGACATCCTGTCCGGCTACACCTCGCCGCAGGCCGTGGTCGACGAGAACACGCGGCTGCGCCGCACCTCGCTGTTCATGCACGGCAACCGTGTCGTGCGCGCCGTGGAGGTGGAGGGCGACCTGGCCAGGGCACTGCGCCATGTCGCCCGCCAGCCCGAGGTGCGGGCGGTCGAGGAAGCCATCAACCCCTACCTGGAGGTGGACCGGGATCTCAACGACCCGGGCTCGGCACGGGAGTTCTTCGCCCGCGCCGCGCTCCCGGCCGTGCACCACGTCGCCAAGGGCACCGACCGGCCGGAGGGCCTGAGCCGCCACGCCCTGATCTACCCGGCCAAGGCGGGCTCCGGCCAGGCCGTCGCCAAGATGCTCGCCCAGCAGGACGAGGAGGCCGTGGACGTCCGCAAGGGGCCGCTCGCGCGCAGCACCGTCTTCCTGCGCGAGAGCGAGGACATCGTGGTGCGCCTGGTCGACCTGCGGGTCCCGGTCGAGGAGGCCTCGCTCATCGCCGTGGGCGCCGCCGGCAAGCACAAGACCGGCGTCCTCGCCCGGCTGCTCGACCTCGGTCCCGACTGGGACCTCGCGGAGGAGCAGGGCCTGAAGCGGTTCCTCGTCGAATACGACATGCGCATGGTCACCGACCGCAGCGCGGCCACGTCCTGACCCGTACGAGCCATCGGCAGCCGGCAGGTACCGGCCGGCCCGGGGTGCGCCCCGGGCCGGCCCCGCCGGAGGAGGCAAGCATGGATGATCTTCTGACCAACGAACGGAACGTCCCGTTCACGCCGACCATCGTGAACCTGGGGGACACCCCGCACAACCGCCGTCGCGGCGGCGACCTGCGGGCGATGCTCACCCCGACCGCGTGCGGCGCCACCAGCGGCTTCATGGGCGTCGCGCTCGTGGAGCCCGGTGACCGGATCGGCGAGCACTACCACCCGTACTCGGAGGAGTTCGTGTACGTGGTGTGCGGTGCGCTCGAGGTGGACCTCGACGGGGAGCCGTACGTGCTCCGCCCGGAGCAGGGCCTGATGATCCCGCCGTACGTCCGCCACCGTTTCCGCAACGTCGGCGACACCGAGGCCCGGCTCGTCTTCCACCTCGGTCCGCTCGCTCCGCGCCCGGAGCTGGGCCATGTCGACACCGAGCCCACCGAGCAGACCGAGGACGCGGCGTCATGACCCGCCGGGTGGCGGTCACCGGGGCCGGTGTCGTCGCCCCCGGCGGTGTCGGGGTCCCCGCTTTCTGGGAACTGCTCACCGCCGGCCGGACGGCGACCCGAGGGATCACGCTCTTCGACCCGACGGGCTTCCGGTCCCGCATCGCCGCTGAGGTCGACTTCGACGCGGCGGCCTGCGGGCTGAGCCCGCGGGACCTGGAACGCGCCGACCGGTACGTCCAGTTCGCGCTCGTCGCGGCCGCCGAGGCGGTCCGCGACGCCGGGCTGGAACTGGACGAGGAGGACCCCTGGCGGGTCGGGGTCTCCCTCGGCACCGCCGTCGGAGGCACCACCCGGCTGGAACACGACTACATACGCGTCAGTGAACGCGGCGCCCGCTGGGACGTCGACCACCGGCAGGCGGGTGCGCACCTGCACAGGGCGTTCGCGCCCAGCGCGCTCGCCTCGGAGATAGCCGAACGGCACGGCGCCCGCGGTCCCGTGCAGACCGTCTCCACGGGCTGCACCTCCGGTCTGGACGCCGTGGGCTACGCGTTCCAGACCATCGAGGAGGGACGCGCCGACATCATCATCGCCGGTGCGTCGGACTCCCCGATCTCCCCCATCACGGTGGCCTGCTTCGACGCCATCAAGGCCACCTCCCCCAACAACGACGATCCGGCCCACGCCTCCCGGCCCTTCGACGCCCGCCGCGACGGCTTCGTCATGGGCGAGGGCGGCGCCGTGCTGATCCTGGAGGAACTGGAGCACGCCAAGGCCCGCGGTGCCCGGATCTACTGCGAGATCGGTGGTTACGCCACGTACGGCAACGCCTACCACATGACCGGGCTCACCACCGACGGCCTGGAGATGTCCGAGGCCATCGACCAGGCACTGGACCACGCCAGGGTCGACCCGTCGGACGTCGACTACGTCAACGCGCACGGCTCGGGCACCAAGCAGAACGACCGCCACGAGACCGCGGCGGTGAAGCGCTCGCTGGGCGCGCATGCCTACTCCACGCCCATGAGCTCCATCAAGTCCATGGTCGGCCACTCCCTGGGTGCGATCGGCGCGATCGAACTGGCCGCCTGCACCCTGGCCCTCGCCCACGGCGTGGTGCCGCCGACCGCCAACTACGAGACCCCGGACCCGGAGTGCGACCTGGACTACGTCCCGCGCACCGCCCGTGAGCTGAAGCTGCGCGCCGTGCTGTCGGTCGGCAGCGGATTCGGCGGGTTCCAGTCCGCGGTGGTCCTCAACCGACCGGAGGGGAGCCAGCGATGAACACGCAAGCGGTGGTCACCGGCATCGGCGTCGTCGCGCCGAACGGCATCGGAGCCGACGCCTTCTGGAAGGCGACCAGGGAAGGTGTCGCCGTCCTCGACGCGGTCACCCGCGAGGGATGCCGGGACCTGCCGCTTCGGGTCGCGGGCGAGGTCCGCGGCTTCGAGGTGTCGGCGGTCGTCGAGGACCGCTACACCGTGCAGACCGACCGGTTCACCCACTTCGCGATGGCGGCCGCGGACCAGGCCATCGCCGACTCGGGCCTGCGCTTCGACGAGGAGTCACCCTTCGACATCGGAGTGGTGACGGCGGCCTGTTCCGGCGGCGGCGAGTTCGGCCAGCGTGAACTGCAGCACCTGTGGGGCAAGGGGCCGAACTTCGTCGGCCCGTACCAGTCCATCGCGTGGTTCTACGCGGCGAGCACCGGTCAGATCTCGATCCGCGGCGGCTTCAAGGGCCCCTGCGGCGTGGTGGCCAGCGACGAGGCCGGTGGTCTCGACGCCATCTCCCACGCCTGCCGCAACATCACCCGTGGCAACGGCACCCGGGCCGTCGTCGTCGGCGCCGCCGAGGCGCCGCTGGCGCCGTACTCGGGTGTCTGTCAGCTCGGATACGAAGAACTCAGCCTGGAGGAGGATCCCGAACGGGCCTATCTGCCCTTCACCCGGCACGCCCGCGGTTTCGCCCCCGCCGAGGGCGGCGCGATGCTCGTGGTCGAGGACCCCGAGCACGCCGCCGGCCGCGGGGCCGAGGTGCAGGCCGTCATCGCGGGGCACGGTGCCACCTTCACCGGGGCCTCGCGCTGGGCGGAGTCCCGTGAGGGACTGGCCCGCGCCATCCGCGACGCCCTCGCGGAAGCCGGGTGCGCACCCGGGGACATCGATGTCGTCTTCGCCGACGCACTCGGCACCCCGGAGGCCGACCGCGCCGAGGCGCTGGCCCTGGCCGACGTGTTCGGCAAGCGCGCCCGGAAGATTCCCGTGACCGCCCCCAAGACCGGCACCGGCCGCGCCTACTGCGGCGCCCCGGTGCTCGATGTGGCCGCAGCCGTGTTCGCCCTGCGGCACGCAGTCGTGCCCCCCACCCCCAACATCACCGACACCTGCCACGACCTCGACCTGGTCATCGGCCGGCCCCGGCCGGCGGAACTGCGGACCGCGCTGGTGCTCAGCCGCGGCCTCATGGGTTCCAACTCGGCCCTGGTCGTCCGGGCGTAGCGCAGGCGCAGTGAAGGAGAGCTCTTCCATGAGCAAGGAACTGACCTACGGCGAACTCGCCGCCCTGATGAAGTCCAATGCCGGCATCACCGTCGACGTGGCCCTCCTGAGCGGCCACCCGGAGACACCCTTCGCCGAGTACGGCCTGGACTCGCTCGGCCTGCTCGGCATCGTCGGCGCCCTGGAGAACGACCGGGGCATCCCGATCGCCGGCGACGCCGACTCGTGCAAGACCCCCGGCGCCTTCGTGGACGTCGTCAACACCTCACTCAAGGCAGGAGTCTGACCATGCCCGGCCACACCGAGAACGAGATCACCATCCCCGCCCCCATGGACGTCGTCTGGGACGTCACCAACGACGTGGAGGGCTGGCCGGACCTGTTCAGCGAGTACGCCTCCGTGGAGATCGTGGAGCGCGAGGGCGACCGGGTCGTCTTCCGGCTCACCATGCACCCCGACGAGCACGGCCAGGTGTGGAGCTGGGTCTCCGAGCGGATCGCCGACCGCGCCACCCGCACGGTGCGCGCACACCGGGTCGAGACCGGCCCGTTCCAGTACATGGACATCCACTGGCAGTACGAGGAGGTCCCCGGCGGCACCCGGATGCGCTGGACCCAGGACTTCGCCATGAAACCGGGCGCCCCCCTCGACGACGAGGCGATGACCGCCCGGATCAACGACAACTCCAAGATCCAGCTGGAGCTGATCCGCGAGCGCATCGTGCAGCGCCACGGGGGCGGCGCGGCATGAAGGCCTACCGCAGCCTGATCGTGGCCAGGATGAAGCCCGGCGTCGAGGAGCAGGTGGCGCAGGTCTTCGCCGAGTCCGACAAGGGCGAACTGCCGGGTCTGATCGGGGTCACCGGACGCAGCCTGTTCCAGTTCGGCGACGTCTACCTGCACCTGGTCGAGGCCGAGCGGCCGCCCGGCCCGGAGGTCGGCAGGTACAAGGACCACCCGGCGTTCCGGGACATCAGCGACCAGCTGTCGTCCTTCATCTCCGCGTACGACCCCGAGACCTGGCGCGAGCCCAAGGACGCCATGGCCCGGGAGTTCTACCGCTGGGAGCGCAGTGGCTGACACGGCCACCGCCGAGCCGGACTGGGTGCGCTGCGAGCGCTGCGCCGCGCTCGTCTACGGCAAGCGCTACGCCCGTACGCTGCGCGTCTGCCCCGAGTGCGGCGCGCACGGCCGGCTCACCGCCCGGCAGCGGCTCGACCAGCTGCTGGACCCCGGCTCCTGCCGGGCGCGCGGCCCGGGGGGGGGGGGGGGGGCCGGGGGGGCCGCCCCCCCCGGGGGGGGGGGGAACCCCCCCCGACCCCCCCC
>NZ_JBHWGA010000034.1:7465-91383 GCF_042733315.1 Streptomyces sp. NPDC059718
TTCGGGGGGTGGGCGGCCGGGGGGGCGGGGCCCCCGGGCGGACCCCCCCCGGCCGGGGCTCGCCGGGGTGGCGGCCCCCCGCCTGCGGCGGGCCCCGGCGGGCGCGCCCGGCCCCGCGGCCGGTGGAGCACGACCCGCTGGGCTTCGCGGACACCCGCCCGTACGCCGAGCGGCTGCGCGAGGCCCGCGCGGCGACCGGCCTGGACGAGGCCGTCGTCTGCGTGCACGGCACCGTCGAGGGACAGCCGGTCGTGGTCGCCGCGATGGACTTCCGCTTCCTCGGCGGCAGCCTCGGCCTGGGCGTCGGCTCGCTCATCACCCGGGCCGCCCGGAGCAGTCTGCGACGGCGCGTCCCCCTGCTGCTCGTGACCGCCTCCGGCGGCGCCCGTATGCAGGAGGGCGCCCTGTCGCTGATGCAGATGGCCAGGACCGCCCAGGCGCTCACCGAACTCGACGAGGCGGGCGTCCTCGTCGTGTCCCTGGTCACCGACCCCACCTACGGCGGCGTCGCCGCCTCCTACGCGACCCTCGCCGACGTCATCATCGCCGAGCCCGGCGCCCGGATGGGCTTCGCCGGGCCGCGCGTCATCCAGCAGACCACCGGCCAGCGGCTCCCCGAGGGCTTCCAGACCGCGGAGTTCCTCTTCGCGCGCGGCCTCATCGACGACGTCGTCCCCCGCGCCGCGCTCCGCCCGACGCTGGCCCGGCTGCTGCGGCTGCGCTCCGGTGGCGCCGCGGCGGACCGCGGGCCCGCGGTCCGCGTCGTCCGCACGGCGGACGAACTGCCGGAGCGGGACGCCTGGGAGGCGGTACGGCTGGCCCGGCACCCGCTGCGGCCCACGGCGGCCGACTACGCGGCCCATCTGCTCCAGGACTTCCACGAACTGCACGGCGACCGGCTGGCCGCCGACTGCCCGGCCGTCATCGGCGGTCCTGGCCTGCTCCACGGCAGCCCCGTCATGCTGATCGGCCACCACAAGGGCGGCCCCGGGCTGGAGGAGCGCAGGCGGCGGCACTTCGGCATGGCCACCCCGGCCGGCTACCGGAAGGCCGCCCGCCTGATGCGCACCGCCGCCAAGCTGGGCATGCCGGTGGTGACCCTGATCGACACCCCGGGAGCCAACCCGGGTCCGGAGGCGGAGAGCGGCGGCCAGGCCCTGGCCATCGCCGAGAACCTGCGGCTGATGGCCCGGCTGCCCGTGCCGGTCGTCGCCGTGATCACCGGCGAGGGCGGCAGCGGCGGCGCACTGGCGTTCGCCGTCGCCGACCGGGTCCTGGTCAGCGCCAACGGCATCTACTCCGTGATCAGCCCCGAGGGCTGCGCCGCGATCCTGTGGAAGGACGCCGGCGCCGCCCCCGCGGCGGCGGCCGCCCTGCGGCTGCACGCCCGCGATCTGCTCCGGCTCGGCATCGTCGACGGTGTGGTCCCCGAACCGCCCGACGGCGCCCACGGGGACCACGCCCACGCGGCCGCCCTCGTCGGCGGCGCGCTCTCGGCCGCCCTGGACGAACTGCGTCCCTGGACCCCCGACCGGCTGCTGGCCGAGCGCCGCGACCGGTTCCACCGTTTCGGCCGACTGGAGGAGGAGGCAGCACCGTGACACTCCACGGCGACGACAGGACGGCCCGCCCGCCGGGCGCGGGCAAGGCCCTCAACGGAACGTCCCCCGGCAGTGCGCCGGCCGCGCTCCCGGTGCTGGAGGCGGTCTGCCGCAGCGCCACCGAGCTGGCCCGCTCCATGCCCACCCCGCCGCAGCGGATCAGGCTGCGGCACGGGCAGACGGCGGTCGAGATCGAGTGGCCGCAACCGCAGGCGCAGCCCCCCGCGTACACCGCCGCGCACACCCCCGCGCCCGCTCCGGCGGCGGTCCCGGCCGCGGCACCGGCGACCGCTCCCGCGGCGGCTCCCGCTCCGGCACCGGCGTCCTCCGCAGGCCGGGCCCAGGGCGCACCGGAGGCGCAACAGGCGCACGGAGCGCGCGACTCCACGTCGCTCCACTACATCTGCGCCCCCACTGTGGGCACCTTCTACCACGCCCCGGAACCCGGCGAGCGCCCGTGCGTGAGCGTCGGCGACCTCGTCCGCCCCGGCCGGCCCGTGGGCGTCCTGGAGGTCATGAAGATGATGAGCATCGTCGAGGCGGACGTGGCCGGCCGGGTCGTGGAGGTCGTCGTCCCGGACGGGCAGCCCGTCGAGTTCCAGCAGCCGCTGATCGCACTGGAGCCGATACCGGTGGGGGAGTGAGGGCCGGTGTTCTCCACCGTCCTGGTCGCCAACCGTGGCGAGATCGCGCTGCGGGTCGCGCGCGCCTGCCGGGAACTGGGCATCCGGACGGTCGCGGTGTACTCCACCGCCGACCGCGACTCGGCCGTCGTGCGCTTCGCCGACGAGGCCGTGCACATCGGACCGCCCCCGGCGAGGGCGAGCTACCTCAACATCCCCGCCGTCGTCGAGGCCGCCCGCCGCACCGGCGCGCAGGCCGTCCACCCCGGTTACGGCTTCCTGTCCGAGGACCCCGACTTCGCCGAGGTCTGCGAGGCCAACGGCCTCACCTTCATCGGGCCCTCCCCCGAGGTGCTGTCCCGGCTCGGCGACAAGGCCGCCTGCCGCGCGCTGATGGCCGAGGCCGGACTGCCCGTGCTGCCCGGCAGCACGGGCCCGCTGGCCGGGGCCGCCGACGCGAAGGAGGCGGCCCAGCAGACCGGTTACCCGGTGATCCTCAAGGCCGTCGCGGGCGGCGGGGGGCGCGGCATGGCCGTGGTCACCGATCCGGACCGGCTGCCGGACACCTACAAGCGCACCGCGGCGCACGCCCGCGCCGTCTTCGGCGACGACCGGCTCTACCTGGAGCGGTACGTCGAGCGGGCCCGCCACGTGGAGGTGCAGGTGCTCTGCGACCGGCACGGCGCGGTCGTCCACCTCGGCGAGCGCGACTGCTCGGTGCAGCGGCACCACCAGAAGCTGGTCGAGGAGACCCCCGCCCCGGACCTGCCGGCGCGGCTGAGGTCGCAGATGTGCGACGCGGCGGTGCGCGGCGCCCGGGCGGTCGGCTACACCGGCGTCGGCACCTTCGAGTTCGTGCTCACCCCGGAGCGCGACTTCCACCTGATGGAGGTCAACTGCCGGCTCCAGGTGGAGCACCCGGTCACCGAGATGGTCACCGGGATCGACCTGGTCCGTGAGCAGATCCTGGTCGCCGCAGGCCATTCGCTGACCCTGCGCCAGGAGGACGTCGTGCACCGCGGGGTCGCCGTCGAGTGCCGGGTCAACGCCGAGGACCCCGCTAGGAACTTCGCGCCGACCCCGGGTCCGCTCACGGAGTTCGAGGTGCCCGGCGGGCCCTTCGTACGGGTGGACACCCATGCCTTCCCCGGCTGGCGGATCGGCCCCGACTACGACTCCCTGCTCGCCAAGGCCGTCGTCTGGGCCCCGGACCGGGAGCGGGCGCTGGCCCGGATGGACCGGGTCCTGGAGGAACTGCGGGTGCGCGGCGAGGGTGTGTGCACCACGGCCGGCTTCCTGCGGAAGGTGCTGGCCCGCCCGGAGTTCCGGGCGGGCCGGCACACCACCGGTCTGGTGGGGGAGATGACCGGCTAGCGGGTCACCGCGCCCCGCCGACCGTGCTGTGCAGGGCGTGCAGGTAGGCGTTGACCGGGGCCACCTCGCCCACCTGCAGCCCGGCCTCCGTCATCAGCTTCACCATGCTGTCCCGCGTGTGCTTCTGGCCGCCGACGTTCAGCAGCAGGAGCAGGTCCATGGCGGTGGTGAAGCGCATGGACGGCGTGTCGTCGACGAGGTTCTCGATGACGATCACCTTCGCGCCGGCGCCGCCCGCCGCGACGACGTTGCGCAGCGTGCGGCGCGTGCTGTCGTCGTCCCACTCCAGGATGTTCTTGATGATGTACATGTCGGCGGCCACCGGGATGTCCACCCGGCAGTCCCCGGGCACCAGCCGGGCCCGCGCGGCGAGCGGACCGCCCTCGCGCAGCCGCGGGTCGGCGCCGGCCACGACCTTCGGCAGGTCCAGCAGCGTGCCCTGCAGCTCGGGGTGCTTCTCCAGCAGCGCGGCCAGCACATGCCCCTGGCCGCCGCCGATGTCGGCGACCGAGCGGACGCCGGACAGGTCGAGCAGCGCCGCGATGTCCTCGGCGGACTGCCGGCTGGAGGCGGTCATGGCGCGGTCGAAGACCCGGGCGCTCTCGCGGGCGTCGTCGTGGAGGTACTCGAAGAACTCCTTGCCGAAGACCTCCGGGAAGATGTTGCGGCCGCCGCGCACCGCCTCGTCCAGCCGCGGCCAGACCTCCCACGTCCACGGCTCGGTGCACCACAGCGCGATGTAGTGCAGGGTGTTCGGGCTGTCCTTGCGGAGCATCCGGGACATCTCGGTGTGGGCGAAGCGGCCGTCCGCCTGCTGCTCGAAGACCCCGTACGCGGCCAGGGCGAGCAGCAGCCGGCGCAACTGGCGCGGCGCCGTGCCGACCATGGCCGCGAGCTCGTCGACGGTCGAGGGCTCCTTGCCGAGCGCGTCCGGCACGCCGAGCCTGGCCGCGGCCCGTACGGCGGCGGCACAGGCGGCGCCGAAGACGAGCTCGCGCAGGCGCATCGCCGGCGGCGTGGCGGACTCGGCGGGCGCCGCGGTCGCGGTGCCGTCCGCGTTGGTGGCTTCTGTCAAGGTCATTCCTCGCACAACCCCTTCGGTTCGGAGACGCGGCACGTGTTGTCACGGAGGACATTCGCGGTGCCCTGGTCACGGTCGGCCAGATCGGCCGGGCGGTTGCCCAGGGTCGTGTTGCCCCGGACGGTGTTGCCGGTGTCGGGGGCGCCCACCACGCTGCGGAAGAGCACGATCCCGCCGGACATCGGTGAGGTGCCGTGGTTGTCCACGACCCGGTTGCGGACCACCAGGGTCCGCTCTGCCCCCGTCAGCACGATCCCGGCACCCTGGATGAAGGGGAGCCGGGCGTTGGGCGGGCAGTACTTGTTGTTCGCCGCCACGAGGTTGTCGGAGACGGTCAGGCCCCCGGCCCGGGGGACGCCCTCGTCCCCGACGACGAAGACGCCGCCGCAGTTGGCGGTGATGTGGTTGTCGACGACCCCCAGGTTGCGCACCCGGCGCAGCACGACCCCGATCCGGTTGCCCGTCAGCTCGTTGCCGCTGATGCGGGCGCGCTCGGTGTCCAGCGCGCCGCCCTCCGCGTCCGCGGTGTTGGCCAGGAAGATCCCCGACTCGCCGTTCTGCCGGGAGACGTTGTCCCGCAGCAGCGTCCGCACCGAGTGCTGGACGCCGATGCCCTGGTGCCCGTTGTCCTCGGCGGTCACGTCACCGACCTCGAGGCCGTCGGTCCACGAGGCGTCGACGCCGTTCTTGCGGAAGCCGGAGACCGACAGCGACATCAGCCGCACACCGTCCAGCCCGCTCTGCTCCGTTCCGGTGACGCACAGCCCGTGGCCCGCCAGGGCGCAGGCGTTCTGGTCGCTCCTCGCGGCCGGGGTGAGGACGGTGTCGGTGCCGTGGCCGATCAGCGTCAGCCGGGGCTTGGTCACGTTGACGCTGCCCGGGTAGGTCCCGGGGAGGATCTCGATGACGTCGCCCGGCCGGGCCCGGTCCACCGCGGCCTGGACGGACTCCCCGGGCCGGACGACGAGCGCGCCCGGCGCGGCCTCGGCCCGGGGAACGGCGCACAGCCCCAGCGCGCCGACGACCGCGACCACGGCGGCCGCGTGGGGCCGACGAAGTGTCATGACTGCCGTACCTGCTTTCCGGGTGACGTCCCGAGTCACCTGAAATCTGACGCTATGAGTGGTTCTGTCGTATCGCCACTCTGCCGGGGCATCAGAGGCGGCAGCGGACGGAGGGCCGCACGGGCACCACCACCCGGTGACCGAGCACGCCCGCGTCCACCGTTCCGTCGGCCGCCGCGTACCAGCGCCAATGGGCGCCCGGGACATGGCCGACCGTCAGGACCGTCCAGCCGCCGCCCTTCGGGCCCGCCAGCGTCGCCAGCAAGCGGGCCTCCTCGGTGTCCGGCCGGTGCAGCAGCACGACCAGCCCCGCCGGGACCTGCGGCGTCCCCGCGCCGCGCAGCGCGGCGATCTGACGGGCGGTCCGGACCCGGACCACGGCGGGCGGCCCCGGCAGGTCACGGGCGCCGGGACCGACGGCGACCACCACGGTGCGCCCCGCGGGCGCCGCCTCCAACACCCCGTCCACCAGGGCGAGCACCGCGTCCCGCGCGACGGCGGGATCCCCGAGCACGCTGAGGACGCCGCCGATCCGCGCGAGGTTCACCAGCAGCTGCCCCCGGCCGACCGCGCCCAGCCTGGTCAGTTGGGGGAGCGGCCCCGGGCCGGTGGCGGCCGTCTCGGCCGGTACGGGACCCGTGCGCTCCCAGCGGGTCGGGGTCAGCGCCGTCCACGGCGCCGGGGCGGGCCCGCACGCCGAGACCGTGGCCAGCACCCGGCCGGGCTCGGCGAGCACGCCCCGCACCCGGACCGGGCTGCCGGGCCGTCCGGCCAGGGCCAGTTCACGCAGTGCGTGCCGCACCAGCAGCGGGGTTCGGGTGTCCGCGGCGAGCCGTCGGCCGAGCGCCGCCCGCCGGCGCCGTCGCACCGCCCGCAGCAGCGGACGGCGACCCACGGCGAGGCCGGCCAGCAGCACCACCACGCCGGCCCCCGCCGCCGCCGCGCCGTACGGCGGCCGGCCGGCGCCGCCACGGGACGGACGGGACGGGCGGGGCGCACCGGCGGCGGTGGCCGGTCCCTGCGGCACCAGGCGTACGGGGGCGGCGGGGGAGCGGTCCGCGGCGGCGCCGGGGGACGGGGCGACGGCGAACAGCAGGGCGGCCGCCGCCAGCAGGCGGACCGTCCTCATCGCGGGGCTGTACCGCATCGTTCCTCTCCTCCTGTGGACCGGCCGGGCACGCGGGGGCGTGTGACCAGACACGGCCCGCGCCGCCCGGCGGTTCAACGCCGGGCCGCGCGGTGTGAGGCGGCTCACCTGAACCCGCCCCGGGCGGGGGCCGTGTCTGCCTCGAGGCACCGCGGCACGGTCGGTGGGCGGACGGAGTGAGCGGATGGCGGCAACGCGGCCCCGTACCCGGCAGAGCCGGGGCACGAGTGACGAGGCGCTCGTCAGGGCGCTCTACGAAGAACACGGCAGGGCCCTGCTCGCGTACGCGACCCGCCTCACCGGCGACCGCGCCGCGGCCGAGGACGTCGTCCAGGAGACGCTGATCCGCGCCTGGCGCCATCCCGACGCGCTGCTCAACGGCAAGGGCTCGGTGCGGGGATGGCTGCTCACCGTGGCGCGCAACATCATCACCGACCGGCACCGGGCCAGGGCCGCCCGTCCCACCGAGGTGGCCGAGTCGACGGCCACCGGGCCGGTGGAGCGCGACCACGCGGAGGCGGTGGTGGACGCCGTGGTCGTCATGGAGGCCCTGGAACGGCTCTCCGCCGACCACCGCGACGTGCTGTACGCGCTCTACTTCCGTGGGCAGAGCGTCGCAGAGGCGGCCAGGACCCTGGGCATCCCCCCGGGCACGGTGAAGTCCCGGTCGCACTACGCCCTCAAGGCGCTGCGCGACTTCTGCCGGCAGGGGCCCGTCGAGATGGGGGAGGTCGCGGCATGAGCGCGCGGGAGCGGCACGACGGGGAGGCGCTCACCGCCCGTGTCCTGGGGGCGCTGAACGAGGAGGAGGCCCGCGCCGTGGACGAGCACGTCCTGTCCTGCCGGCCCTGCGCGGCCGAACTGGGGGAACTGCGCTCCCTGGCACAGGCCCTGGGCGACGTACCGCCGGAGGCCTTCCTTGACGGCCCGCCCGAGGGCGGGGAGCTGTTGCTGCAGCGGACGTTGCGTCAGGTGCGCGCGGAGCGCGCGGGCGCGCGGCGCCGCCGGTGGGCGGCCGCCGGGGTCGCGGCGGCGGTGGTGGCGGCCGCCCTCCTCCAGGGCGGTGTGCTCATCGGGGAGCACCGGGCCGGGCAGGCGGTCCGGCCGCCGGCCGCGGTCCCGCCGCCGGGGCCCGTCCGCACCGCCTCGGTCACCGATCCGTCCACCGGGGCCCGGTTGACCGTGCGGCTCACCCCGGCCACCGCCTGGGTGCGGCTCCACGCCCGGGTCGGCGGCATCCCGGCGGGGGAGCACTGCCTGCTGGTCGTGGTGGCGCGGGACGGCTCCCGGCAGATCGCCGGCAGCTGGGTGGTGTCGCCGACCGGGGAGGGCCACGGCGTCAGCCTGGACGGCTCGGCGGCGGTGGCCCCGGACGACGTCGCCGCCGTCCTCGTGGAGACCGCCGGCGGCACGGCCTACGTATCGGCCAGGCCCTGACCAGCCCGGGAAACCGGTGGTCGGGCGGCCTGCGATGCGGGCGCTGGAGCCGACGTGAGCGTTCAATCACCCTCGGACAGCGCGTGCGGGTTGAGCGTCGCCAGCATCCGCTGCAGGTCGGCCCGGACCCGCTCGCGCTCGTGCGGGGCGAAGGGGAAGAGGGCCTCCTCCTCCGTGGGGGCGATGGCCCGCTCGGCGTGGAGCGCGAGCTCCTCGCCCTCGGGGGTGACGCTGATCTCGATGATCCGGCCGTGCGTCGGATGTGCCCTGCGTTCGACCAGTCCGCGCTCGGCCAGTCCCTGGACCGCGGTGCCCATGGACTGCGGTGTGACCCCGCAGCGGCGCGCCAGTTCGGCACTCGACATGGCCCCGTAGACGCTCAGTTGCATGAGGGTGCTGAACTGCGCCTGGGTCAGCCGGAGCGGGCGCATCGCCTGCTCGATGCGGATCGCGTAAGCCTGCGAGAGCTGCCAGATCAGGTAGCCGATGTGCTCGCGGGGTTCGCGCAGGGGCATGCCGGGGGCCTCTCTGTTGTCTGTTAACTTATATAAGTCAACTTACATTATAGGAGGGACTCCCCCTGGTGGACACCGTGATCATCACCGATGCGAACCCCCCTGCGGACCCGCCCCCGTCCCACCAGCGGCACCGGCACCGGCACGTCCCGGGACCGCAGACCGACGCACCGCCCGCCCGGGCGGGACTGACCGGCCCGAAGGCCGTGATCACCCCGGTGATCACGGTGCTCGTCGTCGGGCTCTCCTTCGTCAGCGTCTTCCTCGCCGCCTTCCACACGCCCACGGCGCACCGGCTGCCGGTGGCCGTCGTCGCCTCGGACCACTCGGCGGCCCTGTTCGACGTCCGCCTCCAGCGCATCGCGCCCGAGGCCTTCCAGGTCGACCGGTACCCCGACGCGGCCTCCGCCCGGCAGGCCGTGGAGCACCGGCAGGCCTACGCGGCCTACCTGTCCGAGGACGGCGAGCAAAAGGTCGTCTACGCCGGCGCGAACGGTCCCGCGGTGTCCGCCCTGCTCACCCCCCTGGCGTCCGTTCCGCACGGCGAGGGCCACAAGATCCCCGTGGCCGACATCCTGCCGCTGTCGTCCGGTGACAGCAGAGGGCTGTCGGTCTTCTACGCATCCTTCGGGCTGATCCTGGCAGGCTTCCTCTTCGGCCAGCTGACCTACCAGGTCGCGCCACGGCTCTCCTTCTACCAGCGGGTCCTGAGCATCGGCCTCTTCGCCGTCGTCGGCGGCCTGGCCACCACCCTCATCGCCAGTACGGCCTTCGGCGCGATACCCGGCTCCTTCTTCGGGATCTTCGGCGTCGTCACCCTCATGGCCGGCGCGGTCGCCGCCGCCACCGTCGCGCTCATCCGCGTCTTCGGCCCGGCCGGAGTGCTCCTGGGCTCGATCTTCATGCTCATCATCGGGAACGCCACCAGTGGCGGCGTCCTCCCGCCGTACTTCCTGCCGGGCTGGCTGGAGCCACTGGCCTCCGTCATGCCGGCCGGGGTGGGCGTCCGTGCCATGGACGGAATCGCCTACTTCCACCACGACGGCCTGACCCGCGGGATCGTCATCCTCTGCAGCTGGATCGTGGCGAGCGTCGGCACCATGTTCCTGCTCGACCGCATCGCGGCGACCTCGGGGATCGTGCACGCGGCCACCCGCTGAGCGGGAACCACTGCTCCCGGGGACGTATCCGGCCGGCCTCCCCCCGGACGACGACCGCCCATGCCGCCCCCGGCACGCTGGGGCCATGGCGACGACCACCATCCCCACCGCCGGGGCACGGGCGCACGACGGCCCCCGCACGGCCGACCGCCTGTGTCACGCGACCGGCGCCCTGCTGATCCTCTCGGGCCTGTTCCACCTCGCCGTCCTCGCGGTGGACGGCGGCCCGTGGGACGGGCCGGTGTCCTGGCGCAAGCCCGCGACCTTCGGGCTCTCCTTCGGCCTGACCCTCCTCGCGGTCGCCTGGGTCACCTCGTACCTGGACGTCGGCGCGCGCCCGCGCACCGTCCTGCTGGCCGTGTTCGCCGCCGACTGCGTGGTCGAGGTCGGCGGCATCACCGTGCAGGCGTGGCGGCACGTACCCTCGCACCTCGACATGGAGACCGGCTTCGACACCGCCGTCTCCATGACGCTCGCGGCCGGCGGCGCCGTGCTCGTCGCCGTCCTGTCGGCCTTCGCCGTCGCGTCCTTCCGGCACCGCCCCACCGGCCCCGCCGGCATGCCCCTCGCCCTGCGCTCCGGTTTCGTGATCCTGCTCGTCGCCCTGCTCTCCGGCGCCGCCATGATCGCCCGCGGCGTCCAGCTCACCCGCACCGGCCACCAGAGCGCCGCCTACGCCTCCACGGCCCCCCTCAAGCCCCTGCACGGCGTCAGCCTCCACGCCGTCCTCGTCCTCCCCGCCCTCGCCTGGCTGCTGTCCCGCACCCGGCTGGCCGCCCCGGCGAAGACGCGCATCCTCCGCGCCGCCGTCGCCCTCTACGCCCTCGCGGTCGCCGCGACCGGCGTGTGGGCGGTGCTCACGTACCGCTGACGCCCCCCACGGGGGCGCCTTGGGCGATCCGGGGTGGCGTCAGCACTCGATGACGTTGACCGCGAGGCCGCCGCGGGCGGTCTCCTTGTACTTGACCTTCATGTCCGCCCCGGTCTCCTTCATGGTCTTGATGACCTTGTCGAGGGAGACGTGGTGCCGCCCGTCCCCGCGCATCGCCATGCGCGCGGCGGTGACGGCCTTGACCGCGGCCATGCCGTTGCGCTCGATGCAGGGGATCTGGACGAGCCCGCCGACGGGGTCGCAGGTGAGCCCGAGGTTGTGCTCCATGCCGATCTCGGCGGCGTTCTCGACCTTCTCCGGGCCGCCGCCGAGGACCTCGGCGAGGCCGCCCGCGGCCATGGAGCAGGCGGAGCCGACCTCGCCCTGGCAGCCGACCTCGGCGCCGGAGATGGAGGCGTTCTCCTTGAAGAGCATGCCGATCGCGCCCGCCGCGAGGAGGAAGCGGACGACGCCGTCCTCCTTCTCCGCCTCCGTCGACTGCCCGGCCACGAAGTTCACGTAGTAGTGCAGCACGGCCGGGATGATGCCGGCGGCGCCGTTGGTGGGGGCGGTGACGACGCGGCCGCCCGCGGCGTTCTCCTCGTTGACGGCCATGGCGTAGAGGGTCACCCACTCCATGGCGTGCGCCACCGTGTTGCCCTCGGCGCGCAGCTGGCGGGCGGTCGCGGAGGCGCGGCGGCGGACCTTGAGGCCACCGGGGAGGATGCCCTCGCGGGTCATCCCGGCCTTCACGCAGTCCTGCATGACCTGCCAGATCTCCAGCAGGCCCGCGCGGATCTCGGCCTCGGTGCGCCAGGCCTTCTCGTTCTCCAGCATCAGGCCGGAGATGGAAAGACCGGTCTCCCGGGTGAGCCGGAGCAGCTCGTCCCCCGTGCGGAACGGGTACTTCAGCACGGTGTCGTCGAGCTTGATGCGGTCCTCGCCGACCGCGTCCTCGTCGACGACGAAGCCGCCGCCCACCGAGTAGTAGGTCTTCTCCAGCACGGGCGCGCCGGCCTCGTCGTACGCGAAGAGCGTCATGCCGTTGGCGTGGTACGGCAGCGAGCGGCGCCGGTGCAGGATCAGGTCGTCGGCGGCGGAGAACGGGATCTCGTGGGCGCCGAGCAGGCTGATGCGGCCGCCGCTGCGGATGTGCTCGACCCGCTCGTCGGCGGTCTCGACGTCGACGGTGCGGGGGGAGTGGCCCTCCAGGCCCAACAGCACCGCCTTGGGGGTGCCGTGGCCGTGGCCGGTCGCGCCGAGCGAGCCGAACAGTTCGGCGCGCACGGAGGCCACGCCTGCCAGCAGGTCGTCGTTCTTCAGCCGCTGGGCGAACATCCGCGCGGCGCGCATCGGGCCCACGGTGTGGGAGCTGGACGGGCCTATGCCGATCGAGAAGAGGTCGAAGACGGAGATGGCCACGGTGCGATGACTCCTCGGGTTCGCGGACCCCGTTGTCCGCGGGCGGCCGGCGGGGTCGCCGCCGGGGTGGTACGTGGGCGGCGTGGGTGCGCCGCACTTGCTCCAGTGTGCGGGACCGTCCTCGCGGCCGGCCCCGCACACCGGGTGACGCTCGCTACTTCAGGCCGGGGTACAGCGGGTGCTTCTCGGCCAGGGCGGTGACCCGGGCGCCGAGCGCCTTGGCGGCCTCCGCGTCGAAGCCCGGCTTGAGGGCCTCGGCGATGACGTCGGCGACCTCGCGGAAGTCCTCCGTGCCGAAGCCGCGGGTGGCCAGCGCCGGGGTGCCGATGCGCAGACCCGAGGTGACCATCGGCGGACGCGGGTCGTCCGGGACGGCGTTGCGGTTGACCGTGATGCCGATCTCGTGCAGCCGGTCCTCGGCCTGCTGTCCGTCGAGCTCGCTGTGGCGCAGGTCGACCAGGACCAGGTGCACGTCGGTGCCGCCGGACAGCACCGAGACGCCCGCCCCGGTGACGTCGGGCTGCGTCAGCCGCTCGGCCAGGATCTTCGCGCCCTCCAGGGTGCGGACCTGGCGGTCCTTGAACTCCTCGGTCGCCGCGATCTTGAAGGCGACCGCCTTCGCCGCGATGACGTGCTCCAGCGGGCCGCCCTGCTGGCCGGGGAAGACCGCGGAGTTGATCTTCTTGGCGAGCTCGGCCTTGGACAGGATGACGCCGCCGCGCGGGCCGCCCAGCGTCTTGTGCGTGGTCGTGGTGACGACGTCCGCGTACGGCACGGGGGAGGGGTGCAGCCCCGCCGCCACCAGGCCGGCGAAGTGCGCCATGTCGACCATCAGGTACGCGCCGACCTCGTCGGCGATCCGCCGGAAGGCCGCGAAGTCCAGCTGCCGCGGGTACGCCGACCAGCCGGCGATGATCAGCTTCGGCCGGGACTCCTTGGCGAGGCGCTCGACCTCGGCCATGTCGACCTGACCGGTCTCGGCGTCCACGTGGTAGGCGACCACGTCGTAGAGCTTGCCGGAGAAGTTGATCTTCATGCCGTGGGTCAGGTGCCCGCCGTGGGCGAGGTTCAGACCCAGGATCGTGTCGCCGGGGTTCAGCAGCGCGAACATCGCGGCCGCGTTGGCCTGCGCGCCCGAGTGCGGCTGGACGTTGGCGTGCTCGGCGCCGAAGAGCGCCTTGATCCGGTCGATCGCGAGCTGCTCGACGACGTCGACGTGCTCGCAGCCGCCGTAATAGCGGCGGCCGGGGTACCCCTCGGCGTACTTGTTGGTCAGCACCGAGCCCTGGGCCTGGAGCACCGCGACCGGAGCGAAGTTCTCCGAGGCGATCATCTCAAGGGTGGACTGCTGGCGGTGCAGTTCGGCGTCGACGGCGGCGGCGACGTCGGGGTCGAGCTCGTGCAGTGAGCTGTTGAGAAGCGACATCAGGGGGGTCATCCGTCCGGAGGTCGGAGTGGACAGGGCGGAGCGGTCGGGAGGTCCCGAGCGGTCAGTTGCCGGTGAAGGCGGAGTACTCGTCCGCGGAGAGCAGGTCGGCCGGCTCCTCGGAGATCTTCACCTTGAACAGCCAGCCGCCCTCGAAGGCCGCCGAGTTCACCAGCGAGGGGTCGTTGACGACGTCCTCGTTGACCTCGGTGACCTCGCCGGAGACCGGGGCGTACAGGTCGCTGACCGACTTGGTCGACTCCAGCTCACCGCAGGTCTCGCCCGCGGCGACCGTGTCGCCGACCGCCGGGAGCTGGACGTAGACGACATCGCCGAGGGCGTTCGCCGCGTGCTCGGTGATGCCCACCGAGGACACACCGTCCGCGTCGGCGGCCGAGACCCACTCGTGCTCCTTGCTGTACCGCAGCTGCTGAGGGTTGCTCATGGCGTGAATTCTCCTGGATGACGGTATGTGCTGGTGAACGGCTGTCTTGACAGGTGGGACGGCTGTGCCGGATGTGACCGGTGCCTCAGCGCTGCCGCTTGTAGAACGGCAGGGCGACCACCTCGTACGGCTCATGCGTACCGCGGATGTCCACGCCCACGCCGGCGGCGCCCGGGGCGGCGTGCGCGGCGTCCACGTAGGCCATGGCGATCGGCTTGCCCAGGGTCGGGGACGGGGCGCCGGAGGTGACCTCGCCGACCACCTCGCCGCCCGCCACCACCGGGTAGCCCGCGCGGGGGACCCGGCGGCCCTGCGCGACCAGACCGACCAGCTTGCGCGGCGGCGCGGCCTCGGCCTTCGCGGCGGCCGCGGTCAGGGCCTGCCGGCCCACGAAGTCACCCGGCTTGTCGAACTTCACGACCCGGCCGAGCCCGGCGTCGAAGGGGGTGAGCGCGGTGGTCAGCTCGTGCCCGTACAGCGGCATGCCCGCCTCCAGGCGCAGCGTGTCGCGGCAGGACAGGCCGCACGGCACCAGGCCGGCGTCCGCGCCCGCCTCGGTCAGCGCCTGCCACAGCTTCTCCGCGTCGGCCGGGGCGACGAACAGCTCGAAACCGTCCTCGCCGGTGTAGCCCGTGCGGGCGATCAGCGCGGAGACGCCGGCGACGGTGCCGGGCAGGCCCGCGTAGTACTTCAGCCCGTCCAGGTCTGCGTCGGTGACCGACTTCAGGATGCCGGGGGACTCCGGACCCTGGACGGCGATCAGCGCGTACGCGTCCCGGTCGTCGCGGACGGCGGCGTCGAAGCCCGCCGCGCGCTCGGTCACCGCGTCCAGGACGACCTGGGCGTTGGAGGCGTTGGCGACGACCATGTACTCCTGGTCGCCGAGGCGGTAGACGATCAGGTCGTCGAGGATGCCGCCGTCCGGCGCACAGATCATCGTGTAGCGGGCACGGCCCACGGCCAGCGCCGAGATGTGGCCGACCAGCGCGTGGTCCAGGGCCTCGCCCGCGGCCGGACCGGTGACCGTGATCTCGCCCATGTGCGACAGGTCGAAGAGACCGGCCCGGGTCCGCACGGCGGTGTGCTCGTCGCGCTCGCTGGCGTACCGCAGCGGCATGTCCCAGCCCGCGAAGTCGGTCATGGTGGCGCCGAGGGCGCGGTGCAGCGCGTCCAGTGCGGTACGGCGGGGTTCACTCATCGGGCGGGCTCCCAAGGCAAGGAAACGACGGATAGGGCCATGACGGGCAGGCCCTCCCCATCTGTCATCGGAACCTGAGAGGTTCACCTGGACCCTCCGAGCGGAGGAGTCCCGGTTTGCACCTTGGGTGGGACGGCGCCCCGTCGGCCGGGGCGGACTCGTCCGCTTTTCAGATGTGCCTCGGACGCGCGGTATCTGTGCCTGAGAGATTCAAGGGAGGACTTGCTCCTTCGGCGCCCCACCCCGCCGTAGCGGTGCGGAAACTCTCCCGCGCGGCCTCGAACGGCCGGTATGAGATTGAGGCCGCCATCATTGCACGGGCTCCTGCCGTTGTCGCGATCGCGTCCCGGATGTCCCGGTCCGGTTCCGATCCGGTAGTAACCCCGCCGTTTCTCTGGGTAGGAAAAGACACAGGATTTACCATTTCTTGAACGTCGGACCCGGAGGCGAGCTGTGCGGTGGCAGAGTGCGTATGCGACGGCCGGAGGCCCGGCCGTGTCCCGGCCGGTACCGGCGCGGGCCGGGGAAGCGCGCCGCGGGGGCCGGGCCGTGCGGCCGCGCCGGCTCCTCGACCTGCGGCGGGGGCGCCGGCCCGTGCGCACCCTGCGCTACCCGGCGGGCGACGTGTTGATCGTCTCCGGCCTCCCGGGCGGCGGGAAGAGCACCCTCATGCGGCGCGCGACGGGCGGTGCCCGCCTGATCGACTCGCAGGACGTACGGGAACGCTGGCAGGCCCGGGTGCCGCGGCTGCTGCCGTACGCCCTCTACCGCCCCCTGGTGCGAATGGCGCACTACGCGGGGCTGTGGCGGGCGCTGCGCTCGGGCGACAGCGTCGTCCTGCACGACTGCGGCACCCTGCGCTGGGTGCGCGCGTGGGTCGCCCGTCAGGCCCGGCGCCGCGGGCGGGGCATGCACCTGGTGCTGCTGGACGTCCCCTTGCGGACCGCGCTGGACGGCCAGCGTGAACGCGGCCGGGGGGTGTCGACGTACGCCATGGTCCGGCACCGCAATGCCTCCCGCCGCCTGCTGGCGGAGGCGGAGGCCGGCCGGCTGCCCGCGGTGTGCGCCTCGGTGGTCCTGCTGGACCGCGAAGCGGCCCGGAAGCTCGAGGCCATCGACTTCGACGGCTGAGCGGCCGGGCCGCGACGCGTGAGGGACGGTACCGCTACGGAGCCTGCGGTTCCGCCACGCCCTGCGGCGCGAACTGCGCGTCGGGCGACAGCTGCTCCCCTTGGTCGTTCAGGGGGATCGGCAGCGTAATCGGCAGCGGCAGTGCGCCCGTGAGCAGCTTCGGCGCCGCCAGCAGCAGGGCCTGCAGGTCGGCGACGACGGTGGCGACACCGGCCGTCACACCCGCGAGGTCCTTGGCCAGCACCTTGGCCAGCAGGTCCGTGACGTCCTGGACCAGCTTGGTGAGCGCGTTCTTGACGTCGGTGACGGCGTCCGCGGCGCCCTGGTCGCCCGGCCCGCCGATCTGGTCGACGGCGCTCAGGTCACCCGGCTGGCCGGGATCGACCGGCTCCATGCCCGGTTGTGGCGCGCCCGGATCGAACGCCGACGGGTCGGTGACACCGGGAGATACCGCACCAGCCTGGTCGAGGACCGAGGCCAGCTGCTGGCTCGCCTCTTCCAGACCCCTGCGGAGTTCCTCCAGTTTCGCCGAGTCAGGGGCTTCGACCTGGGCTTCCTGCGTGAGCTTGGCGCCGATGGACAGCGTGTCACCCAGCTTGGCGATGAGTTCGGCGTCGCCCGTCCCCGCCGCGCGGGCGGCGAGGTGCTCGACCTCGACGGCCGTGCTCCGGGTGGGGGCGTGGGCACTCGCGACACCGCCGGTGAGGCCCATCGTCAGCGAGGCGCAGACAGCCGCCGCTATGAGGGTGGAGTTGATCCTGGTGATGCGCATGTCGAGATATCTCCCGGTTGAGGGTTTTCTCCTTGCTCGTCCTACCTTCGGAGCCGTCGTGACGCTTCGCAACCGGACGATCGCATCGTGTGACGACCGCGGGATGCGGGGGTCGCGCGCGCCCGCCGCCGGATAGGGTTTCCACGGAGCGCACCACCACAGGAAATTGCGAGGCGAGACGCAGTGAACATCCCGGGGCAGCGGATACCGGACGGCTTCGCCCCGGCGGGCCACGGTGGCGGCGGCTGGCCCGCCAACGAACTCGAGGAAGTGCTCTCCGCGGCACTCGGCGACCCGGGTGCCACGGCCCGCGTCCTGGAGGTGCTCGGGCGCTCGCAGTTGTGGATCCCGCTGCCGAACGGCGGCGGCCCCGACAGCACCGACCTCGACCTGCCGACCCTCGAACTCGAAGGCGGCGTCTACGTCCCGGTCTTCAGCTCCGAACAGCAGTTCCTCGCCGCCGGTTCCGGCATGAGCTTCGCCGTCGCCCCCGCCCGCGAGTTCGCCCGCGGGCTGCCCCCGCAGCTCGGGATCGCCGTGAACCCCGGTGGCGCGGTGGGCATCCCGCTGCCGCCCGCCGCCGTGATGGAGCTGTGCCGCACCGACCGCGAGCCCGGCACCCCGACCGGGGCCCGGGTCCGGCTGTGGGAACCCTCGCCGGACGAGGAGCCGGTCGACTTCCTGGCCGCCGCCGCGGGCGAGTTCGCCGTGCTCCCCGTCGTGCTCTCCGCCCGCCGCGCGCTGGCCAGCGTCGAGGGCGATCCCGCCACGCTCTTCGTCGGCGTCGAGCTCGACCGCTGGCAGGAGGAGGACCGGGCCGCCGCCATGGCCGCCCTCGGGCGCGCGCTCGGCGCCGTACCGCTGCCCTGGCAGGTCAACCTGGTGCTGCTGGACGTCGCACAGGACCCCATCGGCGACTGGATGCTGGAGCGCGTGCGACCCTTCTATGTCGGCACGGGCGCATAACCTGGGTCCGACACGACACCCGAGGCATTCGGCGAAGCAGACGACGCGGACGAGGCAGACGCGGAAGGGCGGGACACGTGAGCGCCGGCGTGGGAGGGGGCGGGGGGCTGGAGCATGCGCTCCGGCAGGTGACGCCCGGTAGGTACGACGCCTACGAGGAAGTGCTGCGGACCCTCGCCGACAGCCAGGTGTGGATGCTGCTCTGGCAGGGCACCCCCGGCGGGTCGGACGCGCAGTACGGCAACATGGAGGTCGCCGGCCACGGCTACGCGCCCTGCGTGACCTCACCGCAGGAGTTCTCCGCCTGCGGCTGGAACCGGGCCCACGAGGTGGTCTCCGGTCGTGAGATCGCGGCCTCGCTCTTCCCCGACCGCTGGGGCCTGTGGCTCAACCCGCACGCCCCCGGCGGCGGCGTCGGCATCCCCTGGCTCGACCTGCGGCGCGTCTGCCTCGGGCTCGACCGCTCCCCGGCCGGACCGCTGCGGATCGGCGAGCCCGCGCTCCAGATCCCCCAGTACTACGCCCTGTTGTCCCAGCAGGCCCATCGCACCCAGGCCGTCCGCTCGCTGCGGCGCGCATGGGTCCAGCCCGCGCTGGGGGAGCCGTACCTCGCGATCGGCGTCGACCTCTACGACGCCGGGCCCCAGGCCGCCGAAACGGTGCGCCTGATGATGCAGTCCGCCCTCGGGGCGGTGCCGCAGGGGCTGCCGGTCGCCACGGTCGCGCTCACGGACGAGTACGACCCGGTGGGCATGTGGATGCGGGCCTCCGCGCAGCCCTTCTACTCCCGCGACGCCCACGGCGCACCGGGTGCGCCGGGTGTCCCCGGCACGACCTACGGCTGGGCCCCCCAGCCCTACTGAGGCCTCCGGCGGTTTCCGGGGGTCGTTGTGCCTGTTCGCCGGCGGCTTGCGCGCCGTCGCGCCTGCGGCGGGCTTTCCCCCCGCCCACGCGTGCGGCGCCCTGGACGGGTGCGGGTGGCCCCTGGGGGTGGTGGCGGTGCGTCGGCGGCTTGTCGCCCGCCCCCGCGTTCAGGCAACGGTGCCGGCGACGGGCGGGCGGGCGGGAGCCGGGCCGCCGCAGGCGCAACGCACCCGCACCCGCACCCGCCCACACACCACACCGACGACGCCGGGCCCGCGGGGGGCCGCCCCTCACAGGACCGAGTCGATGAGCCCCAGCGGCGGGCTCCCCAGCTCCAGCAGCGCCCCGTGGAACCGCTGCAGCGAGAACTCGGGCCCCCAGGCGCGCCGGGCCCGCTCGCGCAGCCGCATGATCTCCAACTTGCCCCAGGTGTAACGGCCGTACGCCGCGTCGAAGGTGCCGCGCCGTGCCTCGGAGGCCGCGCCGGCCCGGGCGAGGTGGGCGTCCCGCATGAAGCGCTGCGTGGCCTCCTCCAGCGTCATCGCCCCCGTGTGCAGCCCGATCGCGCACGCGAGCCGGGTGACGCGCACGAGCGCCTCCAGGGCGACGCCGATCGCGAAGCGGGGGTCGCGGGCCCGGAAGCCCTCCTCGAGGCAGACCTCCTCGACGTAGTGCGCCCAGCCCTCGCAGAAGGACAGCGAGTGCAGGACCCGCCGCACCTGCGTGGGTGCGTGCCGCAATGCCCTGCCGTGGGCGAAATGGCCGGGCGCCACCTCGTGGACGGTGATCGCCGGCAGGCTCGTACGGCTGAAGACCGAGAGCCACTCCTCGCGTTCCTCCTCCGGCCAGTCCGGCTCCGGCGGGGTGACGTGGTACCAGGAGGCGGAATCGGCCTCCTCCGGGGCGGCCCAGGTCATCATCGCCATGGACCAGCGGCGCGACGGCGGTGCCGGCCCGACGAGGCAGTCGCCGTCGAGCCAGGGCACGAGCCCCCGCTGCCGGGTGAACTCGATGACCTCGTCCGTGAGCCGGGCGGCCTCGGGGATGACCCCGTCCGCGTCCGGATGGTCGGCGAGCAGCCGGGGGATGAGCTCGTCCACGGTGGCCTTGGGGTCCAGCCGTCCGCAGGACTCCGTGAGGAGCCCGGTGAGCCGGTCCCGCTCGCGCTCGGCCTCGTCGGCGAGCGCCGAGAGGTCGACCCGCAGGCCTTCCTGACTGCCCATCAGGAGCGCCAGCGCCTCCCCGCCGAGCCGCGGGTCGGGGTCGCCGGTCTCCGCGGCACGGGCGATGTGGTCGACCAGCCGGGCGTGCGCGGCGAGCGCGGGACCGGCCTCCGGCTCCCGGTCCGGGTCGAGGCCGGCGGCCAGGCCGCGGACCGCCCCGAGGAGTGCCCCGGCGACCGGCGCGCTCACCCGGTCGAGCGACGCGATGGCCGCGTCGACGGCGTCCGGCCACTGCTGGAGGTGGCGGCCGCGGGCCTCGGCCAGCTCCTGGCGGGGCGCGTACTCGCGGTCGTACGCGGTGAGTTCGAGGTTGGACAAATGCGGATATGGGTCACGCCGGTGCAGTTCCAGCTCGCCGTACTGGACCTTGAGGGTGTCCTCGAAGACCGCCAGGTGCCGCTCGTCGTGGGGGTCGGGAAGGGCCGGTTCGCGGAGCCGGGCGTGGGTGAGCGAGGACAGTCCGCGGCGGACGCCGTCGGGTGACAGGTCCTGCACCTGGCCGTCGTACTCGTGGAGTCCCGCCATCTCCCTGACCACGGGGACCATCAGGTCGCACACCGAGCGAAGCCGATCATTCATGGCGTCGAAGGTAGCGACTCCCATCGCATCGCGGCGATCTGTCAACGCGCGTAACACTGCGGTAATAACGGACGAAGGCTCACCACATCACGGTTGCGCATCGCTTCCCTGTGGGGTCTGGCGCGTGATCCACGCCCCATGAAGACTCGCGCACCAAGGCGGCTCACACGTCGCCTTAACGATTCATCACAAGCCAAACACACAGCCCAGCGCCACCGCACCACCATCAAGAGCTGCGCCCGACATGGTCGGTCCGCTCCGTCGACCCGGGCGGACGGCCAGGCGAAGCCGGCCACCGCCGGCAGGGGGATGCACGAGGAGACATGACAGCACCGCTGCACGACACCGCCGAGACGGCCGTCGCCGACGTCGCCGCCGACATACCCGCGAAGGCCATCGAGGGGCGTTCGCCCGGGCGTATCGCATGGATGCGCCTCAAGCGCGACAAAGTGGCGCTGGCAGGCGGCGTGATCGTCGTCTTCCTCATCCTGGTCGCGATCTTCGCCCCCCTCATCGTCAGCGCCCTCGGTCATCCGCCGAACGACTTCCACGAGAACAAGATCGACCCGCTCTTCGGCACCCCCACCGGCAAGTGGGGCGGCATCAGCGGGGATTACCTCTTCGGTGTGGAGCCGGTCAACGGCCGCGACGTCTTCAGCCGCATCGTCTACGGGACGCGGATCTCCCTGCTGGTGGCCTTCCTGTCGGCGATCGTCGCGGTGGTCCTCGGCACCTTCTTCGGCATCATGGCCGGTTACTTCGGCGGCTGGGTCGACGCCGCCATCGGCCGCGTGATGGACGTCCTCCTGGCCTTCCCCCAGCTGCTCTTCATCATGTCCCTGGTCTCGGTCATGCCGAACTCGCTGCTGGGCTTCAGCGGCACCGGCGTTCGCATGGGCGTCCTGGTCGTCGTCATCGGGTTCTTCGGCTGGCCGTACGTCGGGCGCATCGTCCGCGGCCAGACCCTGAGCCTGAGGGAACGCGAGTACGTCGACGCGGCCCGCAGCCTCGGCGCCGGCCGCGGCTACATCCTCTTCCGGGAACTGCTGCCCAACCTCGTCGCCCCGATCACCGTCTACGCGACGCTGATGATCCCGACGAACATCCTCACCGAGGCCGCCCTGAGCTTCCTCGGGGTCGGCGTGAAGCCGCCCACCTCGTCGTGGGGACAGATGCTGTTCAAGGCGCTGTCCTTCTACGAGACGGACCCGATCTTCATGCTGATCCCGGGCCTGGCGATCTTCATCACCGTGCTCGCCTTCAACCTCTTCGGTGACGGCGTACGGGATGCGCTGGACCCGAAGGGCTCCCGCTAGCCCTCGCACACCGCCCCTGCCATTCCCGTCAGGTGGCTTCTCACCGAGAAGGACCGCAGGTCCGCCGAAAGTCGCGGACCGCGAATCACGGAGGTTACGAAAAAGTGACATCCCCACGCTCATCGAGGCGCAGGCTGGCCGCAGGGACGGCCGTCGTGGTCGCCGCACTGCTGTCCACCGCCGCTTGCGGCGGAGGCGGCGGTGGCGGCAAGTCCGACGGCAACGCCAAGGCCCCCGGATTCAACGCCGCCGTCAACAAGGTGGCGAACGCGTCCGACAAGAAGGGCGGCACGCTCAAGTTCATCGGGACGCAGGACGCCGACTCCTGGGACCCGCAGCGTGGCTACTACGGCTTCATGTGGGACTTCGCCCGGTACTACACCCGCCAGCTGGTCTCCTTCACCCCGGAGCCGGGTCTCGGCAGCACCACGCTGAAGCCGGACCTCGCCAGCGGCCTCGCGAAGGTCAGCGACGGCGGCAAGACCTACACGTACACCCTGAAGGACGGCTTGAAGTGGGAGGACGGCTCCCCGCTGACCTCCAAGGACATCAAGTACGGCATCGAGCGCATCTGGGCGCAGGACGTCATCTCCGGCGGCCCGATCTACCTGCAGCAGGTGCTCGACCCCAAGGGTGAGTACAAGGGCCCGTACAAGGACACCTCGCCCGACAAGCTCGGTCTGAAGGCCGTCGAGACGCCGGACGACAAGACCATCACCTTCCACCTGGCGACGCCGAACAGCGACTTCGAGCAGATGCTCGCGATGCCGTCCGGCTCCCCGGTCCCCGCGGCCAAGGACACCGGCGCGAAGTACGGCCTCAAGCCGTTCTCCAGCGGCCCGTACAAGTTCGAGTCGTACACGCCGAACAAGTCGATGGTCCTGGTCCGGAACACCAACTGGAGCGCGTCCACCGACGACCTCCGCAAGGCGCTGCCGGACAAGATCACGGTCACCCTGACCACCAACGCCGACGACATGGACAAGCGCCTGATCAACGGCGACTACGACCTGGACCTCAACGCCACCGGCGTCGGCCAGGCCGCGCGCGCCGAGGTGCTCGGCAAGAACAAGGGCAACGCCGACAACCCGGACACCGGCTTCATCCGTTACGCGGTCTTCCCGACCACGGTCAAGCCGATGGACAACATCCACTGCCGCAAGGCGGTCATCCTCGCCGCCGACCACAAGTCGCTGCAGACCGCCCGTGGCGGCCCGCAGGCCGGCGGCGCCATCGCCCCGAACATGCTCCCGCTGGGCATCAAGGGCGCCGACGGCAACTACGACCCGTACAACGTCCTGAAGGACACCTCGGGCAACGTCGAAGAGGCCAAGAAGGAGCTCAAGGCCTGCGGCCAGCCCAACGGCTTCAAGACCACGATCGCGGTCCGCAACAACAAGCCGATCGAGATCGCCACGGCCGAGTCGCTGCAGGAGTCGCTGAAGAAGGTCGGCATCACCACCGAGCTCGACGAGTTCGACGGTGCGCAGACCTCCGGCATCATCGGTGCCCCGAAGACGGTCAAGTCCAAGAACTACGGCATCATCATCATGGGCTGGGGCGCCGACTTCCCGTCGGGCCAGGGCTTCCTCCAGCCGCTGGTCGACAGCCGGTTCATCCTGGAGAGCGGCAACAACAACTTCGCCGAGATCAAGGACAAGTCGATCGACGGCCTGTTCGACCAGGCGCTGCAGCAGACCGACGCGAACGCCGCGGCCGAGCTGTACAAGCAGATCAACCAGAAGGTCTCCGAGGGCGCGTACTACCTGCCCTTCACCTTCGAGAAGAACATCATCTGGCGCAGCTCCCGCCTGACCAACGTCTACACGGCCGACGCGTACAACGGCCGCTACGACTACGCCTCGCTGGGCGTGCAGTAACAACCCTCGAATCGATCGAGTGCCACACCCGCTAGGCACGAAGGGCAGGTGATGGCCGCGTGCGGCGGCCCGGGGAACCCCCGGGCCGCCGCCGGGCCGAGCACAGTGCTTGCATACATCATCCGGCGACTGTTCGCTGTCGTCGTCATGTTGCTGGTCATCACGTTGGTGACCTTCGGGATCTTCTTCCTGATCCCCAAATGGGTCGGAGTCGACCCCGCCACCTACTTCATCGGGAAGCAGGCGGATCCGGCCTCCCTCGAGGGCATTCGGAAGAAGATGGGCCTCGACGATCCCATCCTCGTGCAGTTCGGCAAGTTCCTGTGGGGGCTGTTCGCCGGGCGTGACTACGCCAACGGCGCGGACGTCACGCACTGCCCCGCCCCTTGCTTCGGCTACTCCTTCCGCAACGAGCAGGCGATCTGGCCGGTCCTGACGGACCGTCTCCCGGTGACCCTGCAGCTGGCCGCCGGCGCCTGCGTCATCTGGGTGATCGTCGGCGTCGGCACCGGTGTCGTCTCCGCCCTCAAGCGCGGCTCCGTACTGGACCGCTCCCTGATGACGGTGGCGCTCGCCGGCGTCTCGCTCCCCATCTACTTCACCGGCATGATCGCCCTCGCGGTGGTCGTCTACGGGCTCGGATGGATCGACGGCCAATACGTGCCGTTCGGTGATTCACCATCCGGCTGGTTCGGCGGCATGCTCCTGCCCTGGGTCTCGCTCGCCTTCCTCTACGCCGCCATGTACGCCCGGATGACCCGGGCCACCATGCTCGAGATCATGGGCGAGGACTACATCCGCACCGCGCGTGCCAAGGGCCTGCGCGAGCCGGTCGTCATCGGCAAGCACGCCATGCGCTCGACGATGACCCCGGTGCTCACCATCCTCGGCATGGACCTCGGCGCCCTCGTCGGCGGCGCGATCCTCACCGAGACGACGTTCAGCCTGCCGGGCATCGGCCAGGCGGCGGTGAAGGCGATCTCGGACAAGGACTTCCCGCTGATCCTCGGCGTCACGCTGATCGCGGCCGTCGCCGTGGTGGTGGCCAACCTCCTCGTAGACCTGCTGTACGCCGTCGTCGACCCGCGCGTGAGGCTGTCATGACCGACCTCCCCATCCAGAAGTCCGGCACCGGGGCGGATGCCGCGCCGAACGAGCCGGTGGCCGGGAAGGCGGGGCAGCCCACGGCGTTCCTGGAGGTCCGCGACCTCAAGGTGCACTTCCCGACCGACGACGGTCTGGTGAAGTCCGTCGACGGCCTCTCCTTCCAGCTGGAGAAGGGCAAGACCCTCGGCATCGTCGGCGAGTCCGGCTCCGGCAAGTCGGTGACGTCCCTGGCGATCATGGGTCTGCACCGGGCCGGCCAGTACGGCCGCAGCAGGGCGCAGATGTCCGGCGAGATCTGGCTCGACGGCAAGGAGCTGCTCTCGGCCGACCCGGACGAGGTCCGGCGGTTGCGCGGCAAGGACGCCGCGATGATCTTCCAGGACCCGCTGTCCGCGATGCACCCCTACTTCACCGTCGGCGCGCAGATCGTCGAGGCGTACCGGGTGCACCACGACGTGTCCAAGGCCGTGGCCCGCAAGCGCGCGATCGAGATGCTCGACCGCGTCGGCATCCCGCAGCCCGACAAGCGGGTCGACGACTACCCGCACCAGTTCTCCGGCGGCATGCGGCAGCGCGCGATGATCGCCATGGCGCTGTCCAACAACCCCGACCTGCTCATCGCGGACGAGCCGACCACCGCGCTCGACGTGACCGTGCAGGCGCAGATCCTGGACCTCATCCGGGACCTGCAGAAGGAGTTCGGCTCCGCGGTCATCATCATCACCCACGACCTCGGCGTCGTCGCCGAGCTCGCGGACGACATCCTGGTGATGTACGGCGGACGCTGCGTGGAGCGCGGACCGGCCGACAAGGTCTTCTACGAGCCGCAACACCCCTACACCTGGGGCCTGCTGGGCTCGATGCCCCGCCTGGACCGTGAGCGCACCGAACGGCTCAACCCGGTCAAGGGCTCGCCGCCGAGCCTCATCAACATTCCGTCCGGCTGCGCCTTCCACCCGCGCTGCCCGTACGCGGAGCTCACCGGCGGCGCCAGCACCACCGTCGTTCCGGAACTGCGCGAGGTCGGCAGCCGGCACCACGCCGCGTGCCACCTGGGCGCGGCGGACCGGGAGCGCATCTGGACCGAAGAGATTGCGCCGAAGCTGTGAAAGGCCAGGAGATGACGATCCCCCAGCAGTCGACCGCCGACGGGTCGGATGCGCTGCTCAAGGTGAGCGGCCTGGTCAAGCACTTCCCGATCACCAAGGGTCTGCTGCGGCGCCAGGTCGGCGCGGTCAAGGCCGTCGACGGCATCGACTTCCACGTCAATCCCGGGGAGACCCTCGGCGTGGTCGGCGAGTCCGGCTGCGGCAAGTCCACCATGGGCCGGCTGATCACCCGGCTGCTCGAACCGACCGGCGGGAAGATCGAGTTCGAGGGCCGGGACATCACGCACCTGGGCACCTCGGGCATGCGCCCGCTCCGCCGCGACGTGCAGATGATCTTCCAGGACCCGTACTCCTCCCTCAACCCGCGGCACACCGTCGGCACCATCGTCGGCGCGCCGTTCCGGCTGCAGAAGGTGCAGACGGAGAACGGGGTGAAGAAGGAGGTGCAGAACCTCCTGGAGCTGGTCGGACTCAACCCCGAGCACTACAACCGCTACCCGCACGAGTTCTCCGGCGGCCAGCGGCAGCGCATCGGCATCGCCCGCGCGCTGGCGCTCAAGCCCAAGCTCGTGGTCGCGGACGAGCCGGTGTCGGCGCTCGACGTGTCCATCCAGGCCCAGGTGGTCAACCTCCTGGACGACCTGCAGAGCGAGCTCGGCCTGACCTACGTGATCATCGCGCACGACCTGTCGGTCATCCGGCACGTGTCGGACCGCATCGCGGTCATGTACCTCGGCAAGATCGTCGAGGTCGCCGACCGCGAGGACCTGTACACCAAGCCGATGCACCCGTACACCAACGCGCTGCTCTCCGCGGTGCCGGTGCCGGACCCGAAGCGGCGCGCCAAGCGCGAGCGGATCCTGCTGACCGGCGACGTCCCGTCGCCGATCGCCCCGCCGCCCGGCTGCCGCTTCCACACCCGCTGCTGGAAGGCGACCGAGGTCTGCAAGACCACGGAGCCCCCGCTGGCCCTCCTGGCCACCGGGCACCAGGTGGCCTGCCACCACCCGGAGAACACCGGCGACTCCGGCAGCGGCACGGCCGGGAAGACGGCCGAGAAGGCCTAGCCACCCACCCGGCACAATGAGGCCGGTGCAAACCGAACTGTTCAGCCACTCCGTCCAGCACGTGCTCGACCTCGTCGGAATCTTCGTCTTCGCGATCTCCGGCGCGCTGCTCGCCGTACGCAAGAACTACGACGTCTTCGGCATGGCGGTCCTCGCCGAGGTCACCGCGCTGGGCGGAGGGCTGATCAGGGACCTGATCATCGGGGCGGTCCCGCCGGCCGCCTTCACCGACCTCGGCTACTTCCTGACCCCGCTGATCGCCACCACGGTGGTGTTCTTCCTGCACCCCCAGGTCGAGCGGATCAACACCACCATCAACATCTTCGACGCCGCCGGCCTCGGCCTCTTCTGCGTCGCCGGCACCACCAAGGCCTACGACTACGGCCTCAACCTCACCGCCTCCGCCACCCTCGGGCTCGCCACCGCCGTCGGCGGCGGCGTCCTGCGCGACCTGCTCGGCAACGAGGTCCCCTCCCTGCTGCGCTGGGACCGCGACCTGTACGCGGTGCCGGCCATCGTGGGGGCCACCGTCGTGGTGGTGCTCATCAAATTCCAGGCCCTGACCCCCGGCACCGGGGTGCTCGCCGTCATCAGCGCCTTCGTCCTCAGGCTGCTGGCCATGCGCTTCCACTGGCGCGCCCCCCGCGCCTGGCACCGGCGCACCACCGCGGCGGAGGAGCTCCACCTGTAGCGGGGCACCACCCGGCGCGGTGGGCCCCGGGGCGGGCCTCGGTCCGGGAGGGGGCCGCGGCGCCCGTAGAATCACGCTCATCATGGCCTACCTCGACCACGCCGCCACGACCCCGATGCTGCCGGAGGCCGTCGAGGCGATGACCGCGCACCTCGCCGTCACGGGCAACGCATCCTCCCTCCACGCGGCCGGCCGCCGGGCCAGGCGCACGGTGGAGGAGTCCCGGGAGTCCCTGGCCGCCGCGCTCGGCGCCCGCCCCAGCGAGATCGTCTTCACCGCGGGCGGCACCGAGGCCGACAACCTGGCGGTCAAGGGTCTGTACTGGGCCCGCCGCGACGCCGACCCCCGGCGCACCCGGGTCCTCGCCAGCCCCGTCGAGCACCACGCCGTCCTCGACGCCGTCGACTGGCTCGCCACGCACGAGGGCGCCCGGGTCGAATGGCTCCCGGTCGACGCCTACGGGCGCGTCCACCCCGAGGCCCTGCGCGAGGCCATCGCCCGCGACCCGGGCGATGTGGCCCTCGCCACGGTGATGTGGGCCAACAACGAGGTCGGCACGATCTTCCCGGTCACGGAACTCAGCGCGGTGGCCCGGGAGTTCGAGGTGCCGCTGCACTCCGACGCCGTCCAGGCCCTCGGGCAGGTCGAGGTCGACTTCGCGGCGTCCGGGCTCGACGCGATGACCGTCACCGGACACAAGGTCGGCGGCCCGTACGGCGTCGGGGCCCTGGTGCTCCGGCGCGAGATCGGCCCGGTCCCCGTCCTCCACGGCGGCGGCCAGGAGCGCGGCGTACGCTCCGGCACGCTCGACGTCCCCGCGGTCGCCGCGTTCGCCGTCGCCGGGACGCTCGCCGCGCAGCGGCGCGAGGACTTCGCCCGCGAGATCGGCGCCCTGCGCGACGACCTGGTCGCCAAGGTCCGCGAGGCCGTCCCCGAGGCCATCCTCAACGGCGACCCCGGCCCCGGCGGCCGTCTCCCCGCCAGCGCCCACTTCTCCTTCCCCGGGTGCGAGGGGGACTCCCTGCTGATGCTGCTCGACGCCCAGGGCATCGAGTGCTCCACCGGGTCGGCGTGCACCGCCGGCGTCCCCCAGCCCAGCCACGTCCTCCTCGCCATGGGCGCCGACCCCGACCTCGCGCGGGGCTCCCTGCGCTTCTCCCTCGGGCACACCTCGACGGCGGAGGACGTCGCGGTCCTCGGCGAGGCGATCGCCCCCGCCGTGGCCCGCGCCCGCAGCGCGGGGCTGATGTAGCGCCTGCGGCGGTGGGGGGCAGCCCGCCGCCGGCGCAACGCCCGCACCCGCCCGGCACCGCACCCACCACCACCCGCCCCGCCCACGCACCGCGTTCCCGACGACCGGCCCCGCAGGACGCCCCGGGGGCGCCGTACCCTAGGAGGCGCTATGACTGACTTCCCCGGTGCACCCACAGGCCCTGGCGACGGCCGTCGCCTCCGCGTGCTCGCCGCGATGAGCGGTGGCGTCGACTCGGCCGTGGCGGCCGCCCGCGCCGCCGAAGCGGGGCACGACGTCACGGGCGTGCACCTCGCCCTCTCCGCGAACCCGCAGTCGTTCCGCACCGGAGCCCGCGGCTGCTGCACGATCGAGGACAGCCACGACGCCCGCCGCGCCGCGGACGTCATCGGCATCCCCTTCTACATCTGGGACCTCGCCGACCGCTTCCGCGCGGATGTCGTCGACGACTTCGTCGCCGAGTACGCCGCGGGCCGTACGCCCAACCCCTGCCTGCGCTGCAACGAGAAGATCAAGTTCGCCGCGCTGCTCGACAAGGCGATCGCCCTCGGCTTCGACGCCGTGTGCACCGGCCACTACGCCACCGTCGTGGCCAACCCCGACGGCTCCCGCGAGCTGCACCGCGCCTCCGACGCGGCCAAGGACCAGTCGTACGTCCTCGGTGTCCTCGACGAGCGGCAGCTGGCGCACGCCATGTTCCCGCTCGGCGACACCCTCACCACCAAGGACGAGATCCGGGCGGAGGCGGCCCGCCGCGGCCTGTCCGTGGCGAAGAAGCCGGACAGCCACGACATCTGCTTCATCGCCGACGGCGACACCCAGGGCTTCCTCGCGCGGCGCCTCGGCACCGCCGACGGCGACATCCTCGACGAGGACGGCAACCGCCTGGGCACCCACTCCGGCGCCTACGGCTACACCGTGGGCCAGCGCAAGGGGCTGCGCCTGGGCGTGCCGGCCGCCGACGGCAAGCCGCGCTACGTGCTCGACATCTCGCCGGTGGACAACACGGTGACCGTCGGCCCGGCCGAGGCCCTGGACGTCACGGCCCTGACCGCCATCCGCCCGCGCTGGTGCGGCACCGCGCCCGACGGTGCCGGGCAGCGCGCGTACACCGCGCAGCTGCGCGCCCACGGCGACGACGTGCCCGTCACCGCCGAGCTGGCCGGCGGCGAACTGCGCGTCCGCTTCACCGGCGGAGCCGTCCGCGGCGTCGCGCCGGGCCAGGCGGTCGTGCTCTACGACGGCACGCGCGTCGTCGGCTCGGCGACGATCGCCACGACGGAGCGCAGCCGGCCGGCAGCCGCGAGCGCCTGAGCGGCCCCGGCACCGGGCGCGGGGTACGGAACGAGCCGGGCGGCCCCCTGCCCGGCGCCGCCCGGCGCCATGCGCGAGACTGGCCCGCATGAACATCTGCGTCTTCCTCTCCGCCGCCGACCTCGAGCCCCGCTACACCGAACCCGCCCGCGAGTTCGCCGAGTTGATCGGCAAGGGCGGGCACACCCTGGTGTGGGGCGGCTCGGACGTGGGCCTGATGAAGGTGATGGCGGACGGGGTGCAGGAGCACGGCGGGCGCCTGGTCGGGGTCTCGGTGGACTTCCTCGCGGCCAAGGCCCGCAAGGGCGCCGACGAGATGGTGATCGCGGCCGACCTCGCCGAGCGCAAGGCGGAGCTGCTGGCCCGCGCGGACGCCGTGGTGGTCATGGTGGGCGGCACCGGCACGCTGGACGAGGCGACCGAGATCCTGGAGCTGAAGAAGCACGGGCTGCACACCAAGCCGGTCGTCCTGCTCAACACGGCGGGCTTCTACGACGGGCTCAAGGAGCAGTTCCAGCGCATGGACGAGGAGGGCTTCCTGCCGCTGCCCCTCACCGACCTGGTGTTCTTCGCCGAGGACGGCGTCTCGGCGCTCGCCTATCTGGAGGAGAACGCGGGCATCGTGTGAGCCGCGGGGGATGACAGCATGGAGCCCATGTCGATTCACCTGATCACCGGCGCCGGCTCCGGCATCGGCGCCGTCGTGGCGCAGCGCCTCCTCGACCGCGGCGACGAACTGTGGCTGCTGGCCCGCAACGCCGGACGCGCCAAGGAGCTGGCCGACCGCTTCCCGGGCGCGCGCACCCTCGTCGGTGACCTCGCGGAGCCGGAGCGGCTGTCCTGGGCGCTGGGCCACCAGTCGCCGCCGGACCGGCTGGACTCCCTGCTGCACATCGCGGGCGTCGTGGACCTGGGGCAGGTCGGCGAGCTGACCCCGAAGACCTGGAACCGGACGCTCGCCGCCAACCTCGTGGGCCCGGCCGAGCTGACCCGCCTCGTCCTGCCCCAACTGCGGCTCTCCCGCGGGCACGTGGTCTTCGTCAACTCCGGCGCCGGGCTCAACGCGCACGCGGAGTGGGGCGCCTACGCGGCCAGCAAGCACGGCCTCAAGGCGCTCGCCGACTCCCTGCGCCACGAGGAGCACGCGAACGGGGTGCGGGTCACCTCCGTCTACCCGGGCCGCACCGCCACGCCGATGCAGGCCAAGGTGCACCAGCAGGAGGGCAAGACGTACGACCCCTCGCGCTGGATCGCCCCCGAGTCGGTGGCGACGGCGATCCTGACGGCGGTCGACCTGCCGCGGGACGCCGAGATCAACGACCTGACGATCCGGCCGGGAGCCTGACCGGCGCGCCGACGTAGGCTGCACCGGTGAGCACGGAAGCAACCGAAGCGAAGTTCCGGCTGCCCGAAGGGGCGGCCACCGGTGTGGGTTCGATGCCGGGAGGTGACGCGCGCGAGGCGGCGCGGACGGCGACCGGCGCGCTGGAGGCGCTGCCGTTCCTGCCGGAGCTGCCCGCGCGCGGCCCGGGCGCGGACATGATCGGCCGCACGCTCGGGATGCTCGTCGAGCTGTACGCGCGCGTGGAGCCCAGCGGATGGCGGTTCGGCGACCGGCCGGGCCGGGACACCCGCCGGGCCGGGGCGTGGCTGGGGGAGGACCTGGACGCCCTGGAGGAGTTCACCCAGGGCTACGAGGGCCCCCTGAAGCTCCAGGCGGTCGGGCCGTGGACGCTCGCGGCCTCCGTCGAGCTGAAGAACGGCGAGGCGGCGCTCTCCGACCCGGGCGCCTGCCGTGACCTGGCCGCCTCGCTCGGGGAGGGACTGCGACTGCACCTGGAGGACGTGCGCCGGCGTGTGCCCGGCGCGAGGCCCGTGCTGCAGCTGGACGAGCCCTCGCTCACCGCCGTGCTCCAGGGCCGGGTCAGGAGCGCCAGCGGCTACCGCACGCACCGCGCGGTGGACCGCGGTGTCGTCGAGGGTGCGCTGCGGGACGTCATGGCGGCCGTGGGCGGTGTGGACGGCGTGCCGGTGATCGCGCACTCCTGCGCGCCGGAGGTGCCCTTCGCGCTGCTGCGGCGGGCCGGGGTGGCGGGGGTGTCGTTCGATTTCTCGCTGCTCACGGAGAGTGACTGGGACGCCTTCGGTGAGGCGGCCGAGGCGGGAACCGCGCTCTTCACCGGTGTCGTCCCGGGGACCGACGCCCCATTGTCGGACCCTGCGGGTAGCGTCAGTGGTGTTCGGGCGCTGTGGCGCAGGCTGGGGCTGTCCCCGGGAGATCTGGGCACCTCCGTGGCGGTGACCCCGTCCTGTGGTCTGGCGGGGGCCTCGCCGGCCTATGCCCGTGCCGCCCTGGTGCACTGCGCGAAGGCGGCACGCTCGCTCGTCGACAACCCTGAGTGAGGATGGGATGAGGAAGGACGTGGACGTGGAGGACTCCGTGATCCCCGAGGGCGCCAGGAACGAGGACGTGCCGGCGAAGGCGCGCGAGCTGCACGCCTCCCTGGCCGAGCAGGTCGAGGAGCACCGCTTCCGCTACTACGTCAAGGACCAGCCGGTCGTCAGCGACGCCGACTTCGACAAGCTGCTGCGGCGGCTGGAGGCGCTGGAGGACGAGCACCCCTCGCTGCGCACGCCGGACTCGCCGACCCAGAAGGTCGCCGGCGCGTACGCGACGGAGTTCACCTCCGTCGAGCACCGCGAGCGCATGCTCTCCCTCGACAACGCCTTCACCGAGGAGGAGCTGGACGCCTGGGCCGAACGCCTCGCCGCGGAGCTGGGCCCCCCGGCGGGCGAGGGCGGCACCTACCACTTCCTGTGCGAGCTGAAGGTCGACGGACTCGCCGTCAACCTCACGTACGAGAACGGCCGTCTGGTGCGCGGCGCCACGCGCGGTGACGGCCGCACCGGCGAGGACATCACGCCCAACGTCCGCACGATCGCCGAGATCCCGGACCGGCTGTCGGGGGAGCGCGTCCCCGCGCTGGTCGAGATCCGCGGCGAGGTCTTCTTCCCGATGGAGAAGTTCGAGGAGCTCAACGCCCGTCTGGTCGAGGCCGGCGACAAGCCCTTCGCCAACCCGCGCAACGCCGCCGCCGGCTCCCTGCGGCAGAAGGACCCCCGGGTCACCGCGAGCCGCCCGCTGCACATGGTGGTGCACGGCATCGGCGCCCGTGAGGGCTTCACCATCGACTGCCAGTCGCACGCCTACGAGCTGCTGCACGAGTGGGGCCTGCCCACCACCAGGTACGCCCGCGTGGTCGGCACGCTCGCCGAGGTCAAGGAGGCCATCGCCTACTACGGCGAGCACCGCCACGACGTCGAGCACGAGATCGACGGCATCGTCGTCAAGGTCGACGAGATCCCGCTGCAGGGCCGGCTCGGCTCCACCGCCCGCGCGCCGCGCTGGGCCATCGCGTGGAAGTACGCGCCGGAGGAGGTCAACACCAAGCTGGTCGACATCCGGGTCGGCGTCGGCCGCACGGGCCGGGTGACCCCGTACGCGGTGGTCGAGCCGGTCACGGTCGCCGGCTCGGAGGTCGAGTTCGCCACCCTGCACAACCAGGACGTGGTCAAGGCCAAGGGCGTGCTGATCGGCGACACCGTCGTGCTGCGCAAGGCCGGTGACGTCATCCCCGAGATCCTCGGCCCGGTCGTCGACCTGCGGGACGGCGACGAGCGCGAGTTCGTGATGCCCGCCCAGTGCCCCGAGTGCGGCACCCCGCTGCGCCCCATGAAGGAGGGCGACATCGACCTGCGCTGCCCCAACGCGCGGGGCTGCCCGGCGCAGATCCGGGAACGGCTGTTCTACCTGGGCGGCCGCAAGTGCCTGGACATCGAGAACTTCGGCTACGTCGCCGCGGCCGCACTCACCCGGCCGCTGGAGCCCGCCGAGCCGCCGCTGCGCGACGAGGGCGACCTGTTCGGCCTCACCGCCGAGGATCTGCTGCCCATCCGCGCCCACGTCCTCGACCAGAACAGCGGCCTGCCCAAGCGCGACCCGGAGACCGGTGAGGAGAAGGTCGTCTCGGTCTTCGCCAACCAGCAGGGCGAGCTGAAGAAGAACGCGGTGGCCATGCTGGAGAACATCCAGCAGGCCAAGGAGCGGCCGCTGGCCCGGATCATCGCGGGCCTGTCGATCCGTCACGTCGGCCCGGTCGCCGCCGAGGCCCTGGCCCGCGAGTTCCGCGACCTGGACGCCGTCTTCGCCGCCGACGAGGAGCGCCTGGCAGGTGTCGACGGCGTCGGCGGGATCATCGCGGCCTCCCTCAAGCAGTGGTACGAGGAGGAGTGGCACCGCGAGATCCTCCGCAAGTGGAAGGCCGCAGGGGTCCGGTTCACCGAGGAGGGCTCCGACGAGGGGCCGCGCCCGCTGGAGGGCCTCACCGTCGTCGTCACCGGCACCCTCGCCACCCACACCCGGGACGGCGCGAAGGAGGCGCTCGTGAGCCGCGGGGCCAAGGTCACCGGATCGGTCTCCAAGAAGACCGACTTCGTGGTCGTCGGCGACAGCCCGGGCTCCAAGTACGACAAGGCGGTGCAGCTGAAGGTGCCGATCCTGGACGAGGACGGCTTCGCCGTCCTGCTCGGACAGGGCGCCGACGCGGCCCGGGAGGCCGCCGTGAACCCGGAGGGCTGACAGCCCATCATCACCCTTTCGGCCCATAGTGGAACGATCCGGGAGGGTGGGATCCATTCGGGCAACAGCAGCCGATCGGTGCCCGTGACAGCCTTTATCGGCCTACTGTTGAGAGGCGCGCCTTCCGGGCATGGGCCCTCCAGCAGCCCGGTGGTCAATCCCGCGGGCACGGGCGTGTGGTGGAACGGCACACGCGGCTGCGAGAGGGTACGGGCATGGAACCGACGGACAGCGCCGGACCGGCGCAGCGGCTGCTCGGGCCGGCCGCGCCGGTGCTGCCCGCGGCGGCACTCAGGTACTCGGTCGTGGGCGCTGCGGCGGCGGCCCTGGTCGTGGGCGTCGTCCGGATACTCGTGGACGGCAACGCCTTCTTCCCCGGCGGGGACGTCGGCTGGGCGTTCGCCGTGCTCACCGGCATCATCGTCGGCCACCTGGTCGCCATGGGCCGGGACCGCTGGTGGGGCGGCACCGGCTCCGGCGCCGCCCTGACCCTCGCCATGCTGCTGCTCTACGGCTGGGTGCCCGCGGTGCTGGTCAGCCTGGCCGTCGTCGTCCTGGTCGGCGCGGCCCGCCGGCACCGCTGGCGGGAGGCGCTGCTGCACGGCGCCGTGGACATCCTCGGCATCGGCGCGGCCTCGCTCGCGCTGTCCGCCTTCGGGACCCACCCGTCCGTCGAACAGCCCTGGCAACCCGCCACTTGGGGGATGGCCGCCGTTCCCTCGGTGCTCGCCGCCGCACTCGGCTACCTGGCTGCGACCCGCACGCTCCTGTGGTACGCGATCGTGCCGCGCGCCGGAGCCCTGCCCACCGTGGCCCGCACCGCCCTGATACGCCAGGGCTTCGTCGGCGTCGCACTGCTCGGCATCTCACCGCTGATCATCATCGTCGCGGCCGATCTGCCCCTGCTGCTGCCGCTGTTCGCCGTGCCCCTGATCGCGCTCGACTCCACCCTCTGGATCGCCCACGCCCGCGCCGAGGAACAACTGCGCGACCCCCTCACCGGACTGCCCAACCGCCAGTGGCTGCTGGAGCGCACCTGGACCGCGCTCGACGACGCCGCCCGCAGCGGCGAGCGCGCCGCCCTGGTCCTGATCGACCTGGACAAGTTCCGCTCCGTCAACGACACCCTGGGCCACATGGCCGGCGACCGGCTCCTGGTGCAGATCGCGGACCGTCTGCGGCTGGCCCTGCCGCGCGGCGCCGAGGTCGCCCGGCTCGGCGGCGACGAGTTCGCCGTCCTGCTCCCCACCTGCGACGCGCCGACCCGCGCCCAGCGCATCGCCAGGGCCCTGGTCGCCGCGCTGAGCTCGCCGTTAAGTCTCGACGGCCTGACCCTGGTGCTCGAGGCCAGCGCCGGGGTTGCCGTCTACCCCGATCACGCCGGTGACGCCGAGGGCCTGCTGCGCCGCGCCGACGTCGCGATGTACCAGGCGAAACGTGACCGCAGCGGGGTCGAGGTCTACGAGTCCTCCCGCGACGGCAACACGCCCGACCGGCTGGGCCTCCTCGGCGACCTGCGCCGGGCACTGGACCGCGGTGAGGTCGAGCTGCACTACCAGCCGAAGGTCCGCTTCGACGGACAGGTGGCCGGCCTGGAGGCGCTGGTCCGCTGGGTGCACCCCGAGCGCGGCCGGGTGAGCCCCGAGGAGTTCATCGCGATCGCCGAGACCTCCGGGCTCATGCCGCAGCTCACCGAATACGTCCTGGAGACCGCCCTCGGGCAGGTCGCCCGGTGGCGGGCGATGGGCCTCGACGTCCCCGTCGCGGTCAACGTCTCGCCGCGGGACGTCCACTCGCCCGGTTTCGCCGGGGCCGTCGCCGCGCGCCTGGCCCGGCACGGGGTCCCGCCGGGGGCACTGCAGTTGGAGATCACCGAGCACGTGCTGCTGGAGGACCCGCAGCGCGCCGCCGACACCATGGCCGGGCTGACCGGGCACGGGGTGAAGATGTCGCTGGACGACTTCGGCACCGGGTACTCCTCGCTGGTCCACCTGCGGCGGCTGCCGGTGAGCGAGCTGAAGATCGACCGCTCGTTCGTCGCGCGGCTGTCCGTCGACGCCGAGGACGCGGAGATCGTGCGCTGCACGGTCGACCTCGCCCACTCCCTCGGCCTCCTCGTCGTGGCGGAGGGCGTCGAGGACGACGAGACGTGGGAGCGCCTGCGGGACCTCGGCTGCGACGCGATCCAGGGCTGGCTGGTCGCCGCCGCGATGCCCCCGGAGGAGACCACGGCCTGGCTGCGGCTGCGCGGCCGTTCCGGATGGCGCCGCCCGGCGGAGCTGGAGGCCGCGAAGGAGCGGGCCGCCGTCCCCGACGCGCAGTAACGTTTGCGGGCCCTCGACCAGCGGGCCCGCACCCGCCGCGCGGCGTCGCGGGCGCCCCGTGGACCCCATCCGCCCCGGCGGCACCATGGGCCCGGCCGGCCCCTCCCGGCGCACCCCGGCCGGGCGAAGCGCAAACCGTTTCGCCCCCGGGGCGCCCGCGCCCATAGGATTGGGCGCGAAAAGACCGAACTCACCCCCAGAGGATCGCTGCATGCCAGGCATCACGCGCGAGGAGGTCGCCCACCTCGGCCGGCTGTCGCGTCTGGAGCTGAAGGACGAAGAGCTCGACCACTTCGCCGGACAGCTCGACGCCATCATCGGCGCGGTCGCCCGCGTCTCCGAGGTAGCCGGCGAGGACGTACCGCCGACCTCCCACCCGCTGCCGCTGACGAACGTCATGCGCCGTGACGAGGTCAGGCCCAGCCTGACCCCGGCGGAGGCGCTGTCCGGCGCGCCCGCCCAGGAGCAGCAGCGCTTCAAGGTGCCGCAGATCCTGGGGGAGGACTGATCACGATGACCGATCTGACCAGGCTCACCGCCGCACAGACCGCGGCCGCCGTCGCCTCCGGCGAGACGTCCGCCGTCGAGGTCGCCCGGGCCCACCTCGACCGCATCGGCGCGGTCGACGAGAAGGTCCACGCCTTCCTGCACGTCGACACCGAGGGCGCCCTGAAGGCCGCCAAGGCCGTCGACGACAAGCGCGCCGCGGGCGAGGAGCTCGGCCCGCTCGCGGGCGTCCCGCTGGCGCTGAAGGACATCTTCACCACCAAGGGGATCCCGACGACCGTCGGCTCCAAGATCCTCGAAGGCTGGATCCCGCCGTACGACGCGACGCTGACCGCCCGCCTCAAGCAGGCCGGCATCGTCATCCTCGGCAAGACCAACATGGACGAGTTCGCCATGGGGTCCTCCACCGAGAACAGCGCCTACGGCCCCACCGGCAACCCGTGGGACCTCACCCGCATCCCCGGCGGCTCGGGCGGCGGTTCCTCCGCGGCCCTGGCCTCCTTCCAGGCGCCGCTGGCCATCGGCACGGACACCGGCGGCTCCATCCGCCAGCCGGCCGCCGTCACCGGCACGGTCGGCGTCAAGCCGACCTACGGCGGGGTCTCCCGCTACGGCATGGTCGCCTTCAGCTCCTCCCTGGACCAGGGCGGGCCCTGTGCCCGCACGGTGCTGGACGCCGCGCTGCTGCACGAGGTCATCGCGGGCTACGACCCGATGGACTCCACCTCCATCGACGCCCCCGTCCCTCCGGTCGTCGAGGCCGCGCGCAACGGCGACGTCAAGGGTCTGCGGGTCGGCGTCATCAAGGAGTTCGCGGGCGAGGGCTACCAGGCCGGCGTCATGGAGCGGTTCAACGAGTCGGTCGAGCTGCTGCGCGAGCTCGGCGCCGAGGTCGTCGAGCTGTCCTGCCCGTCCTTCGAGTACGCGCTCGCCGCGTACTACCTGATCGCCCCGTCCGAGTGCTCGTCCAACCTGGCCCGGTTCGACGGCCTGCGCTACGGCCTGCGGGTCGGCGACGACGGCACCCGCAGCGCCGAGGACGTCACCGCCCTCACCCGCGAGGCCGGCTTCGGCCCCGAGGTCAAGCGCCGCATCATGCTCGGCACGTACGCGCTCAGCTCCGGCTACTACGACGCGTACTACGGCAGCGCCCAGAAGGTCCGCACCCTGATCTCCCGGGACTTCGAGCGCTCCTTCCAGCAGGTCGACGTGGTGATCTCGCCGACCACCCCCACCACCGCGTTCCCGATCGGCGAGCGCGCGGACGACCCGATGGCGATGTACCTCGCCGACCTGTGCACCATCCCGGCCAACCTGGCGGGCAACGCCGCCATGTCCGTGCCCTGCGGCCTCGCTTCCGAGGACGGGCTCCCGGTCGGTCTGCAGATCATCGCCCCGGCCATGGCCGACGACCGCCTCTACCGTGTCGGTGCGGCCGTCGAAGCGGCGTTCACCGCACGCTGGGGGCACCCGCTGCTGGAGGAGGCACCGATCCTGTGAGCAAGCTCGAGAAGGCCAAGGGCTTCAAGAAGAGCAAGTCCGGCACCTACCTGTCGATCGGCACGACGCTCTTCGGCGCGGTCGGTGTGGCACGGCAGATGAAGCGCGGCCGGGCCGACAGCGACACGCTGCTGCTGATCGATGCCGTCGTGAGCGCCGCCGCCATCGCCACCGGTGTGGCCCTGCTGGTCCGCCAGCTCCGGCGGCTCGGCGACGATGACGTGCTGTCATCCTGACGGGGAACTGAGAGGTATCGGAACTGTGACCGTCACGGACCTGGTGTCGTACGAGGACGCGCTCGCGTCCTATGACCCGGTGATGGGCCTCGAGGTCCACGTCGAGCTCGGCACCAAGACAAAGATGTTCTGCGGCTGCTCGACGGCACTCGGCGCCGAGCCCAACAGCCAGGTGTGCCCGGTGTGCCTGGGCATGCCCGGCGCGCTGCCGGCCGTCAACGCGACCGGCGTCGAGTCCGCCATCAAGATCGGCCTCGCGCTCAACTGCGAGATCGCGCAGTGGTGCCGCTTCGCCCGGAAGAACTACTTCTACCCGGACATGCCGAAGAACTTCCAGACCTCCCAGTACGACGAGCCGATCGCCTTCAACGGCTACCTCGACGTGCAGCTGGAGGACGGCGAGGTCTTCCGCGTGGAGATCGAGCGCGCCCACATGGAGGAGGACACCGGCAAGTCGACCCACGTGGGCGGCGCCACCGGCCGCATCCACGGCGCCTCGCACTCGCTGCTGGACTACAACCGGGCCGGCATCCCGCTGATCGAGATCGTCACCAAGCCGATCGAGGGCGCCGGCGAGCGCGCGCCCGAGGTCGCCAAGGCGTACGTGACCGAACTGCGCGAGCTGATCAAGGCGCTGGGCGTCTCCGAGGCCCGCATGGAGATGGGCCAGATGCGCTGCGACGTCAACCTGTCGCTGCGCCCCATCGGCCGGGAGAAGTTCGGCACCCGCAGCGAGACCAAGAACGTCAACTCGCTGCGCAGCGTCGAGCGGGCCGTCCGCTTCGAGATCCAGCGGCACGCTGCCGTGCTCTCCTCCGGCGGCACGATCGTCCAGGAGACCCGGCACTTCCACGAGGAGACCGGCTCCACCACCTCCGGCCGCATCAAGGAGGAGGCGGAGGACTACCGGTACTTCCCGGAGCCCGACCTCGTCCCCGTCGCCCCGGCCCGTGAGTGGGTCGAGGAGCTGCGGGCGGGCCTGCCCGAGCTCCCGCGGGTGCGCCGCGCGCGCCTGCAGGAGGACTGGGGCATCTCCGACCACGAGATGCAGTCGGTGCTCAACGCCGGTGCAATCGACCCGATCGTCGCCACCATGGAGGCGGGCGCCGACGCGGCCGCCGCGCGCAAGTGGTGGATGGGCGAGCTGGCCCGCCGCTCCAACGAGGACGGCGTGGAACTGACCGCCCTGCCCATCACCCCGGCCCAGGTGGCCCGGGTGGCGGCCCTGGTGGCCGAGGGCTCGCTCAACGACAAGCTGGCCCGCCAGGTCATCGAGGGCGTGCTGGACGGCGAGGGCGAGCCGGACGAGGTCGTCGAGAAGCGCGGTCTGAAGGTCGTCTCGGACGAGGGCGCGCTCGGCGCGGCCGTCGACGAGGCCATCGCGGCCAACGCCGCCGTCGCGGACAAGATCCGTGGCGGCAATCTGGCGGCGGCGGGCGCGCTCATCGGCGCCGTCATGAAGATCACCCGCGGTCAGGCCGACGCCAAGCGCGTGCGCGAGCTCGTGCTGGAGAAGCTGGGCGTCCAGGGCTGATCCCACGCGGCCGGCAGGCGCACGGCGCACAAGGGGCGGGCTCCCGGTCAGGGGGGCCCGCCCCTTCCGCGTTGTCGCAGGTCCGCCGCTTGTAAGGGCGACATAAATTCCCCGCACGGTATGTGATTAACCGCACGAAAGCGGCCAACGATCTCTTCTTCCTGCTTCAGTCGGGGACGTACGTGGTGTCTTCTTTGCGGGCTCTTCCCCGGCCTGAAAGATCCGCGCAACCCCAGGGAGAGCAATGGCTGCACTCGCCCGCTGGTGCCTCAACCGCCGTCTCGCCGTCGTCCTGCTGTGGCTCGTCGCCCTCCTCGGTCTGTCCACGGCCGCCCTGCTCGCCGGATCCGCCTACTCCAACGACTACGACATCAAGGGCACCGACTCCAGCAAGGCCACCGCCCTGCTGAAGGAGGCCTTCCCCGGCTCGGCCGGGGACAGCGACACGATCGTCTGGCACACCGACAAGGGCACCGTGGGCGTCGCGTCCGTCAGGGAGCGGCTGACCGGCGCGCTGGACGAGGTGGCCGCACTCCCCGGGGTCGCCTCGGTGACCAGCCCCTACAGCGCCGAGGGCGCCCCGCAGATCAGCGAGGACGGGCACACCGCCTACGCGACCGTGATGTTCGACAGGCCCTCGGACGACCTGCACGCCGACCAGGTGCAGAAGGTCGTCGACACGGCCAGGGCGGCGGCCGACGGCAACACCCGGGTCGCCCTCGGCGGTGGCGCCATCGCGCTCACCGAGGGCGGCGGCGGGCACATGAGCGAGGTCGTGGGCGTCGCCGTCGCCGCCGTGGTCCTGCTGGTGGCCTTCGGTTCGCTGTTCGCGATGTTCATGCCGATCATCACCGCGCTGGTCAGCGTGGGCACCGCGTACATGGCGATCGAACTGCTCGGCCACCTGATCAGAGTGGCCGACTTCGCGCCGATGCTCGGCCTGCTCATCGGCCTGGGCGTCGGCATCGACTACGCCCTGTTCATCGTCACCCGCCACCGCAGGGGCCTGAAACAGGGCCTGCCGGTACGGGAAGCCGCCGAGAAGGCGGTCGCCACGACCGGCAGGGCGGTGGTCTTCGCCGGCGGCACGGTCTGCGTGGCCCTGCTCGGCATGCTGATCCTGCGGCTGTCCTTCCTCAACGGCGTCGCCATCGCCGCCTCCCTCACCGTGATCCTCACCGTCGCCGCCTCGGTGACGCTGCTGCCCGCGCTGCTGGGCACCATCGGCATGAAGGCGCTCAGCCGCCGGGAGCGGCGCCGGCTCGTCGAGCACGGGCCGTCGCCCGAGCTGCCGACCGGGTTCGCGGCCCGCTGGTCCGCGTTCGTCGAACGGCACCCCAAGGTCCTCGGCGCGGTCGCCGCCGTCGTCATGCTCGTCCTGGCGCTGCCCACGACCTCCCTCCACCTGGGCGCCTCCGACCAGGGCAACAGCGCCGCGGGCACCACCACCCGCCAGGCGTACGACATGCTCTCCGAGGGCTTCGGGCCCGGTTTCAACGGCCCGCTGCAACTGGTCGCCAAGTCGGGCGACGCCGCCGACCGCGCGGCCCTGGAGCAGCTCACCGTCGTCCTGGGGCGCACCGAGGGCGTCGCGGCGGTGCACATGGAGCAGGCGCAGCACGGCAGCGGGCTGGACGTCATCGACGTCGTCCCCACCACCTCCCCGCAGGACCAGGCCACCGACCGGCTCGTCACCCACCTGCGCGAGGACGTCATCCCCGAGGCCACCGAGGGCACCTCCCTGGAGGTGTACGTCGGCGGAGTCACCGCGGGCTACGCGGACTTCGCCTCGGTGATCGTCGGCAAGCTGCCGCTCTTCGTGGGCTCCGTCATCGGCCTGGGCTGCCTGCTCCTGCTGCTGGCCTTCCGCAGCTTCGGCATCCCGCTCAAGGCCGCGGTCATGAACGTCGTCGCCGTCGCCTCGTCCTTCGGCATCGTGGTCGCGATCTTCCAGTGGGGCTGGGGGAGCGAGCTGCTGGGGCTGGGGGCGGCCGGCCCGATCGAGCCCTTCCTGCCGGTGATCATGGTCTCGGTGCTCTTCGGGCTCTCCATGGACTACCAGGTCTTCCTCGTCAGCCGCATGTACGAGGAGTGGCGCGAGACCGGTGACAACCGCCGGGCGGTCCGGGTCGGCCTCGCCGAGACCAGCCGTGTGATCAACTCCGCCGCGGTCATCATGATCTCCGTCTTCCTGGCCTTCGTGCTCAGCGGCGACCGCGTGATCGCGATGTTCGGCATCGGCCTGGCGGCCGCCGTCGCGCTCGACGCCTTCGTCCTGCGGACGTTGCTCGTACCGGCGCTGATGCACATGCTGGGCGACCGGAACTGGTGGCTGCCCCGGTGGCTGGAGCGCCGGCTGCCGCGGATCTGCATCGAGGGCCCGGCGGAGCCCGCGGCGACGGCCGTGGACGAGCCCGGTTCTCAGACGGCTCTCAGAATCTGACCGTACGGTTGCCGCCCATGGAGACCACCAAGACCCACGGGGCGGCAGCCGACGATCGCGCCGCGGACGCCGAGCTCGACCGGGCCGAGGACGACGGCGCGACGTCCGCGACCGCGACCGACGCCGGACCGCCCGCGCCCGACGAGCCGCGGGCCCTCGACGCGACCGACGACCTTGACACGCCCGACGACCTCGACGAGCCGGACACCCTTGACACACCGGACGCCCCCCGCCCCGCCGGGGTCGTGCCGGGCGCCGCGGCGGTCGTCGGCGCCGCCCTCGGCCTCGCGTCCCTCACCGGCACCTGGCTGGGCACCGTCCTGGCCGAGCGGCGGCAGCTGGTCGGTCAGATCAACACCTCCTCCGGCAGCGCCGCCCAGCAGATCGAGCAGATATACGGCGGCCCCTGGCACACCACGGCCGCCGTCAACGGCGTCTGCGCGCTGATCGCCCTCGTCGTCCTCGGCGCGGTGCTGCTCGCCGGACGGAACGCCGCACCGTGGGTGCGCGCCGTCGCCTGGGGCGGTCTCGCCCTCGGCGCGCTCGGGCTGTGCGTCGCGCTCGGGACGTGGTTCGACCTCTTCGGAGGGCTGCCGAGCGTGGCCGAGGCCCCGGTCTCCTCCGGCGGCTGAGACCTCTGAGGAGGCAGGCCGCGCGGCCCCCGAGGACCTGAGCGGTCCGCCGCGCGGCCTAAGGCATCCTCACCCCCGAAGCCTGGGCGGTTGCCCGATGTGCCCCACCCCCCTTGGGGACGAGGCTGATGGCACGGAGAACGACTCCGGAACATCGGTCCCGAACCCGAGGAGCACGAGATGTACACCCACGAACTGCTGGGCCGCGAACGCACGGAGCAACTGCTGCGCGAGGCCGCCGAGTACCGCCTGGCGCACCAGGCCCGCAAGGCCGCCCGCGAGGCCGCCCGCACCGCAGGCGGCCGGCGCGTGGCCGCCGCCGACCAGGACGAGGGAAGGCGGCACGGAAGGAGGGCCGGCCGGCTCTCCCGGCGGCTGAGGGCCGCCGGATGAGCACCGTGGTGCCGGTGCAAACCGGTACCGCGCCGTCAGGGCCCCGTGCGATGCTCGGGACCGTGCAGAACCAGTCGGTCAGCCCGGTGTTCGTCGGCCGCACCCGCGAACTGACCCGCCTCACCTCCGCGCTCGCCCGCGCTCACGCGGGCGAGCCGCAGGCGTTGGTGATCGGCGGTGAGGCCGGCGTCGGCAAGACCCGGCTCGTCGAGGAGTTCCTCGCCGCGGCGCAGGACGGACCGGGGACCGTGACCGCCGTCGGCGCCTGCGTGGAGATCGGCGCGGACGGACTGCCGTTCGCCCCCGTCGCGACGATCCTGCGCGCCCTGCACCGCAGGTTCGGCGACGAACTGGTCGCCGCGGCCGCCGGCAGCGAGGGCGAACTCGCCCGCCTGCTGCCCGGCCTGGGCGGGACGGACGGCCCCGACCCCCTCGCCGACCAGCGCGACGAGCACGGCCGCGCCCGGCTCTTCGAGCTCACCTCCCGGCTGCTGGAACGGCTGTCGGAGGAGCGCACGCTCGTCGTCGCCCTCGAGGACCTGCACTGGGCCGACCGCTCGACCCGCGAACTCCTCGGCTACCTGCTGCGCTCGCTCTCCCGCGGCCGGCTCGTCGTCCTGGCCACCTACCGCTCCGACGACATCCACCGCCGCCACCCGCTGCGGCCCTTCCTCGCCGAGCTCGACCGGATGCGATCCGTGGTGCGCCTGGAGCTGTCCCGGTTCAACCGCGGTGAGGTCCGCGCCCAGGTGGCCGGCATCCTCGACTCCGAGCCCTCCCCGAGCATGGTCGACCGGGTCTTCGGCCGTTCCGACGGCAACCCCTTCTTCGTCGAGGAACTCGCCTGCAGCATCACCCAGGGCTGCCGCACCGGCCTCAGCGACAGCCTGCGCGACCTGCTGCTCGTCCGGGTCGAGACCCTGCCCGAGACCGCGCAGCGCGTCGCCCGCGTCGTCGCCGAGGGCGGCTCCGCCGTCGAGTACCGGCTGCTGGAGGCCGTCGCGGGGCTCGGTGAGGACGAACTCATCGAAGCCCTGCGCTCCGCCGTGGGCGCCAAGATCCTGCTCCCCACCGACGACGGCGACGGCTACCGCTTCCGGCACTCGCTGGTCCGTGAGGCCGTCGGCGACGATCTGCTGCCCGGGGAGCGCAGCCGTATCAACCGCCGCTACGCGCAGGCCCTGGAGGCCGACGCCGGGCTGGTGCCCGCCGACGAACTCCCGGCCCGGCTGGCCAGTTACTGGTACCACGCCCACGAGCCCGCCAAGGCGCTGCCCGCCGTGCTGCGGGCCTCCGTCGAGGCGCGGCGCCGGCACGCCTACGCCGAACAGCACCGGCTGCTCGAACGCGCCCTGGAGCTGTGGGACGACACCCCCGGAGAGGTCCGTGAGGAACTGCGGCCCGTCGACTACGTCGAGGTGTTCCCTCCTTGCGGCTGCGACCCGGGCAGCAAGCCCCTGCAGTACATGGACCTGCTCGCCGAGACGACCGTGGCCGCACGCCTCAGTGCCGACCGCGAGGGCGCCTACGAGGTCACCAAGCGGGCGCTGCGCCTGCTGGAGCGTTCCGGCGACCCGCTGCGCGCCGCCTGGTTCTGGATCCAGCGCTCCCGGCTGATGGTCGCGATGGGCCGCGGCGACGGCTGGGCGGAGATCGCCGAGGCCCAGGAACTCGTCCGCGGGCTGCCGCCGTCCCCGGTCCACGCCGAGGTGCTGGAGAGCGTGGCCGGGTGGGCGATGATGCACGACCCGGGGCCGGACGGCATCACCACGGCGGAGCGTGCCATCGAACTGGCCCGGCTCGTCGGTGCCGAGGAGACGGAGCTCCACGCACGGGTCACCCTGGGCATCCTGCTCGCCGACACCGGTGACGCCGACGCCGGCATCGCCGCGCTGGAGGCCGCCCGCGAACGGGCCGCCGCCGCCCGGTACGGCAACCTCACGGTGAACGTCGACGCCAACCTCGCCGCCCTGCTGGAGGCCGTGGGCCGCTCGGAGGAGGCGATCGCGGTGGCCCGCCGGGGAGTGGAGGGCGCCACCCGCCACGGGCTGCGCGACGGCGCCACCTTCGCCTCCGCCAACCAGGCGGAGTCCCTGCTCGCCCTCGGCCGCTGGGACGAGGCGGCCGAGGTCGCCGTCCGCGGCCGGGAGAACACCAACCACGCCCTGTACCTCGGCTGGGCCGCGACGCTGCTGGCCCATCTCGCCGTGCTGCGCGGGGAGTACGACCGCGCCGAGGCCGAGGTCGCCGCCGCCCGGGACCACCTGGGCCCCCGGGACCACCAGCCGCAGAACACCCTTCCGCTGCGTCATCTGACCATCGCCGTCGCCGCCGGGCGCGGACGCTTCCTGGAGGCGCGGGCCGCGGTGCGCGCCGCTCTGGAGGCGGGGTTCCCGTCCGCGTTCCACCGCTACGTCTGGCCCATGCTGCACACCGCGGCCGCCGTGGAGGCGGACGCGCTGGGGCTGCCCGGGGCGGAGGCCGGCCGCCCCGAGATGCTCGCCCTCATCCGCAAGGCGGCGGGCCGGCTGCCCCGGCTGTCCCCGGTGTGGGCCGCCCACGCCCTGCTGGTCGAGGCCGAACTGCTGCGCGCCGACGGGAGCACCGACCCCGGGCCCTGGGCCGCCGCGGAGGAGGCCTTCGCCGCCCTCGACCGCCCGTACCCGCTCGCCCTGGTACGGCTCCGGCACGCCGAGGCCCTGCTCACCCTGCACGATCCCGGCGCCCGCGACCGCGCGGCCGCCATGCTGCGCGGGGCGTGCGAGGTCGCCGACTGCCTGGGGGCCGTCCCGCTGCGCGACGCCGTCCGGCTGCTCGCCCGGCGGGGCCGGCTGGTGCTCGAGGAACCGGAGGAGGCCGCGCCCGAAACCGCCGGGGAACCGGAGCCCTTCGGCCTGACCGCGCGCGAGCGCGAGGTGCTGCGCCGGGTCGCCGCCGGCTACACCAACCGCCGCATCGCCGAGGAGCTGTTCATCTCGCCGAAGACCGCGAGCGTGCACGTCTCCAACATCCTCGCCAAGCTCGGTGTCTCGGGCCGCGGCGAGGCGGCCGCGCTCGCCCACCGGCTGCGGCTGTTCGCCGGGCAGCCGGGCTGAACCGGCCGCCGCGGCCGGTCGGCGGACGGCTCGTGGGCGGCTAGCCGCCGGCCCGCGGCGGACGTATCAGCACGGTGCCCGAGTCCAGGTCGACGGGGCCCCGGCCCGGATCCGCGTCGCCCTCCTCGTCGCGCACCAGCTCCAGGCGGTTGCGCTCGTCCTCGGCGTGCCTGCGGCCCGGCGCGAACAGCTCGTCCAGCGCGTTGAACATCGCACCCCCCAAGGTGTCGTGGGTCAGCTCACCCGCAGCCGCAGGATCCGGTCGTCGCCCTTGCGGGGCTCGCCGCGGCCGTCGGTGTTGCTGGTGGTCAGCAGCAGACCGCCGTCCGGATCGGCGACGACGGTGCGCAGCCGGCCGTACTCCCCGACGAAGAACGCCTGCGGGTCGGCCGCGGCCTTCGTACCGGCCAGCGGGATCCGCCACAGGCGGGCGCCGCGCAGCGAGGCCATCCAGATCGAGCCGTCCGCGTAGGCGATGCCGCTGGGCGAGGCGTCGTCGGTGCGCCACTGCGCGATCGGGTCCGCGTAGCCGTCGCGGTGGGCGAGGCCCTCCACGACCGGCCAGCCGTAGTTCTTCCCCGGCTCGATCAGATTCAGCTCGTCCCAGGTGTCCTGCCCGAACTCCGCGGCCCACAGCCGCCCCTGGCCGTCCCAGGCCAGGCCCTGCACATTGCGGTGCCCGTAGGAGTAGACGACGGAGTCCGCCTCGGGATTGCCGTGCGCCGGCTCGCCGTCGGGGGTCATCCGCAGGATCTTGCCGCCCAGGGACTTCTTGTCCTGCGCCAGGCCCCGGTCGCCGCTCTCGCCCGTGCCCGCGTAGAGCATGCCGTCGGGGCCGAAGGCGATCCGCCCGCCGTTGTGGATGGCCCCGTGCGGGATGCCGCGCAGGATCGTGTCCGGAGCGCCCAACTGCTCCCCGGCCGGCTTCGCCGGGTCGTAGAGCATGCGCGCGATGCGGTTGTCCGAGGCGGTGGTGAAGTAGGCGTACACCAGGTGGTCGGTCGCGAAGTCCCGCGAGACGGCGAGCCCCAGGAGGCCGCCCTCGCCGCCCGAGGAGACCCCGGGCACCGTGCCGACCTGCGTCGTGCGGCCGCTGCCGGCGGCCACCCGGACGACCCGGCCGGTGTCCCGGGAGGCCACCAGCAGATCGCCCTCGGCCAGCACGGCCACGCCCCACGGGGTGGTGAGCCCGGTCGCGACGGTGCCGGTCACCTCGGCCGTGCCCTTCGCCGGCGCCGGGGGTTCGTCGCCGCCCCCGGAGGCCGGCGCCGACGAACCGGCGGTGGCGGAGGCGGAGCCCGGGGGTGCCTGGGCGGAGCCACCGTCCGAGGAGCATCCGGTGGCGAGCAGCGCGGCACCTGCCAGCGCGGCGGTCACGACGGCGGCACGGCGTCGCACGCTTCCCTCCCGGGGGTTCTCCGGCTCGGACTCCAAGAACATCACATCCCTCACTACACCGCCCGGCCGTTCGCGGTTCCCGTCGTATGCCGTGGGTTTCCCGTCGCCCTCCCCGCCGGTCCCTCGGGTCCTTCCGGCCCCGGTGGTCCCGGCGGCGCCCTCAGTCCCAGGAACCCCGCGCCGGCGGCAGCGCCGCGATCTCGGCGAAGTCCTCGTCGGACAGACGCAGTTCCGCGGCGCCGGCGTTCTCCACCGTCCACCGCTCCCGCTTCGCGCCGGGGATCGGCACGACCTGCGGTCCCTGGGCCAGCACCCAGGCCAGCGCGACCTGCGCGGGCGTCGCGCCGTGCACCTCGGCGACCCGGCGCAGTCCTGCGACGATCGGCTGGTTGGCGGCCATCATCTCGGCCGTGAACCGGGGATGGCGGGCCCGTACGTCGTCCGGCTCGAAGCCCTGTCCGGGGGTGAGCGTGCCCGTCAGGAAGCCGTTGCCGAGCGGCATCGCGGCCATGAACCCGACCCCGCGCTGCGTGCACCAGGGCAGCAGCTGCGCCAGCGCCTCGGGCGACCACACCGACAGCTCGGCCTGCACGCAGCTGACCGGGAAGACCTGTTGGGCGCGGCGCAACTGCCGCAGTGTCTCGTCGTATATGCCCGCCCCCGGGCGCCGGGCCGCCCGCGCGCCCACCGCGCACCACCCCAGCGCGCGCACCTTGCCGGCCGCGACCAGCTCCGCCATCGCGCCCCACGTCTCCTCGACGGGGACCTCCGGATCGGCCCGGTGCAACTGGTAGAGGTCGATCACGTCCGTCTGCAGCCGCCGCAGCGACGCGTCGCAGGCCCGCTTCACGTACGAGGGACGGCCGTTGGCCACCAGGTGCTGCTCACCGACGAGCAGTCCGCACTTGGTGGAGACAAAGACCTCCCGGCGACGCTCCCTCAGCACCCGCCCCAGCAGCAGCTCGTTGGTGAACGGCCCGTACATGTCGGCGGTGTCCAGCAGCGTCGTGCCGTGGTCGACCGCCGTGTGCACGGCCCGCAGTGACGATTCGCCGTCCTGCCGGGACGCCGTGTACGCCCAGCTCATCGGCATGCATCCCAGGCCGACGGCGCCCACCTCCAGAGCCGCCGATCCGACCGTCCTGCACTCCACCTGGCTGACCTCCGCTGACCTCTCGCGCCGCCCCACTGTGCCATAGCCTCCTGACCATGGCTGACATCACCCGGAACCACCGCCCCACGGTCTGGCTCCCGATCCCCGCAGCGGACGTCGAAGGGCTCCCCTCAGAGCTCGACTACCTCTTCTGGGACGGTGCCGAGGAGTTCCCGGCCGACCCGGCCGACGCCGCGTTCTACGTGGTGCCCTACATGAAGGGCCCCGAGGTCGCCGGCCGCCCGCTGCCCCGCATGTCCGGGGTCGGCGTGGTGCAGACCCTCAGCGCGGGTGTCGACCACGTCCTGCCCTACCTCCGGCAGCTCCCGCCGGGTGTGCGGCTGTGCAACGCCCGCGGGGTGCACGAGGCCAGCACCGCCGAGCTGGCCGTCACCCTCACCCTTGCGGCCCTGCGCGGCATCCCCCGCTTCGTACGCGGCCAGGACGCCGAGGAATGGCACGCCGGCTTCTACCCGGCGCTCGCCGACAAGCACGTGCTCATCGTCGGCTACGGAGCGATCGGCGCGGCCATCGAGGACCGGCTCACCCCCTTCGAATGCCACGTCACCCGGGTCGCGCGGCTGGCCCGGCGCTCCCCGCGCGGCCCCGTGCACGCCCTGGGGGACCTGCCGCGGCTGCTGCCGGAGGCGGACGTGGTCGTCCTGTCGACCCCGCTCACCGCGGACACCCGCCATCTGGCCGACGCGCGGTTCCTGGCCGGGATGAAGGACGGGGCCCTGCTGGTGAACGTCGCCCGCGGACCCGTGGTGGACACCAAGGCGCTCCTCGGGGAGCTGGAGGCCGGCCGCCTCCAGGCGGCACTCGATGTCACCGATCCCGAGCCGCTGCCTCCGGGGCACCCGCTGTGGCACGCCCCGGGCCTCCTGGTCAGCCCGCACGTCGGCGGCAGCACCTCCGCGTTCCTGCCCAGGGCCAAGCGGCTGCTCCGCGAGCAACTCCGCCGGTTCGCGGCCGGCCAGGACCTCGCGAACGTCGTCATGACCACCTGACCGCGCCTTGGCACCGGGTGCCCCACGCGTGGGGCAGGACGCTACGCGTGGTCACGCTGTGTAGAGGAACTATGTCCCTGAGTGACTGAACTGGTGTATCGTCCCGCACTGGGGGAACACGACCGGCGTGGCTCGGCGAGCTGCGAACGGGCGTGGGACGACTCAGGACTTGATGGGGGGCGACGGGCGATGTACGGCCAATGGAGAGAGCATCCGACGCTGGACCACAGCACACCGTGCCGGGGACGCTCACGGCGTCACGGGACGACACCGTGAGCACGCCCGGTGCGGTCCTCTCGCAGGCGTCCGCGCCGGGCAACCGGACCGGCCTGCTGCCCCAGATGCTGCTGGCCGTGCTCTGCGGCGGCTACGCCATCGGATCGGCCTTCGGCTGGGGATCCACCGGGCTGGCCCTGGTCATGGGCGACTTCGGGCTCTCCGTGGCCGCGCTGGCCGCGGCCGTCTCCTGCCTGGTCTACGTCCACAGGGCCCCCGCCGACCGGTACCGCCCCGCGTGGGCGCTGTTCGCCGTCTCCTCCGCCATGGTGGCGCTCGGCAACGGCATCTGGGGCTGGTACGAGGTCGTGCTGCGCGACGACGTGCCGCGCACCTCGGTCGCCGACTTCTGCTTCCTGCTCTTCGCGCCTCCCGCGATCATCGGGCTGCTGGTGCTCGCCAAGCGGCCGGTCACCCGGGCCGGCTGGGTCTGCCTCGGACTGGACGCCTGGCTCATCGGCGGCTCCCTGCTGACCCTCTCGTGGACCCTCGCCCTGGCCCAGACGGCCCTGTGGGAGGGCCGCAGCACCGCGCGCATCGCCCTGTCCCTGGCGTACCCGCTGCTGGACATCATGCTCGTCAGCATGGTGCTGGCGCTGCACTTCCGGCGCTCCTCGGCCAACCGGGCGGCGGTGAACACCGCCATCGCCTCCCTCGCCCTGACCGTGCTGTGCGACGCGCTGTTCACCTCGCCCCTGTTGCGCGAGCACTACACCTCCGGCCAGATCCTGGACGCCGGATGGTTCGCCGGCAGCATGCTGCTCGCCTACGCCCCCTGGGTCGGCGAGCGGGTCGCGGCGGAGCGGGCGACGGCGGAACGGCAACAGGAGCAGGGCCGCCGGGTGAGCGGCTCGCTGGCGGCGCTGACCCCGTACCTGGCCGCCGCGGTCTGCGTGCTCGGCATCCTCTACAACGTCATCGACGGCCGCAAGAGCGACCGGGTGGTGCTCCTCACCGGCTGCACCGTGGTGCTCGCCCTGGTCGTGCGCCAAGGGATCATGCTGCTGGACAACATGGCCCTCACCCAGGAGCTGGCCCAGAAGGAGAACCACTTCCGGTCGCTCGTGCAGGGCTCCAGCGACGTCATCATGATCGCCTCGCCGACCGGCGTGCTGCGCTACGTGAGCCCCGCCGCCAAGGGTGTGTACGGCTGCGATCCCGAGGAGTGGGTCGGCACCGAGTTCGCCACCCACATCCATCCCGAGGACCTGGGCCGGGTGGTGCACGAGGTGCGCCGCTTCCTGGCCGCCCACGCGGCCGAGGAGCCCGCCACCCGCATCGAATGCCGCATACGGCACGGTGACGGCAGCTGGCTCAACGTCGAGTCGATCGTCAACCGCCACCAGGGCGGCCTGATCTTCAACAGCCGGGATGTCACCGAGCGCGTCCGGCTCCAGGCCCAGCTGCAGCACAACGCCTCGCACGACCCGCTCACCGACCTGCCCAACCGGGCCCTGTTCACCGAACGGATCCGCCAGGCGATCGGCGGCCGCCGGGCCGGCGACGGCGACACCGGCACCACGGCGGTGCTCTTCATCGACCTCGACGGCTTCAAGGCGGTCAACGACACCGTCGGCCACCAGGCCGGCGACGAACTCCTCGTCCAGGCGGCGCGGCGCCTGCGGGACTCGGTGCGCGCCGGCGACACCGCCGCACGCCTGGGCGGCGACGAGTTCGCCGCCCTCATCTGCGGCACCAGCGCCGACCGCCATCTGCGCGAGTACCAGGTCCACGAGGTCGCCGACCGGCTCCGCGCCGCCCTCTCCGAGCCGTACCGGGTGGACGGCACCGAGGTCCGGGTGGCCGCCAGCATCGGCGTGGCCTTCGCCGACCCCGGGGTCAGCGCCGGCGAGCTGCTGCGCAACGCCGACCTGGCGATGTACCGGGCCAAGCAGGCCGGCAAGGGCCGGGTCGAGATGTACGCGCCCGCCATGCAGGCCGAGGTGGTGCGCAGGGCCGAGCTCGCGGGGCGGCTGCGCACGGCCCTGCGGGACGGCGAGTTCGCCCTGCTCCACCAGCCCGTGGTCGACCTCGGCACCGGCGAGGTGACGGCGGTCGAGGCCCAGGCCCGCTGGCGCTCCGCGCAGGGCATCCTCTTCACCCCCGCGGAGTTCCTGCGGGTCGCGGAGGACACCGACCGCACCGCGCAGCTGGCCCGCTGGCTGCTGGAGGAGGCGGTCGGCCAGGCCGCGCTGCGCCGCGCCGCGGGCTGCCCGGTCCCCGTCGCCGTACGGCTGTCCACCCGGCGCCTGATGCACCGCGAGCTGCCCACCAAGGACGTCGAGGCCCTGCTCGAACGGCACGGGCTGCCACCGGACTCCCTCGTCCTGCAGATCGGCGACCAGGACCCGCGGATCTCCCTGGACGAGCTGGAGCGACGGCTGACCGCGCTGAGCCGGCTCGGGGTGCGCATCTCCCTGGAGGGATTCGGCAGCGGCTACGCGCCCATGAACGCGCTGCGGCGGCTCCCCGTCGACGTGCTCAAGCTGGACCGGGGGCTCACCGAGGGCGTCGTGGAGTCACCACGGCTGCGGAAGATCACCGCGGGGCTGCTGCGCATCGCCGAGGACCTCGGGATCCGCTCGGTGGCCGAGGGCGTGGACCGTCCCGAGCAGGTGCTGGTCCTGCGTGAGATGAGCTGCACCCACGGTCAGGGCATGGCATTCTCGGGGCCGCTGGACGAGCACCGGCTGCGCTCCTCGCTGACCCGCGGGGGCTACCCGGTGCCCGATGGGCCGGTCCCGCTCGGCAGCAGCCGGATCTCCGTGCGCGGCACACGCAAGGCGGACGAGCTACGCTCAAATAATGAGACGCCCGTCCCACCCGCTTGACACTCCCCGCTCGCGAGGAGGAAGGTCAGTCCCATGCGCACCCGAATTCTCGTACTTGGAAAGCGCGTCGGCTGACCCGGGGCCCCTGACCGCCTCGTGGAACGCACCGACGCGCTCCCCTCGCTTGCCTGCCGGCACGAGGGGTTTTTTGTTGCCTGGGATCCAGACATACCGCCCTCTCCACCCTCAAACTCCTGAGAGATGAGAACCAGATGACCGAGCAGGCCACCGGGGCCCACCACCCGCAGCCGCGGGCCCGCGGCGCCGCGCCGCAGCCCACTCCCGCCGAGCGCGTCACGGGCGCCCAGTCCCTCATTCGTTCTCTTGAGGCGGTCGGTGCCGACACGGTGTTCGGCATCCCGGGTGGTGCGATCCTTCCCGCGTACGACCCGCTCATGGATTCCTCGAAGGTGCGCCACGTCCTGGTCCGGCACGAGCAGGGGGCGGGCCACGCCGCCACCGGCTACGCGCAGGCCACCGGCAAGGTCGGCGTCTGCATGGCGACCTCGGGCCCGGGCGCGACCAACCTGGTCACCCCGATCGCCGACGCCCACATGGACTCGGTCCCCATCGTCGCGATCACCGGCCAGGTGGCCTCCAAGGCGATCGGCACCGACGCCTTCCAGGAGGCGGACATCTGCGGCATCACGATGCCGATCACCAAGCACAACTTCCTCGTCACCGACGCGGACGACATCCCGCGCACCATCGCCGAGGCCTTCCACATCGCCTCCACCGGCCGCCCCGGCCCGGTCCTGGTCGACATCGCCAAGGACGCCCTGCAGTCGCAGACCACGTTCTCCTGGCCGCCCACCGCCGACCTGCCCGGCTACCGCCCGGTCACCAAGCCGCACGCCAAGCAGATCCGTGAAGCCGCCCGGCTGATCAACGAGGCCAAGCGCCCCGTGCTGTACGTCGGCGGCGGCGTCCTCAAGGCCCGCGCCACGGGCGAGCTGCGCATCCTGGCCGAGCTGACCGGCGCCCCGGTCACCACCACCCTCATGGCGCTGGGCGCGTTCCCCGACAGCCACGCCCAGCACGTCGGCATGCCCGGCATGCACGGCTCGGTCTCCGCCGTCGCGGCCCTGCAGAAGGCCGACCTGATCGTCGCCCTCGGCGCCCGCTTCGACGACCGCGTCACCGGCAAGCTCGACTCCTTCGCCCCGTACGCCAAGATCGTGCACGCCGACATCGACCCGGCCGAGATCTCCAAGAACCGCGTCGCCGACGTGCCGATCGTGGGTGACGCCCGTGAGGTCATCGCCGACCTGATCGTCGCCGTCCAGGCCGACCACGAGGCGGGCCGCCGCGGCGACTACGCCGACTGGTGGAAGCTGCTGAGCGGGCTGCGCGACACCTACCCGCTCGGCTACGACCTGCCCGCCGACGGCAGCCTGTCCCCGCAGCAGGTCATCCAGCGGATCGGCGAGCTGGCCCCCGAGGGCACCCTCTTCGCGGCCGGCGTCGGCCAGCACCAGATGTGGGCCTCGCAGTTCATCTCCTTCGAGCGGCCCAACACCTGGTTCAACTCCGGCGGCGCCGGGACGATGGGCTACGCCGTCCCCGCGGCCATGGGCGCCAAGGCCGGCCGGCCCGGCGCCACGGTGTGGGCGGTCGACGGCGACGGCTGCTTCCAGATGACCAACCAGGAGCTGGTCACCTGCGCGCTGAACAACATCCCGATCAAGGTCGCCATCATCAACAACGGCGCCCTGGGCATGGTCCGGCAGTGGCAGTCGCTCTTCTACAACGAGCGCTACTCCAACACCGTCCTGCACGCCGGCGAGACCAACGCCGGCCGCGGCTCCCACCAGGGCGTCAGCCAGACCCCGCCGACCGGTACCCGCGTCCCGGACTTCGTCAAGCTGTCGGAGGCCATGGGCTGCGTCGGCCTGCGCTGCGAGTCCCCCGACGAGCTGGACGAGGTCATCGAGAAGGCCAACGCCATCAACGACCGCCCGGTCGTCGTGGACTTCATCGTCCACGAGGACGCCATGGTGTGGCCGATGGTCGCCGCCGGCACCTCCAACGACGAGATCATGGCCGCCCGTGACGTCCGCCCCGACTTCGGCGACGCCGCGGACGACTGAGGACCGAGAGAGAAGCAGAGGAACGACGCGACATGTCCAAGCACACGCTCTCCGTCCTGGTGGAGAACAAGCCCGGCGTCCTGGCCAGGATCACCGCCCTGTTCTCCCGGCGCGGCTTCAACATCGACTCCCTCGCCGTCGGCACCACCGAGCACGCCGACATCTCCCGCATCACCATCGTGGTGAACGTGATCGAGGACCTCCCGCTGGAGCAGGTCACCAAGCAGCTGAACAAGCTGGTCAACGTCCTGAAGATCGTCGAGCTGGAGCCGTCCGCCGCCGTCCAGCGCGAACTCGTCCTGGTGAAGGTGCGCGCCGACAACGAGTCCCGCTCCCAGATCGTGGAGATCGTCCAGCTGTTCCGCGCCAAGACCGTGGACGTCTCGCCCGAGGCGGTCACCATCGAGGCCACCGGCGGCGCCGACAAGCTCGAGGCCATGCTGAAGATGCTGGAGCCCTTCGGCATCAAGGAGCTCGTCCAGTCCGGCACGATCGCGATCGGCCGCGGCGCCCGCTCGATCACCGACCGCTCCCTGCGCGCCCTCGACCGGACCGCATAGCGAGACCGTAAAACTTGATTCCGCCCGCGGACGTAGTGTGTGGGCAACCCCCAGATCACCAAGGAGAGACCCGAAGTGGCCGAGCTGTTCTACGACGACGATGCCGACCTGTCCATCATCCAGGGCCGCAAGGTCGCGGTCATCGGCTACGGGAGCCAGGGGCACGCGCACGCGCTGTCGCTGCGCGACTCGGGTGTGGACGTGCGGGTCGGCCTGCACGAGGGCTCCAAGTCCAAGGCGAAGGCCGAGGAGCAGGGCCTGCGCGTGGTGACCCCCGCCGAGGCCGCGGCCGAGGCCGACGTCATCATGATCCTGGTCCCGGACCCGATCCAGGCGCGGGTCTACGAGGAGTCCGTCAAGGACAACCTGAAGGACGGCGACGCGCTGTTCTTCGGTCACGGCCTGAACATCCGCTACGGCTTCATCAAGCCCCCGGCCGGTGTCGACGTGTGCATGGTCGCGCCCAAGGGCCCGGGTCACCTGGTGCGCCGTCAGTACGAGGAGGGCCGCGGCGTGCCGTGCATCGCGGCCGTCGAGCAGGACGCGACCGGGAACGGCTTCGCGCTGGCGCTGTCCTACGCCAAGGCGATCGGCGGCACCCGTGCGGGCGTCATCAAGACGACGTTCACCGAGGAGACCGAGACCGACCTGTTCGGTGAGCAGGCGGTGCTCTGCGGTGGTACGGCGGCGCTGGTCAAGGCCGGTTTCGAGACGCTGACCGAGGCGGGTTACCAGCCGGAGATCGCGTACTTCGAGTGCCTGCACGAGCTGAAGCTCATCGTGGACCTGATGTACGAGGGCGGCCTGGAGAAGATGCGCTGGTCGATCTCGGAGACCGCCGAGTGGGGTGACTACGTCACCGGTCCCCGCATCATCACCGACGCCACCAAGGCGGAGATGAAGAAGATCCTCGGTGAGATCCAGGACGGCTCCTTCGCCAACAACTGGATCGCCGAGTACAACGCGGGCCTGCCCCGGTACAACGAGTACAAGAAGGCCGACGAGAACCACCTGCTGGAGACCACCGGCAAGAAGCTCCGCAAGCTCATGAGCTGGGTGGACGAGGAGGCGTAAGTCCTCCGCACCGCGGTCGGAACGGTCCCGGGGGCGCCGCGCCCCCGGGACCGGCGGCTTTGGCCACCCCGTACACCCTCGTGCGGGTGATCCTTCCACGTTGGCGCAGGATGCCGGGCCCGCCGCCGATACACTCCATTAACAAGCGCGTCAGGCTCACAGCGTCGTGCGTCTTCCACGCGGCATGCCATCCCTCTCCACCGCCTTCGGCCGTCGGGACGCGGCCGTAGACCAGGGACTAGTGAGGACTCACGTGAGCAACCCCGTCGTACTCATCGCTGAAGAGCTGTCGCCCGCCACCGTTGACGCCCTCGGGCCGGACTTCGAGATCCGGCACTGCAACGGCGCCGACCGGGGAGAACTGCTGAGCGCGATCGCCGACGCCGACGCCATCCTGATCCGCAGCGCCACCAAGGTGGACGCCGAGGCCATCGCCGCAGCCTCCAAGCTCAAGGTCGTGGCCCGCGCGGGCGTCGGCCTGGACAACGTGGACGTCTCCGCGGCCACCAAGGCCGGCGTGATGGTCGTCAACGCCCCGACCTCCAACATCGTCACCGCCGCCGAGCTGGCGTGCGGCCTGCTGATCGCCGTGGCCCGCAACATCGCCCCGGCGAACGCGGCCCTGAAGCAGGGCGAGTGGAAGCGCAACAAGTACACCGGCGTCGAGCTCGCCGAGAAGACCCTCGGCGTGGTCGGCCTCGGCCGCATCGGCGCCCTGGTGGCCCAGCGCATGTCGGCCTTCGGGATGAAGATCGTCGCGTACGACCCCTACATCCAGCCCGCGCGCGCCGCCCAGATGGGCGTGAAGATCCTCAGCCTCGACGAACTGCTGCAGGTCTCCGACTTCATCACCGTGCACCTCCCCAAGACCCCGGAGACCGTGGGCCTGATCGGCGAGGAGGCGCTGCGCAAGGTCAAGCCGCACGTCCGCATCGTCAACGCCGCCCGCGGCGGCATCGTGGACGAGGAGGCGCTGTCCGCCGCGCTCAAGGAGGGCCGGGTCGGCGGCGCCGGCCTGGACGTGTACGCCAAGGAACCGTGCACGGACTCGCCGCTCTTCCAGTTCGACAACGTCGTGGCCACCCCGCACCTGGGCGCATCCACCGACGAGGCCCAGGAGAAGGCGGGCATCTCCGTCGCCCGCTCCGTGCGCCTGGCGCTCGCCGGTGAGCTGGTGCCGGACGCGGTCAACGTCCAGGGCGGTGTCATCGCCGAGGACGTCCGCCCGGGCCTGCCGCTCGCCGAGAAGCTCGGCCGGATCTTCACCGCCCTCGCGGGCGAGGTCGCGGTCCGCCTCGACGTCGAGGTGCGCGGCGAGATCACCCAGCACGACGTGAAGGTGCTGGAGCTCTCCGCCCTCAAGGGCGTCTTCGAGGACGTGGTCGACGAGACCGTCAGCTACGTCAACGCCCCGCTCTTCGCGCAGGAGCGCGGGGTCGAGGTCCGCCTCACCACCAGCAGCGAGTCGCCCGACCACCGCAACCTGGTCACCGTGCGGGGCACCCTCTCCGACGGCACCGAGGTGGCCGTCTCCGGCACGCTGGCGGGCCCCAAGCACATCCAGAAGATCGTCGCCGTCGGCGACGACGACGTGGACCTGGTCTTCGCCGACCACATGGGCTTCCTGCGCTACACCGACCGTCCCGGCGTCGTCGGCACCATCGGCCGCATCCTGGGCGACGCCGGCGTCAACATCGCGGGCATGCAGGTCGCCCGTGACCAGGCCGGCGGCGAGGCGCTGGTCGCGCTGACCGTCGACACCGCCATCCCGGCGCCGGTGCTGGCCGAGATCGCCGAGGAGATCGGCGCGAGCTCGGCCCGCGCGGTCAATCTCGAGGACTGACGGCCGGTTCGCTCCGCTGGGGGCGGCCGACCCGGGCGATCCGGGACGGCCGCCCCTTCGCCGTCAGCGCCGCCATCGCGGGGGAGCCGGGCCGGAAGCGCAGCGCCACCGCCGCCAGGAAGACCAGACCCAGCACGGGGTACGGGGAGGCGAAGGGCTGCAGCCACCACGCCAGGTGCAGATCGAGGTCACCGGCCTTCGGCACGATCCACAGCGTGCGCGCCAGGAAGGCCACCGCGGCCACCCGCAGCGCCCAGCGGGGCGCTTCGGCGGCGAGCAGGATCAGCATCGGCACGCACCACACCCAGTGGTGCGACCAGCTGATCGGCGTGATGAGCAGTGCCGTCACCGCGCAGCACACCACGCCCCAGGCCTCCCGGCCCAGCCGGCCCATCCGCACCGAGACCGCGAGCCCCGCGCAGGCCACCACGAACGCGGCGACCGCCCACACGGCGCCAGGGTGGGCGGTGTGCAGCATCCGGGCGACCAGGCCCTGCAGGGACTGGTTGTCGACGATCCAGACCTTGCCGATCCGGCTGGTGTCGAACAGGCAGCGGGTCCAGTAGTCGACCGTCGCGCCGGGCAGCGCGAGCGCACCCAGCAGCGTGGTGCCGGCGAAGGCGGCTGCGGCGACCGCGGCCTCCTTGCGCCGGCCGGTCAGCAGCAGGTAGACGGCGAAGATCGCCGGGGTGAGCTTGATGCCGGCCGCCACGCCGATCGCGATGCCCTTGCCGCGTGCGCCGTCCGGCCTGCTCAGGTCCCACAGCACCAGCACCGTGAGCAGCAGGTTGATCTGGCCGTACAGCATCGTCTGGAAGACCGGCTCGAGCCACAGCCCGAGGGCCATCGCCAGGACCACCACCACCCAGCGCGAGCCGCGGGCGCGCGGCCAGCCCGTCGCCCGGCAGGACAGGTGCGCCAGCAGCCCGAGCAGCAGCAGGTTGCCGCCCATGAAGGCCACCTTCAGCAGCGGTACGGGCAGCCACGTCGTCGGTACGAACAGCAGCGCGGCGAAGGGCGGATAGGTCGCGGGGAGCTTCCACTCGGTGACGGTGAAGCCGTACAGGTCGGTGCCGTCGACGGCGGCCGCGCCCTCGGCACGGTAGACCTGCATGTCGGCCATGGGCACGGGCATCGACAGGCACAGCGCGGTGAAGGCGGCCAGCGACACGACCAACAGCAGCCCGGCCAGGAGCAGTCTGCGGTCGGGGCGCGGTCTGCCGGGGACGGCCGGCGGTGTCCTCCACAGCGCTGGGCGTTCGCGTCCGTGGGCCTCCGTGGAATGAGTCACCGGCTCCTGATCCCCTTGTTTCGCTCCGCGGTGTCCGCGCGGGACGCGCGGGTCACCCGCGTCCAGTGCGTGTTGATCAAGCCCCCCAACGGCCTCGCGCCACGTTACTTGTGCCCCCTCGGGTCGGCAACAGTCCCATCAGCCCCCGAGCCCGGCCGTCTTGAGGGCTATGTGGAGCAGCAGCCGGTCCTCCCCGTCGTCGAGGTCGAGGCCGGTCAGCCGCTCGACGCGGGACAGCCGGTAGTAGAGCGTCTGGCGGTGTATCCGCAGTTCCGCGGCGGCGCGCCCGGCCTGCCCCGCACGGTCGAGGTACACCTCGGCGGTACGTGCGAGGTCGGCGTGCGAGGGGTCCAGCAGCGGGCGCACCGCCGGGTCCACCGCCCCGGTGGGCAGTGCGGCCAGCATCCGGTAGGGGCCGATCGCCTGCCACTCCGCCGTGCGTCCGAGCCTGGGCTGGGCACGGGCGGCGCGGGCCGCGGAGACGGCCTCGTGCCATGCCTCGGGCAGCTCGGCGAGTCCCTGGCGCGGGGCGCTGATCCCGGCCCGCGCGTCCGGCTCCGCCGCCTGGCCGTTGCCCTCCATCAGCCGCGCGGCCGCCGTGAGCGCGGGCCCCGACATCGTCGTCGAGCGCAGCCGTACCAGGGCGGCGAGCGCCGCGACCGGGGGCTCCCGGTGCGTCTCACCCGCGGTCTCCTGCGGCGGCACCACGCACAGCGCGGCGGCGCCCGGCACACCGCGCGGTCCCGGGGCGTCGCCGTCCTCGCCGCCCGGCCAGGGCAGGACGCACACCACCGCGTGGGCCTCGTCCGCGTCCGGGCCGAGCGCGGCCCGCAACGCCTCGCGGGCGGCCGTGCGGCCGGGCCCGGGGACGGAGCCGAGGAGATCGCCCAGCGCCCGGCCGGCGTCGGCGCCCGCGCGGGACTCGGCGGCCAGCAGCGCGCCGATGCGGGCGGCGACCGCCATGGCGGCGGCCAGTTGGGCGTCGGTGTGCCCGCTGGTGTCCAGCAGCCACACGTAGCCGTGGACGACGCCGCCGTGCCGCACCGGCAGGCACAGCCGGGGCCGGAACACCCCGGCGTCGGGGGCGGCGGGGATGCGGACCGGGGCCGTGGCGCGGGCGATGCCGAAGCGCTCGAACCAGGAGCGGACCTCGGCGGTGGAGCGGCGGGTGAGGATCGACCGGGTCCGCACCGGGTCCATGGCACTGTCGTCGTCGCTGTCGTGCGCGCCGAAGGCGATCAGCCGGAAGTCGCGGTCCTCCAGGGTCGCGGGGGCGCCGAGCAGCGCCGAGACCTCGTCGACCAGCTCCTGGTAGTCACCGCGCACGCCGCCATTGTCCCTCATACATCTGTATGAGGGATGCCGATCGGATGCGTGACAGCTGTCGATGGCGGGCGGGGTAGGTGGATCCTAGATTTCACGGCGACGCTGCCTGCCCCCTGGGCAGCCCTTCCTCCAGGAGGAGACCGTGCTGGGTCCCGTGCTGCTCGCCGCCTCGCGCAGCGACCGTATGCGCCGCGTCGTCGCGGGCGCGCCGATCACCCGCCCCGTGGTGAACCGCTTCATCGCGGGTGACGAACTGGCGCCCGCGATGGAGACCGTGCGGTCGCTGACCGCCTCCGGCCTGGAGGTCACGCTCGACCACCTGGGTGAGGACGTCACCGACAAGGCGACCGCGCTCGCGACCCGCGACGCCTACCTGCGGCTGCTGGAGGCCCTGAAGGCCGAGGGCCTGGGCACCCGCGCCGAGGTCTCCGTCAAGCTGTCGGCCTTCGGGCAGGCCCTGCCGGCCGGCGGCCACGACATCGCGCTGGAGAACGTCCGTCCCGTCGCCGACCTGGCGAGCGAGATCGGCACCACCGTCACGCTCGACATGGAGGACCACACCACGGTCGACTCCACCCTCGCGATCCTCGCCGACCTGCGCCTGCGCCACCCCGGCACCGGCGCCGTCCTGCAGTCGTACCTCTTCCGCACCGAGGAGGACGCCCGCAACCTCGCCGTCGCCGGCTCCCGCGTGCGCCTGGTCAAGGGCGCCTACAAGGAGCCCGCCACCGTCGCCCACCAGGACAAGGCCGAGGTCGACCGCGCCTACGTGCGCTGCCTGAAGATCCTGATGGCGGGCGAGGGCTACCCGATGATCGGCTCCCACGACCCGCGGCTGATCTCCATCGCCCAGGAGCTCGCCCACCGGCACGGCCGCAAGCAGGGCTCGTACGAGTTCCAGATGCTGTACGGGATCCGCACCGCCGAGCAGCGGCGCCTGGCCGACGAGGGCGAGCGCATGCGCATCTACGTCCCGTACGGCGCAGACTGGTACGGGTACTTCATGCGGCGCCTCGCGGAGCGGCCGGCGAACCTGGCCTTCTTCCTGCGGTCCTTCCTCCCCACCCGCTGAGCCCACGACCCCACAAGGACACAAGGAGATGTCTTCCATGGACGCTGTGACCCAGGTCCCCGCCCCGGTGAACGAGCCGGTGCACTCCTACGCCCCGGGGAGCCCGGAGCGGGCCCGGCTGGAGGCGAAGCTGAAGGAGCTGGCCGGGAACCCGGTGGAGCTGCCGATGACCATCGGCGGCGTGCGGCGGATGGGCGGCGGCGAGCGCTTCGACGTCGTGCAGCCGCACAACCACGGCGCCCGCCTCGGCACCTACGCCAACGCCACGCAGGACGACGCCCGCGACGCGATCGACGCCGCGCTGACCGCCGCCCCGGCCTGGCGCGCCATGTCCTTCGACGACCGCGCCGCCATCATCCTGCGCGCCGCCGACCTGCTGGCCGGCCCCTGGCGCGAGACGATCGCCGCCTCCACGATGCTCGGCCAGTCCAAGACCGCCCAGCAGGCCGAGATCGACAGCCCCTGCGAGCTGGTCGACTTCTGGCGCTTCAACGTGCACTTCGCCCGCCAGATCCTGGCCGAGCAGCCGATCGCCAACTCCCCGGGTGTGTGGAACCGCCTCGACCACCGCCCGCTCGAGGGCTTCGTCTACGCGATCACGCCCTTCAACTTCACCGCGATCGCCGGCAACCTGCCGACCGCCCCGGCCCTCATGGGCAACGTCGTGGTGTGGAAGCCCTCCCCGACCCAGACGCACGCGGCCGTGCTGCTGATGGAGCTGCTGGAGGAGGCCGGGCTGCCCAAGGGCGTCATCAACCTGGTCACCGGCGACGGCATCGCCGTCTCCGAGGTCGCCCTGGAGCACCCGGACCTGGCCGGCATCCACTTCACCGGTTCCACCCGGACCTTCCAGCACCTGTGGCGGACGGTCGGCAACAACATCGACAAGTACCGCTCCTACCCGCGGATCGTCGGCGAGACCGGCGGCAAGGACTTCGTCGTCGCCCACCCCTCGGCCGACCCGGCGGTGCTGAAGACCGCGCTGACCCGCGGCTCCTTCGAGTACCAGGGCCAGAAGTGCTCCGCCACCTCCCGCGCCTACATCCCGCGCTCCCTGTGGGAGAACGGCTTCAAGGAGGAGTTCGCGGCCGAGGTCGACGGCCTCACCATGGGTGACGTCACCGACCTGTCGAACTTCATCGGCGCCGTGATCGACGAGCGCGCCTTCGCCAAGAACAAGGCCGCCATCGACCGCGCCAAGGCCGACCCGACCGTCGAGGTCGTCGCCGGCGGCACCTACGACGACAGCGTCGGCTACTTCGTCCGGCCGACCGTGCTGGCCTCCTCCGACCCGGAGAACGAGATCTTCCGCGAGGAGTACTTCGGCCCGGTCCTGGGCGTCCACGTCTACGACGACGCCGACGAGGGCGCCTTCGAGGCGATGCTGACCCAGATGGAATCGGTCGCCGCGTACGCGCTGACCGGCTCGGTCGTCGCCCGTGACCGCGCCGCGGTCGCCCACGTCATGGAGCGGCTGCGCTTCGCCGCGGGCAACTTCTACATCAACGACAAGTCCACCGGCGCCGTGGTCGGCCAGCAGCCGTTCGGCGGCGGCCGCGCCTCCGGCACCAACGACAAGGCGGGTGCGGCGCAGAACCTCATGCGCTGGACGTCGACCCGGTCGATCAAGGAGGCCCTGGTGCCCCCGACCGACTACCGCTACCCGCACATGGGCTGACCTCCGCGTCACCCGGACGAGCCCGCAAGGGGCAGGGCCCGGTACCCCCGATTCCGTGGGGTGCCGGGCCTTCGCCGTCTCAGATAGTAGGAAGTCCGAGTAATTGTGGAGACAGATCGGCGGAGCTGTCCTAGCTTTGTAGGAGCCGAACGTCTCGCTCCACCAGCGACCGGCGGACAGCCGCGCGCCTGTGGCAGGTCACCCCCTGCAGCGCCGCTCCCCGCCCCGTTCTATGGCGACACAACCCTCTCTTCTTCTCCGGGAGCTGTTCACCATGGACGAGACCGCCCGCAAGAACGCCGCCGAAGCCCTCCAGCGCGCCCTGGACCGCCGTGACAACGGCGGATCGACGGGACACGAGCCGCGTTGACCGGCCACTCCGTTCCCCATCCCCTCCGCCGTCTGCGACGCCTGGCCTACCTGGCCGTCCGCGCGATGGTGAAGTGATCGATCCGTCTGCCGTTCTCGGCGAGCGCCGAGACGACCAGCCGCGCCGTCCCACCGGGCGGCGCGGGCTGCGACTCCACGGCCAGGAACGAGTGGCCGGTGTAGCGGACGCGTGACCACTCCACCGTCTCCGTGGCCTTGTGGGCACCCTTCACCCAGCGGTAGGTCTCCACGCTGTCCAGGTCCTTGACGTGCCCTTCGTGGCTGTCCGGCACCGGGAAGGCGTACAGGCTCTTCCCGGCGCCGCCCGCCGTGACGTAGACGATGCCGTCCCGCTCGGGGTGTGTGGTCGCCCCGATGGGGACGTCCTTGCCCACGGCGTCGCGGCGCACCGCGTCGGTGCGCTCGTAGACGTGGTTGTGCCCGTTCACCACCAGGTCGACCCGGTGCTTCTCGAAGAGCGGCACCCAGGCCTCGCGCACCCCGCCCTCGGAGGCGTGCGCGCTGGTGGTCGAGTAGGCGCAGTGGTGGAAGAAGACGACGACGAAGTCGACGCCGCGCCGCGCCCGCAGCTCGCCCAGCCGCCGGTCCAGCCAGGCGGTCTGCCGGCCGCCGCTGATCCCGTGGTTGGCCGGGATCTCGTACGACACGTCGTTGGCGTCCAGCGCCACGACCGCCACGTTGCCGTAGCCGAAGGAGTAGACGCCGGGGAGCCGTGCCGGGTCCGGGCCGTTGCCCGGCAGCGACCAGCGGGCCTCCTGGCCGCCGTAGCCGTTGGGGGAGTACCAGGCCTCCATGTCGTGGTTGCCGAGCGCGACCATCCACGGGACGCGTGAGGCGACGCTCTCGGTCTGGGCGAGGAACTGGTCCCACACACGCGCGTCGTAGGTGTCGCCCTCCTCGCCCCGGCCCGAGTCGTCGGCGTAGCAGATGTCGCCCGCGTGCAGGTGGAACGCGGGGTTCTGAGCCAGGATCAGACTGTCGTTGGCCAGGGCGTGGTAGCTGACACCCTGGTCGCCGAAGGCCGTGAACACGAACGACCGGCGCTGCCCGGGGTCCGGGGCGGTGGCGAAGGAGCCGATCGTGGCGTAGGCGGGCGCCGACGCGGGGTCGAAGCCCCGGTGTCCCACGCCGTAGTAGTACGTGGTGCCGGGGCGCAGCCCGTCGAGCGCCGCGTGTAGGTAGTACTGCTCCACCGCGGGCAGTTCCTTGCCGAGGGCCGCCGTGTGCAGCGGGCGCACCTCGGCCTCGATCCGCTGCCCGAGGTCCCAGGGCCGCAACCCCACCCGGACGAACGGCCCCCGCACCGGCAGCGGCACCTGCCAGGAGACGCGCATCTGGGTCCCGGGGTCGGCGCCGAAGGCCAGGTGCCGCCCGAACGGGGCCACCAGCGCACCGTCCACGTGGACCGCGGCCGGCTCCCTCCCGGCGTACGCGGACGCGCCCAGCACACCGGCCCCGGCGACGATCCCGGTGGCCGCGACACCGCCCCGGATCACCCGTCTGCGGGAGTGCCGCTCCCGCAGCCAGGCGTGCTGCTCCGCCATGCTCAGACGGCCGGCGAGGTCCTCGTCGATGCCCATGCGTGGAGTGTCCATGGACAGGGAATTCCCTTCCGCCGCCAACTCAGCACGGTCATACGGGTGAACAGCACCCGGCGGGTACAGGAGGCGTCCGCCATGCGGACATCATGTGTCATTCCATGGACGGCAGAGTAGGGTTCTCGCCATGTCTCGCAGCATCAGTCTCGCAGTGATCCCCGGCGACGGAATCGGCCAGGAGGTGGTGGCCGAGGGCCTGAAGGTCCTGTCCGCCGTGCTTCCGCAGGACGTGAAGCTGGAGACCAAGGAGTACAGCCTCGGCGCCAAGCGCTGGCACGAGACCGGCGAGACCCTGCCGGACGCGGAGCTGGAACAGCTCAAGGCCCACGACGCGATCCTGCTCGGCGCCGTCGGCGACCCGTCGGTGCCCTCCGGCGTCCTGGAGCGCGGGCTGCTGCTGAAGCTCCGCTTCGCCTTCGACCACCACGTCAACCTGCGGCCCTCCCGGCTCTTCCCGGGTGTGAAGGGTCCGCTGGCCGGCGAGCCCAGCATCGACTTCGTCGTCGTCCGCGAGGGCACCGAGGGCCCGTACGTCGGCAACGGCGGCTCCCTGCGCACCGGTACGCCGCAGGAGGTGGCCACCGAGGTCAGCCTCAACACGGCGTTCGGCATCGAGCGCGTGGTGCGCGACGCCTACGCCCGCGCCCAGGCGCGCCCCCGCAGGAAGCTGACGCTGGTCCACAAGAACAACGTCCTCGTGCACGCCGGCCACCTGTGGAAGAACATCTTCGACAAGGTCGGCGAGGAGTACCCCGAGGTCACCACCGACTACCTGCACGTGGACGCGGCGACGATCTTCTTCGTCACCCAGCCCGAGCGCTTCGACGTGATCGTCACCGACAACCTCTTCGGTGACATCCTCACCGACCTGGCCGCCGCCGTGACCGGTGGCATCGGCCTCGCCGCCAGCGGCAACATCAACCCGGGCGGCGCGTTCCCGTCGATGTTCGAGCCGGTCCACGGCTCCGCCCCGGACATCGCCGGCCAGGGCAAGGCCGACCCGACCGCCACCGTGCTCTCGGTCGGCATGCTGCTGCGGCACCTCGGTTACACCGCCGAGGCCGAGCGGATCGAGGCCGCCGTCGCCGCGGACCTCGCCGAGCGCTCCGGGACGCGCAGCACCTCCGAGATCGGCGACGCGCTCGCCGCGCGAGTAGCCGGCTGACCGCCGGGTTAGCCTCCGCCAGTCGGCCCGGCCGGTCAGTGACCGCTCCACGACTGACCATGACCTCTCGGGCCGCGCATGTATGTCCCCGGCCCCGCCGCTGCGATAATCAGCGGTGGGGCCGCTGTGCGAGGGGGAACTCGGACGTCCTAGCACCTCGGGACGGCGGGTGCGGTCCGCCCTGACCCTGACGCGAAGGACACGACAGATGACGACGCCCACGATCGAGCTCAAGCCCTCCTCGCGCCCGCTGCCCGACGCGCAGCGCGAGGCGATCCTCGCCAGCCCCGGCTTCGGCCGCCACTTCACCGACCACATGGTGACGATCCGGTGGACCGAGGGCCGTGGCTGGCACGACGCGGAGCTCGTCCCGTACGCGCCGCTCTCCATCGACCCGGCGAACATGACGCTGCACTACGCGCAGACGATCTTCGAGGGTCTCAAGGCCTACCGTCAGCCCGACGGGTCCGTCGCCACCTTCCGTCCCGAGGCCAACGCCGAGCGCTTCCAGGCCTCCGCCCGCCGCCTGGCCATGCCCGAGCTGCCCGTCGAGACCTTCCTCGCCGCCGTCGACGCGCTCGTCACCCAGGACGAGGCGTGGGTGCCCAGCCAGGGCGAGCAGTCGCTGTACCTGCGTCCCTTCATGTTCGCCACCGAGGTCGGCCTCGGCGTCAAGCCGGCCAACGAGTACCTGTTCATGGTCATCGCCTCCCCGGCCGGGGCCTACTTCCCCGGTGGCGTCAAGCCGGTCTCCGTCTGGCTCTCCGAGGAGTACGTCCGTGCCGCGCCCGGCGGCACCGGCGCCGCGAAGGCCGGCGGCAACTACGCCGCGTCGCTGGTCGCCCAGGCCCAGGCCATCGAGCACGGCTGCGACCAGGTCGTGTGGCTCGACGCGATCGAGCGCCGCTGGATCGAGGAGATGGGCGGCATGAACCTGTACTTCGTGTACGGGAACACGATCGTCACCCCCGAGCTCACCGGCTCCCTCCTCCCCGGCATCACCCGCGCCTCGCTGCTGCGCATCGCCGCCGACCTCGGCTACGAGGTCCGCGAGGGCCGCATCTGCGTGGACGACTGGAAGAACGGCAACGCGGACGGATCGCTGACCGAGGTCTTCGCCTGCGGCACCGCGGCCGTCATCACACCGGTCGGTTCCGTGAAGTCCACCCGCGCGGACTGGACCGTCGGTGACGGCAAGCCGGGCGAGGTGACCATGAAGCTGCGCAAGGCGCTGCTCGACATCCAGACCGGCCAGTCCCCCGACACCCACGGCTGGATGCACCCTCTGGGCCGCTGACCGCCCGCCGCCCCCGTACGGCGCCGCGCCGGGCAGGACCCGGGCGGCGCCGTACACCTGTCGGCGCGACGGCGGGGCCGGGCGGGGGAGCCGCCCCGCCTCACACGGTGACCGCGACCCGTTCCGGGGTCCGCGCCGGCGGCACGGGGTGCGGGCGGCCCGCGTTGAGCACGAGGTACACCGCGGCCGTGACGGCACCCGATATCAGGAAGCTGAGGTCGATCCCGCCGGTCATGGACAGCAGGGGCCCGCTGTACGCCGGGGTGTCGACGGCGAGCAGCCCGATGCCGGACCCCGCCGCCCAGGCGAGTGTGGCCTGCACGTTCCAGCCGCCGCGGTACCAGTACAGACCGCCGCGGCTGCGCCGGTTGTAGACCTGGAGGGCGTCGGCGTCGTAGCGGCCCCGGCTCCGGGCGAATCCGATGAGGGTGACGACCGCCCACGGGGTGCCCACGGCGGTGAGCAGCAGGACGAACGAGGTCATCGCGTCCTGCGCGGCCCAGGCGAAGTGCCCGAAGTAGACCAGTGCGGTGGAGACCGCGGCCACCACGTAGGTCGCCTGCGTGCGCGTCGCCCGCGGCAGGATCGCGTCCAGGTCCAGGCCCATGCTGTAGAGCATCAACCCCGCGTTGCCCACCGAGCCCGCCGACGCGTTGGCCAGCAGCAGCACCAGGTACCAGGCGGGCGCCGCCGCGACGAGGGGCCCCGCGTAGTCCTCGCCGGCCCCCACCGCGAGCGCGGTGAAGGTGCCGAAGAGCTGGGGCACGAGCAGTCCGGCGACGAGCCCGGCGCAGGTGGCCCGGAAGACCCGCGGCTGGGAGAAGCGGCGCGGCGATATGTAGCGCGTGTAGTCGCCCAGCAGCGTGATGAACGCGATCGGCCCGCTCAGGCCCGCCGAGACCGTGGCGAGCAGCCAGGTCGGCCAGAAGCCGCCGAGCAGGTACTCCGTGCCGGCGGGCGCGGCCGTCGTGAAGTCCCCCGCGTACGCGAGGACCCCGATGACCAGCAGTACCGTCAGCCCTATGGACAGGGCACGGCTGAGCCGCAGCAGCATCCGGTAGCCGAAGACGGCGGACGTGGCGGTGCAGGCCGCGAGCAGGGCGTAGACCACGGCGTAGCTCCAGCCGCCGGCCGGCAGCCCGACGAGCCGGCCGAGGCAGCCGACGACGGCGTCGCCGCCGACCCACAGGGTCAGCGCGGTGTAGCCGAGCGACAGGAGCAGGCCGATGACCGAGCCGAGCAGCCGGCCGCGCACGCCGAAGTGGGCACCGCTGCTCGTGGAGAGGTTGGTGGCGGTGCGCAGCGAGACCAGCGCGAGCGGGGCGACCAGCACCGTGCCGACCGCGGTGCCCAGGATCAGGGACGTGACGGAGGCCCACCAGCCGAGGCCGAACGAGACCGGGAGCCAGCCGAAGACGATCACGCCCAGCGCGAGGTTGGAGCCCAGCAGGATGCTGACCAGGTCGCGGGGGCGACTGGTCCGTTCCTCATCGGGGACGGTGTCCACTCCGCGTTGTTCGATCTGCATGGCGGGCTCCCTTGCCGTGCCGGGAAAGTTTGAACGCCACTCAATTTCCTCCGACCCCGGGCCGAGGTCAATACTTCCCCCGGGTGGCTTTCAGGTTTAGAGTGGTGCTCTAATCGGTGATCGATGTGGGAGGTGCGGAGGCGTGAGGCTCACCCCGACCGAACGCGACCGGCTGCTGCTGTTCGGCGCCGCGGAGCTGGCCCGGGCCCGCCGGGCGCGCGGGCTGCGGCTCAACGTGCCCGAGGCCACCGCCCTGATCGCCGACACGGTCTGCGAGGCCGCGCGGGACGGCGCACGCCTCGCGGAGGCCGTCGAGGCCGGCCGTGCCGTGCTCGGCCCCGGCGACGTGCTGCCCGGCGTGGCGGACGTCGTCACCGAGGTCCACGTGGAGGCCGTCTTCGACGACGGGTCCCGGCTGGCCGTGGTCACGGACCCGATCGGCGGGGGCTCGCTGGGGGCGGACGCCCCCGGCGCCGTGCTGCCCGGCCCGGCCCACCCCGAGCGGCCCCCGGAGGTGGTGGTGGCCGTGCTCAACACCGCCTCCGTACCGGTCAGCGTGACCTCGCACTTCCACTTCTTCGAGGCCAACCCCCGGCTGGACTTCGACCGTTCGGCGGCGTACGGCATGCGGCTGGACGTGCCGGCCGGTTCCTCCGTGCGCTTCGGGCCGGGGGAGGCGCGGGAGGTCGGGCTGATCCCGGTCGGCGGCGACCGTGTGGTGATCGGTTTCGCCGGACTCGTCGACGGTCCGCTCGACGCGCCCGGCGCGAAGGCGGAGGCGCTGCGGCGGGCCGCCGCCTGCGGATACCTGGGAGCGCGGTCATGAGCATCGACCCGTACGAGTACGCCGCCGTGCACGGGCCGCGTGCCGGGGACCGGGTCCGGCTGGGCGACTCGGGCCTGGTGGTCCGCGTCGAGTCGGACTCCCAGCGGCCCGGGGACGAGTTCCTCGCCGGGTTCGGCAAGACCGCCCGCGACGGGCTGGCGCTCAAGGCCGCCGCCGTCCGCGAGACCTGCGACGTGGTGATCAGCAACGTGCTGGTCATCGACGCGGCCGTCGGCATCCGCAAGGTGTCCATCGGCATCCGCGAGGGCCGCATCCACGCCATCGGCCGGGCCGGCAACCCCGACACCCTCGACGGGGTGGACGTCGTGGTCGGCACGGGCACCTCCATCGTGTCCGGCGAGGGGCTGATCGCCACCGCCGGAGCCGTGGACACCCATGTCCACCTGCTGTCCCCGCGCATCATGGAGGCCTCGCTCGCCTCCGGGGTCACCACGATCATCGGCCAGGAGTTCGGGCCCGTGTGGGGCGTCGGCGTCAACTCGCCCTGGGCGCTGCGGCACGCGTTCAACTCCTTCGACGCCTGGCCCGTCAACATCGGCTTCCTCGGCCGCGGTTCGTCCTCCGACCCGGCGCCGCTGGTCGAGGCGCTCGCCGAGGGCGGGGCGTGCGGCTTCAAGGTCCACGAGGACATGGGCGCCCACACCCGCGCCCTGGACACCGCGCTGCGCGTGGCCGAGGAGTACGACGTCCAGGTCGCCCTGCACAGCGACGGCCTGAACGAGTGCCTGTCCGTGGAGGACACCCTGCGCGTGCTGGAGGGCCGCACGATCCACGCCTTCCACATCGAGGGCTGCGGCGGCGGGCACGTCCCCAACGTCCTGAAGATGGCCGGCGTGCCCAACGTCATCGGCTCCTCCACCAACCCCACTTTGCCCTTCGGCCGCGACGCGGTCGGCGAGCACTACGGGATGATCGTCTCCGTCCACGACCTCAAGCCCGACCTGCCGGGCGACGCCGCGATGGCCCGCGACCGCATCCGCGCCGGGACGATGGGCGCCGAGGACGTGCTGCACGACCTGGGGGCGATCGGCATCACCTCCTCCGACGCCCAGGGCATGGGCCGGGCCGGTGAGACCGTACGCCGCACCTTCGCCATGGCCGGCAAGATGAAGTCCGAGCGCGGCCCCCTGGAGGGGGACGGCCCGGACGACGACAACGCCCGCGTGCTGCGCTACATCGCCAAACTCACCATCAACCCCGCGATCGCCCACGGCCTCGCCCACGAGATCGGCTCGATCGAGGTCGGCAAGCTCGCCGACATCGTGCTGTGGCGGCCGCAGTACTTCGGCGCGAAGCCGCAGATGGTGCTCAAGTCCGGCTTCCCCGCGTACGGGGTCACCGGCGACCCGGGCGCCGCCACCGACACCTGCGAACCGCTCGTCCTCGGCCCGCTGTTCGGGGCCCACGGCGCGACCGCCGCCGACCTGTCCGTGGCGTTCGTCGCCCGGCCCGCCCTGGAGCTGGAGCACGACCGGATGCCCACCCGGCGCCGCCGCGTGGCCGTGCGCGGCACCCGCGGCATCGGCCCGGCCGACCTCGTCCTCAACTCCCGCACCGGGCAGGTCGACGTGGACGGCGGGACGGGCCTGGTGACGCTCGACGGCGACCCGCTGCGCTCCGAGCCCGCGGAACAGGTGTCGCTCAGCCGTCTCTACTTCTTGTGACAAGGACCAGCACCATGCCCACCACCCCCGCCGCCGACGGCTACGCGATGCCGCCCGAGTGGGCTCCGCACACCCGCACCTGGATGGCGTGGCCGTCCCCCAGCGTCACCTTCGACGGCGCCGAGGACCTGGCCGTGTCCCGCGCGGCCTGGGCCGCCGTGGCCCGGACGGTCGCCCGCTTCGAGCCGGTGACCGTCGTGGCGCGGCCCGAGGACGCCGCCGGCGCCCGGGAGCTGCTCGGCTCCGGCGGCGCGCAGGTCACGGTCGCGGAGGCGCCGCTGGACGACGCCTGGATGCGCGACATGGGCCCGACCTTCCTGACCGGTGCCGGACGCCTCGCGGCCGCCGACTGGACGTTCAACGGCTGGGGCGCCCAGGAGTGGGCGGCCTGGGGGCACGACGCGGAGATCGGCGCCTTCGTCGCCGGACGCGCGGGCGCGGCCCGCTACGCCACGTCCTTCGTGAACGAGGGCGGCGGCATCCACGTCGACGGCGAGGGCACCGTGCTGCTCACCGAGACCGTGCAGCTCGACCCGGGCCGCAACCCGGGCTGGACCAGGGAGCGGGTGGAGGCCGAGGTCCACGCCTTCCTCGGCACCCGCAAGGCGATCTGGCTGCCCCGCGGTCTCACCGCCGACTACGGCCGCTTCGGCACCCGCGGGCACGTCGACATCGTGGCGGCCTTCGTCCGTCCCGGCGTGGTCGTCGTCCACAGCCAGCAGGACCCGGCCCACCCCGACCACGCCGTCTCCCGGGAGGTCGCGTCCCTGCTGCGGGCCGCCACCGACGCCAAGGGCCGGCCGCTGGAGGTCGTGGAGCTGCCCGCGCCCCAGGTCCAGGAGGTGGACGGCGAGCTGGTCGACTACTCCTACGTCAACCACTACCTCTGCAACGGCGCCGTGATCCTGTGCGGCTTCGACGACCCCGCCGACGAGGTCAACAAGGCCGTCTTCGAGCGGCTCCTCCCGCAGCGGCAGGTCGTGCTGGTGGACGCTCGTACGATCTTCGCCCACGGTGGTGGTATTCATTGCATCACCCAGCAGCAGCCCCAGGTGTGACCGCCCCGGAGGAACAGTGACCGGACCCGCCCGCCCGCGGCGGCGGCTCAAGCAGCCCCGCGAGGACGTGATGGCCGCCGCCATGGCGACCATCGCCGAGCGCGGGCTGGCCGAGCTGACCATCGCGGGCCTCGGCCGGCAGGTCGGCATGAGCAGCGGCCACGTCCTCTACTACTTCGGCAGCAAGGACGAGCTGCTGCTGCAGACCCTCGAATGGAGCGAGGAGCAGCTCGCCGCCGAGCGCCGGCGGGTGCTGGGCAGCCCCACCGCTCCCCGGGAACGGCTCGACGCCGTCATCGACCTGTACCTGCCCGACGGGCGCCGCGACCCGCGCTGGACGCTCTGGTCCGAGATCTGGAACAGGACGACGGCCGCCGAGGAGGTGCTCCACCGCCAGCTCGATCTCGAACTGGTCTGGCACCGCGACCTGGTCGCCCTGCTCGCCGAGGGCATCTCGCGCGGCGACTTCCGGCCCCTGGATCCCGAGCGCTTCACCGTACGGCTGAGGGCGCTGCTGGACGGCTTCGGCGTGCCCCTGGTCATCGGGCTGCCCGGGTTGGACCGCGAGCAGGCCCTGGAGCACGTCAAGGAGTTCCTGGACGACGCCCTCACCCCGGCGCCCGCCGCCTGACGGCCGGCCCGCCGCCGACCGGGTGCCCGCATCCTGAGACCGTGTCCCACGCCCGCGGGTCCTGTGGCAGACTGCCGATGTGCCCTCGTTCGCCATGATTATCGGCAGCAGGCGCGCCGGTCCTCAGTGATCGCCGAACCGCAGACCACCGCGGAAGCGACCACCGTGTCCCAGACCCGCGCGCAGACCTCTCGCACCCGCGAGGGGTCTTTTCGTTTCCCGGCCCACCCGTGCCGGAGGCGGTGCAGCGCGAGGGAAGATGGGGGCAAGTGGAGCCCGGTCTTCCGGAACCACTCACCCGACAGGAGTTGGAACGAACCATGACGGCCGTACTGGACGACAGCTTCCACGTCTTCGACACCACGCTGCGCGACGGCGCGCAGCGCGAGGGCATCAACCTCACCGTCGCCGACAAGCTGACGATCGCCCGGCACCTGGACGACTTCGGGGTGGGCTTCATCGAGGGCGGCTGGCCCGGCGCCAACCCGCGCGACACCGAGTTCTTCGCCCGCGCCGCCGCCGAGCTGGACCTGTCGCACGCCCAGCTGGTGGCCTTCGGCGCCACGCGCCGCGCCGGCGGCAATGCGGCGGAGGACCCGCAGGTCAGGGCGCTTCTGGAGTCGGGCGCACCGGTCATCACCCTGGTCGCCAAGTCCCATGACCGGCACGTCGAGCTGGCCCTGCGGACCACGCTGGAGGAGAACCTGGAGATGGTCCGGGACACCGTCTCCCACCTGCGCTCCCAGGGTCGCCGGGTCTTCGTCGACTGCGAGCACTTCTTCGACGGCTACAAGGCCAACCCGGCGTACGCCAAGGAGGTCGTGCGCGCCGCCCACGAGGCCGGTGCCGACGTCGTCGTCCTGTGCGACACCAACGGCGGGATGCTCCCCGCCCAGATCACCGCCGTCGTCCGCACCGTGCTCGCCGACACCGGCGCCCGTCTGGGGATCCACGCCCAGGACGACACCGGCTGCGCCGTCGCCAACACCCTCGCCGCCGTCGACGCGGGCGCCACGCACGTCCAGTGCACCGCCAACGGCTACGGCGAGCGGGTCGGCAACGCCAACCTCTTCCCGGTCGTGGCGGCGCTGGAGCTCAAGTACGGCCGCAAGGTCCTTCCCGCAGGCGCCCTCGTCGAGATGACGCGCATCTCGCACGCCATCGCCGAGGTCGTCAACCTCACGCCCTCCACCCACCAGCCGTACGTGGGAATCTCGGCCTTCGCCCACAAAGCCGGGCTGCACGCCTCGGCGATCAAGGTCGATCCCGACCTCTACCAGCACATCGACCCGGAACTGGTCGGCAACACCATGCGCATGCTCGTCTCCGACATGGCGGGCCGTGCCTCGGTGGAGCTCAAGGGCAAGGAACTCGGCATCGACCTCGGTGACGACCGCGAGCTGATCGGCCGGGTCGTGGCGCGCGTCAAGGAGCGCGAACTGGCGGGCTACACCTACGAGGCCGCCGACGCCTCCTTCGAACTCCTGCTGCGCGAGGAGGTCGAGGGCCGCCCGCTGCACTACTTCCGGGTCGAGTCCTGGCGCGCCATCGTCGAGGACCGCCCCGACGGCACCCACGCCAACGAGGCGACGGTCAAGGTGTGGGCCGACGGGCAGCGCATCGTCGCCACCGCCGAGGGGAACGGCCCGGTCAACGCGCTGGACCGCGCGCTGCGCGTGGCGCTGGAGCGGACCTACCCGCAGCTGGCGAAGCTGGAGCTGGTGGACTACAAGGTCCGCATCCTGGAGGGCAAGCACGGCACGGAGTCCATCACCCGGGTACTGGTCTCCACCTCCGACGGCATCTCCGAGTGGTCCACCGTCGGTGTAGGCGAGAACGTCATCGCCGCCTCCTGGCAGGCCCTGGAGGACGCGTACGCGTACGGGCTGCTGCGCGCCGGCGTGGAGCCGCGCCGGAACGACTGACGGCCGCCGGCCGATGAGCGACGCGGACGCGGACGCGGACACGGCACCGACCGCGTCCGCGTCCCCGTCCAAGGCGGCCCAACTGCCGTGCATACGCGCGTAGAACGCCGGGCACACTCCTCCTGCTCCACCTGCTCCAGCTGCACAGCCGCCCCACCGGAAGCACGGTCACCAGCAGGAGGAATCCCCATGAAGCTCCGCTCCGTCCTGAGCGCACTCGTCCTCGCGCTCGGAGTGCTGTTCGCCCCCGGCGTCGGTCTCGCCGCGTCCCACGACGCCTACGCCGTCACCAAACTGACGCACGCTCAGGCCACGACGATGTTCCGCAACGCCGGGATCACCTGGTCCTCGTCAGGTGGCTGTTCCAACCGCAACAACGCGACCTGCACGTCCTTCGACCAGCTCAACCAGGCGACCGCCCAGGGCGCGGTCACCCTGAAGGGTGCCACTGGCTGCGCCCTGAACATCACCGGCGGCACCGAGACCGGCCACGCGAGCGGCACCTACTCGCACTGGAACGGCTACAAGCTCGACTACGGCAAGAACAGCTGCGTCACCAACTACATCCACAGCGCCTTCACCTACATCGGCCTGCGCGGTGACGGCGCCCCCCAGTACCGCTCCGGCTCGGGCAACATCTACGCCGACGAGGGCAACCACTGGGACGTCCTGTACTACAACTGCGGCGGCTGCTGACCCTCGCCGGATGAGCCGCCCGCGGCCCGGTCCCGGCCGAGCCGCGGGCGGTCCCACGGCCGGCTTCCGTGCGGCCGACCGGGAGGGCGGTCACGCCCAGGCCCGCACCTCCACCGGGTCGCCCACCGCGATCGTGCCCGGCCGGAGCACCGCCGCCTTCATCGCGAAGCTCACCTTGTTGCCGTACTCCGGCTCCCGCCGGTAGCCGGCCAGGGTGCGCACCGGCTCCGGGCCGGCCGTACGGCCGGTCCCCTGGTCGACCAGCGGCACGGAGCAGCGCATCGCGCGGACGGAGTAGCCGAGCCGGGTGGTGCCGACGTCCATGAGCCGCACCCGGTCCTCGGTGTGGGGCTCGCTCCAGCCGGCGACCACGATGTTGGGGCGGAAGCGGTCCATGGGCACGGGTGTGCCGCCACGCTCGGTGATGCGCCGGTTGAGGTCGTCGAGCGAGGCCAGCGAGGCCACCGAGAGGGCGTGGGCGTCGGCGAAGTTGACCTTGCCGGGGTGCTCCCCCCAGCCGTCCCGGTCGAAGCCCGGGCGCACGCGCACCAGGCGGGAGGGCGCCCCCAGCGCCTCGGAGAACCAGCGCGCGGCCTCCTCGCCCTGGTCCACCGCCGGTCCCAGCGGCCGGTCGAACAGGACGACCTCACGCGGCGGCCCCGCGTACGCCACCTCCAGCGTGAGTTCCCCGGCGCCGGGCGCCGACAGCGCCAGGTGCTTGCCGTCGTCGGTGACGTCCGCGCGCAGCACGGCCATCCGCGGCAGCGTCCGCTGGCTGCGGAAGGACCCGTCGGCGGCGTCGACCACCATGAACGTACGGTCGTGGGCCAGACCGGTCGCGCCGACGGCGACGCCGTCCAGGGGCACGCCGGCACAGCCCTTGACGGGGTAGCAGGTCAGCGAATGCACGGTCGCGGCGGTCATGGGGCTCGTCCTTCCCGGGGCGGAGAAACCCATTCGATCACGCTCCCGCTCCCGGCGTACGGTCATCGCGTGACCGATGACACAGCGATACGGATCAGGCCCGGACAGGCCGCGGACGCGGACGCGATCACCGCGGTCTTCCTCGCCTCCCGGGCGGCCGCCATGCCCTGGCTGCCCCGGCTGCACACCGATGAGCAGACCCGGTGGTGGGTCGCGAACGTCGTCCTGGAGCAGTGCCGGGTGTGGGTCGCGGAGCAGACCGCGACCGGTGCCGCGACCGGCTTCGCGGCGCTCGACGGCGACTGGCTGGAGCACCTCTACCTGCGGCCCGACGCACGCGGACGCGGCATCGGCTCGCGGCTGCTCGACGAGGTCGTGCGCCACCACCCGGACGGCCCACTGTCGTTGCACGTCTTCCGGCGCAACGCCGCGGCACGCGCGTTCTACGAACGGCACGGCTTCCGGGCCGTCCCCGGCAGCGAGAGCACCGCGAACGAGGAGGGCGAGCCGGACCTGACCTACCGTCTGCCGTCCGTGGCCGACCGGTGACCAACGGCACACGTACCGACCAGTAACGCGAGGGTCCCGCGGATCATAAGGTGAGCGCCGTACGCTCCCCACCCTCGAACCCCGGGAGACCGCATGCGTTCCGCGAAGGACTTCTTCCGACCGCTGGCCGTGGGGGCCCCGGCCCCCGTACGGGAAGTACCGTTCCGGCCGTCGCGGATGATCCACTTCTTCGATCCGAGCAACGAGAAGATGGCCGCGAAGGTCCCCTCCATCGCCCCCAAGGTGGACGTCCTGCTGGGCAACCTGGAGGACGCCGTCTCGGCCGACCGCAAGGAGGCCGCCCGCGCCGGGCTGGTCGCCACGGCCAAGGCCCACGACTTCGGCGACACCCAGCTGTGGACCCGGATCAACAGCCTCGACTCGCCGTGGGCGCTGGACGACCTGCTGACCCTGGTCACCGAGATCGGCCACAAGCTCGACGTCGTGATGGTGCCCAAGGTGGAGGGCGCCGAGGACATCCACTACGTCGACCGGCTGCTCGCCCAACTGGAGGCCAAGGCGGGCATCGAGCGGCCGATCCTCGTCCACGCGATCCTGGAGACCGCCACGGGCGTGGCGAACGTCGAGGAGATCGCCGGGGCCAGCCCCCGGATGCAGGGCATCTCCCTCGGCCCGGCCGACCTCGCGGCGAGCCGCCGCATGAAGACCACCCGCGTCGGCGGCGGGCACCCCGGGTACCTCGTGCGGGAGGACCCCAAGGACGCGGATATGGAGCTGCCGCGGCTGACCTTCCAGCAGGACCTGTGGCACTACACGATCGCGCGCATGGTCGACGCCTGTGCCGCGCACGGGATCCTGCCGTACTACGGGCCCTTCGGCGACATCAAGGACACCACCGCCTGCGAGGACCAGTTCCGCAACGCCTTCCTGCTCGGCTGCGTCGGGGCGTGGAGCCTGCACCCGGTGCAGATCGACATCGCCAAGCGGGTCTTCTCCCCGGCGCCGACGGACGTCGCCTGGGCGCGCAGGGTCATCGACGCCATGGGTGACGGCACCGGAGCGGTGATGATCGACGGCAAGATGCAGGACGACGCCACGGTGAAGCAGTGCCACGTCGTCGTCGAGCTCGCGGAGGCGCTGGCCGCCCGCGACCCGGAGCTGGCGCAGGCGTACGAGGCCGCTTACAAGGAGCAGGAGCAGAACCGATGACCGATGCGATCCTGCGGCCGCGCCGCTCCGTCCTCTACATGCCCGGCGCGAACGAGCGCGCCCTGGAGAAGGCGAAGACCCTCCCCACCGACGCGCTCATCCTCGACCTGGAGGACTCCGTCGCGCCGGACGCCAAGGCCGACGCCCGCAAGCGGGTAGCCGCGGCGGCGGCCTCGGGGGAGTACGGGTACCGGGAGGTCACCATCCGGGTGAACTCGCCCGGCACCCCCTGGCACGAGGACGACCTGCGGGCCGCCGCGGAGGCGGGCCCCGACGCCGTGGTCGTCCCCAAGGTGGACTCGGCCGCGACCGTGCACGCCATCGAGCGGGCCCTGGAGGCCGCCGGCGCCCCGGACCACACCGCCATCTGGGCGATGGTGGAGACTCCGCGCGCGATGCTGGACGCCCGTGCCATCGCGGCGGCCTCGGAACGGCTCGGCGTCCTGGTGATGGGCACCAACGACCTCGCCAAGGAACTGCACGCCGAGCACGTCCCGGGCCGGGCCCCGCTCCTCACCGGACTCTCCCTCGCCCTTCTGGGTGCGCGCGAGGCCGGCAAGGTGATTTTGGACGGTGTCTACAACGACGTCACGGACGAGACCGGCTTCGAGGCCGAGTGCGTCCAGGGCCGGCAGTTCGGCTTCGACGGCAAGACCCTCATCCACCCCAGGCAGGTGGAGGTCTGCAACAGGGTGTTCGCCCCGTCGCAGGAGGAGGCCGACAGGGCACGGCGCATCATCGAGGCCTTCGAGGAGGCCGTGGCCGAGGGCCGCGGGGTGGTCACGGTGGACGGCCGCATGATCGAGAACCTCCATGTGGATGACGCCCGGCGTGTCCTTGCGCTGGCCGAGGCGGTATCCGGAAGGTAGCGGTCCCGTTGCGTCCGGGTGGACGACCGCTACAAAGAAAGTGTCCCGCACGTGCCGTGCGGGGCCTTTCTTGTGTTGGTTCTGTCCAGATGCTCCATGAAGCGGGTCCGGACACTGTACGAAGTCGACGCCGATTATGACGGCCCTCCGCTCGTATGGTCGATGTCATGAGCGTTTTGGACGAGGTGCCGACCCAGCCCGCCGAGGCCGAAGGGGCCGAAGAGGCCGCGCAGCCGGCGAACGACGCCCGCGGGCGCGTCGCGGAACTGCACGCCATCCGCGAGCAGGTCCGGCTCGGCCCCAGCGAGAAGGCGACCCAGGCCCAGAAGGCCAAGGGCAAGCTCACCGCGCGCGAGCGCATCGAGCTGCTGCTCGACGAGGGCTCCTTCAACGAGGTGGAGCCGCTGCGCCGGCACCGCGCCAGCGGGTTCGGCCTGGAGGCGAAGAAGCCCTACACCGACGGGGTCATCACCGGTTGGGGCACCGTCCACGGGCGGACCGTCTTCGTGTACGCCCACGACTTCCGGATCTTCGGCGGCGCGCTGGGCGAGGCCCACGCCAGCAAGATCCACAAGATCATGGACATGGCCATCTCGGCCGGCGCCCCGCTGGTCTCGCTCAACGACGGTGCCGGCGCCCGCATCCAGGAGGGCGTCTCGGCGCTCGCCGGCTACGGCGGCATCTTCCAGCGCAACACCCGCGCCTCCGGTGTGATCCCGCAGATCTCCGTGATGCTCGGCCCCTGCGCCGGCGGCGCCGCGTACTCCCCGGCCCTGACCGACTTCGTGTTCATGGTCCGCGAGACCTCGCAGATGTTCATCACCGGCCCGGACGTGGTCCAGGCCGTCACCGGCGAGAAGATCTCCCAGAACGGGCTCGGCGGCGCCGACGTCCACTCCGAGGTCTCCGGTGTCTCGCACTTCGCGTACGACGACGAGCAGACCTGCCTGGAGGAGGTCCGCTACCTGCTGTCGATGCTGCCGCAGAACAACCGTGAGAACCCCCCGTCGGTCCCCGCCGCGGACCCGGCCGACCGGCGCGGCGACGTCCTGCTGGACATCGTCCCGGCCGACGGCAACCGCTCGTACGACATGCACCAGGTCATCGAGGAGCTCGTCGACGACGGCGAGTACCTGGAGATCCACGAGCGCTGGGCGACCAACATCATCGTGGCCCTGGCCCGCCTCGACGGCCAGGTCGTCGGCATCATCGCCAACCAGCCCGCCTCGCTCGCCGGCGTCCTCGACATCGAGGCCAGCGAGAAGGCCGCGCGCTTCGTCCAGATGTGCGACGCCTTCAACATCCCGCTCATCACCCTTCTGGACGTCCCCGGCTTCCTGCCCGGCGTCGACCAGGAGCACGGTGGCATCATCCGGCACGGCGCCAAGCTGCTGTACGCGTACTGCAACGCGACCGTGCCGCGGATCTCGCTGATCCTGCGGAAGGCGTACGGAGGTGCCTACATCGTCATGGACAGCCAGTCGATCGGCGCAGACCTCACCTACGCCTGGCCGACCAACGAGATCGCCGTCATGGGCGCCGAAGGCGCCGCCAACGTGATCTTCCGGCGCCAGATCGCCGAGGCCGACGACCCCGACGCCATGCGCGCCCGCATGGTGAAGGAGTACAAGTCCGAGCTGATGCACCCCTACTACGCCGCCGAACGCGGCCTGGTGGACGACGTGATCGACCCCGCCGAGACGCGCGAGGTCCTCATCCGCTCGCTCGCGATGCTGCGCACCAAGCACGCCGACCTGCCGTCCCGCAAGCACGGCAACCCGCCCCAGTAAGGGAGAGACGAACCCCGTGAGCACTCCTGCCGACAGCACCTCCGCCGCGCTCGTGCGCGTGGAGCGCGGCCACGCCAGCGACGAGGAACTGGCCGCACTCACCGCTGTCCTGCTCGCCCGCGCCGCGGCCCAGGGCCAGGACGCGACCGACTACGTCAAGCCCCGCTCCACGGCCGGCTGGCGCCGCCTCGAGCGGCAGTCCGGCTTCAGCGCGCCGCACAGCTGGCGCAGCTGACCCTCCGGCTCCGAACGGCGGCGCGGCACCCCTCCCGGGTGC